>CAIMCT010000101.1 GCA_903839535.1 uncultured Desulfobacteraceae bacterium
CGAATACAAGATTCGCCCCTACGAAATAAACCCAACTGGCTGAAACGGTGATCAAGGCCGTATATTCTTTATTGGAAATCACATTAACGACAACCTAACGACAACCGAAACGACAACCGAAACGACAACCACGGGTCATTTTCTGATATAGTGCGCGCCCCGGCCTTTCCCAACGGGGGTAAGTACGTTGATTTCCAAAAGTTTACCGGCTTCCTTGAGCGCTGACTGACGGGAAATGCCGAACATCGCCGCAATGTCTCCAGCGGTGATTTTTTGACTTTTATTGACAGCTTCCACGATTTTCATCTGTCTTTCCGTCAGCGCCACCTGCCCGAAGTCTTTCATCTTTTGCACATCAAGACTTAATCCGATAATTCTCTGACGCACCTGCTCAATCTGCACCATGACACCACGGGTAAAATATTCCAGCCATTGTGTGATATCCAGCGTATCAGGACTGACCGACTGCAAAGCCCGGTAATATCCAGGTCTGTCGCTGTCGTAATAGTCATCAAGGGCAAAAAATCGCTTGGTATCGAATCCCCTCCTGAAAAGCACCAGGCTTGCAAGGGTTCTTGCTGTTCTGCCGTTGCCGTCAACAAAAGGATGTATCCTGACAAACTCATAATGGCATATCCCCGCTTCAAGCACGGAGTTGCGGTCGGCGGCAGGCGCATTGTGCCAGGCGGCAAACTCTTCCATAAGTTTTGGGATTTCCCGCGGAGAAGGCGGGCGGAAAGAAACCACGCCGGTAAGCCGGTTGCCCACGACAACCTGGACAGACCGATACACCCCACATTCAGCAGAATTGTCAAGGACATCATGCATCAGCTCCCGGTGAATCATGCAAATAGTTCGTTCGGATATGGAATCGCGCGCCATGCGGGGAATATCCTGGAGTACTTTGAGATAGTTCAGCACCTCGGCCTTGGCCTTTCTTTGAACCATTATGTTTCTGCCGGCGGCAAGCTGGCTAACCTGATCCAGTGTCAACGGGTTGCCCTCGATTGCCGTGGATGCGTGTGCATTGCGAAGCAGCGCTTCCTGCCGGATGGATACTTCCCACTTGGGAATAAGAGGCGCATTTTCCACAGTAACCACGGATGAAGCAATGGTGGTAAGATTTTTCAGTATTGCTTCGGTTATAGTGAATACAGGCTTGAACATTACATAACCTCTACAGGGGCAACGATAGTTGGGAATGACTAAGCAATTCGCGCCGCGCCTTGGGCGACAACCCCTCGCCTTTGACGAATGGATTGTCGGCAATGGCGGCCCGGAGTGCTTTACGCCAGCCGAGACCTTTTTGCATGGCCTGACCGGTGGTGGCCACCGTCATGGTGTAGAGCCACCATCGCTCTTCGGGAGCCAGCGACTCCCAGTTGCGCAGGGCATTTGGGATGTCGTCGGGCGAAGCCTCCTCGACGGCCCAGCAAAGAATGCAGAGTTCCTTGCCGAGCGAAGGATGTACCGGCACCGGCTTTCCGGGATTCTTCTGAAACTTGGCGGCGGGAAGACCGTTAGCGCAAAGACGGCGATTGGCCTCTTCCCAGAACGCCGGTGCGAGTGCGAGCCAGCGGGTGCGATTGATTATTACACGCAGCGATGGGTCATCGGACGACGGAGTATCCACAGAGCGAACCCCCAGGCTGTCAAGATCATTTCCCCGATACTCGGTGATCGTGATGATGTCATTGCCCCCGCTGCCCTTGGGAATATCGATAAGAAAGCCGTGGCGGGCTTCCTCCGGCAGAAAGCCAAGACCAACGACTTTACGGGTTAAAGATGAAGTGGCGCGACGCATGGCTTATTGGGTCACTTTTGCGATGTCGAATGGCTGACTGGTGGCCCTGAGCCAATCAAGAAGCGCCTGCCCGGTGGGAAACAAAAGGGAGCCAATGGTCATCCGCAAGCTTACGCCGCTGACGATTTCCTGAAGTTTCACCGCTACGGATTTCAGGGCGGCGCCATCGTAGCCGCCTTCCCGTGCGCCGGAGTATTCAACGTTCTGCCGCCCATCGCTGCTCTCGGCTGTGAGGCTGATGTCATAAACAGCAACACCAGCGGCATTTTCCAATCGCTGAATGAAATCCCAGGCGGCCCCGGAGTCATCTAACTTCGTCTGTTGATTCCAACTGGCGGGAATCTCCGGATCCAGTGTGTGCTCTTCTTGTCCCTTCTGCGGAATCGGGACGCGAACAATCTCGGAATTAAGCCCGTAAGCGGAAGCAACTGCCTTGGCGCATACAACGCGACAATTATCTGAAACACGAAATGGCCCGTTGTATGTGGCAAAACCGGAGCTGGCAGGCGAGGAGCCGTCCGTGGTATAGTGAATGGTGATCCCATTGGCCTTTGGCAGTGCGAGCAACTCTACCTCGTAATGGTCACCCCGGTGGTGCAACTGGTATTTAAGCCTGATCTTCGCAGTCCATTCCTTCACCGCACTGACACGGCCAGGATCGGCAGGATCGATGGCGAGAAAACTGTATCGCAAGCCGGTAGCTTCAAAGCGGGCCGGTGTAGGCACGGGACTGGAAGCGTTAGTCGGATCGGCATCTCCCGTTTCATAAACAATGGAAGGTGCATGAAGAGGCTCGACTTTCAGGAAAGTGTGTCCATCACCATCTTCAGATAGTTCGCGGATGGAAACATCGGGAACGGGCGGAGGAAACGGGCCACGCCGGATGTGATTTCCTTCTTCACGCCAAATTCCGCGTCGCAGGCACTCAACCTTGAGATCATCGAGGGCGGAAATCTTGTGGAGCGGCCAGTTGGTGTTGACCGCAGCGGCCCGCTTGAAGTCGGACCACAGGACGACTTTGGTCTTCGGCGAACCGAAAAGGCGCGCCTCCGCACGGTTGCGGAAACTGTCGTCGTCGATTCGGATTGTGAATTTCTGCGCTCCTTCAAGGGTCTTGCGAATGGTTGCTTCGCCACTCTGATTGCCTGCGAAAGCAAGATCGGTGCCGGTCGCCCGCAAAGCGGAGTTGATGGAAGGATAGACAATCTGGTCGAAAGCTTCCTTCAGCACCGAGGTGAATTGCAGGCCCACTCGGTCGTGCAGAGCGTCGAGCGCGCGCCATTGGGGATCATCGGACGGCGTATCCTCCGCCTTTAATTCTTCTTCGATGCTTTGCAGGGCGCAAGTCTGTCTGGCCGAATCAAGTACTTTCTGAAAGGTATCCCGCGAGCCAGTGAGGAAGAGGCTGCGGTTCTTGTATTGCTGCTGGCTCCACCACGCCTGCCAGTCAGCGGAAATTGGCAACTGATTTGCTTGTCCTCCCGGTCGAACGATCACCAGCGTGGTCTTTTCCTGCTCGACATGAACTTCATCAGGCGGAGGCAGGACTTTTACAACCTGGTAGCAATCTCGAAGCGACGCGGAAAAATATTCTTCAAGATGCTCCCGGAGCATGCGATCCACTGTTTCTGTGTGAAGCGCCAGAGCAGTTGAACGCAGCTTTGCAGCGATATTTTGCTGGTTTTTGAAAAAAAGGCGTCCATCAGCAGAATTGTGGAGATACCAGGCTCGGGTCGCCAGTTTGTCTATGACGTTGGCCTTGAAAGTGGAGAGATCGCGGCCGGGGCGTTGGAGGCAATCAACAAGTTGATATTCCCGAAGTCCGTGAATGGCGCCGGGTGTCGTTGAAAGCGAGGCGACAAGGATTAGTCTTGCGGCATCTGAGGCATCAGAGTTTCCGTTGGCTATGTCAATTTGCTCAACCTCCGCATCGCCGCCGTGGGCAATATCGTGGGCGATAGCTTCACTGAGCGACGGATTGATTGTGCGGACCTCGGAAGCGATTTCATCCAGATTCAGATCAATATCGTAAGGGTGAATCAAGTCGATATCCGCCGCTTTCTCCGACTTCCAAAGGCTGGATACCACCATTTGCATGAGACGGATGACGCCACGGGTTTGCTGGAATCCTTCGTTTTCCTTGAACTTGCCCACAAGTTCCCTAAGGTCCGGATGGAACGGATAGGCATCAATGACGCGGGTATAAAGCGCTTCCGGCAGGGTGGTGGTCAGGTTCATCCTGTTTGCCTCACGAAGCGCATCGCGGTAAGCCGCAGCCACTTTTATGATCTCCACATCTGGCGCGACATGCTCGAAAAGGCGCTTGCGCAGTATGTGGTAAAGCTCATCACCGTTCGGATTGACCGGAGTGATCGGGACAGCGATTCGCCTGGATTCCGACGTGATTCCTTGTATCGCCCGGTTGAATGCAGCTTCAAGGTTGGCTTGGCCGATGCTGAAATTCGTTCCTGCCAGATCGGACAGAACAAGGCACACCTTGTCCATCTCGGCAACCGCAATAAAGAGGTTTGCCAGAGCTGTGGTCGTCACGACACCCAGATCGGCATTCCCAACCGGAACAGCGACAGCGTATTCCAGATAGGTTGGGAGTTCATCGAGGAAAAGAACAAGCGGCTTACCGCCAAGCAACTGCTTCCAGGCTTCTGGTCCAGGTGCATTGAGGAGCGGTGAAACATAGCGGGCAAATTGCTCCGCTTTACCAAGTTGCTCTGCAATCGATCCCCAGATTCCGCCTGCTGCATCAGTGTTTCTTCCATTGAAGCCGACAACACGGCAGCGGCCGAGTCTCGGAGTTTGGTCTTTCTCTCCGAGAATTTTTCTTCGCAATTCCGGATCACGCGCCAACAATCCCAGCGCAATCATGCTGTGAGTCTTACCACCTCCCATTGCCTGTGAAAGCTGGAAGACCGACGAACCTACACTTGAGCCACACAAATGGCGGAACGCACGATCCATCAACGTGAGCATACCGTTGGTGAAGAAGTTCTCCTCGAAAAACTCAGGACCGTTGACCTGCCCTTTAAGAAAAGTATCAAGGCTTAAAACGGTGGCTCTTCTATCAGCAGCAAAAACAGACTGGCGTGGTTTGCAGAGGGAGTGGGTACTCATGATTGTCTTATCCTATCCTTAGTAAGCTGATTTCCAATAAAGAATATACGGCCTTGATCATCGTTTCGGCCCGTTGGGTTTATTTCGTAGGGGCGAATCTTGTATTCGCCCTTTCGATAGGGCGAATACAAGATTCGCCCCTACGATTGCCTGATGGCGGCGATATACGGATAAATGTCTGCCGAAACGATGATCAAGGCATAGAAAAAATTTGAATCAAACAATGGGGTATTCTTTGTTGGTAATCGCCTAAGTGGGCGTACTCTTTCAAGGTTTATCTCTTATGCCAAGAGGCCGATCCTGCCGACCAGAGCTGCTGCAGCCGGCAGGATGCCGGCTCTACGGTGAAAGATTATGCCTGTTCGCAGTGTTACCTCTGATAAAACCCTTAATTCGGAAACTTAAAAACCTTACTGCGTCCCATTACCTGGCACGGCTTTCATATCCAGATGAAGTGTTGCAATCGCTTCCACGACCGGCACAATCGTCCTGCTGGTTTTGCGAAGATCAATGGTCTTGATGTAGCGGCTGCAACGGTCACAGCCATCCACCCGGTATTCAGGTTCTTCATCGCTGAAAAAATAATGCAACTGGCTGCTGTCCGTGTTGTCGCAGAACGGACAATAAATCCGGGGAGTCAGCCATTCGTGCCAGCAGAAACTGCATAAGTATGAGCGCTCTCCTTCCCCTTTCAACATGGAAAGGCCCGGACTGCTGCCGCAAATCGGGCAATAACCGGTTCTCCATGGCTCCTCTGCATTCAGTGAAGCCGAAAGATGCTCTGAACACAACCGCAGGGAAGGCCTAATACTGTTGTAGCCAAAAAGCATGGCCATGTCCACGGACACCCCTGATGGGATTTTATCGGAAGTGTCCTTACCCAATGCCAGGTCGAAGATATCCTTAGGGTTCATAGACCCGGACCCAAGGGATTCGGAAATCAGCCGTGCGGCCTCCTGCAAATCGGCGGATGCTGATGCACCGGCAATTTCAAAGAGTTCTTCCAGAAGATGGGTTGAGGCGGCAATATCAATTTCAAAATCCGCCGCAGCCACCAGCGGGAATTTCTCCGCGAGTTTCATCGCCAGAATGTCTTCGGGAATATCAATCCGCGTAATATTGGTATGGTTCTTGGACTCTTCCTGGGCCAGAAACACGGCTTCGTAGAATTTCAGGATTTCCGTATAGACCGGACGTGCAGTCGTTACTTCCCGGCATGCCTTTCTAATCCGCTCTTTGGCTGCATCAGCATCGGACATAATCAGTAATTTCCTTCATATAACCCGCCATAATTCAACAGGTCGTTTTTTACCGTGAAAATACTTTTAAACCACGAAATACACGAAATACACGAAAAAAATGTTCTTTGCGCCTTTGCGTGAGAAACAATTTTCATTCATGGGGGCGGCATAGATCATGCCGTGAGCGTTTCTACCTGACACAACATTAACGGGGTGATTCCAATCGAAAAGATTTGAATCACCCCGTCTTATCTCCATCTATGAATTGACAATCGCTATGCCTGAAGCACCCGTGAGGCAATGTCCGTTAGTGGCCTGAACATCTTCTTCAAGGCCAGGTGTCTCGTCAGATTTACTTCCGAAGATGACGCCACGGCATATTTAAAGTACAGCTTGGGATCATATAAAGTCAGATAAATGACCCGGACATCTTCCGCATCCAGAAGCTTTGCCTCCGGATACTTAGCCTTTACCTCGGCCAGTCGCTTTGCCGCAAGAACCTTCATCTCTTTTTCATCCCCAAAATTCATGGCGCCGGTCGGACATGTCTGCACGCAGGAGGGAATCAGCCCGTTGTGAACCCGGTCATTACACATATCGCATTTGGCCAGGGTTCCATCTGCGGATTTTCGGGGAATATTGTACGGACAAGACGAGATAATATCATCAGCATTCAGAAACCGGGTTTCTGCTGTATAAATGACCGCCCCGGTAACATCATCCTTGTACACGGCTCTGGTATCGCCGGCAGTATCCAGACATGGCGGCGAAATACAGTGCCGACACTGTTCCGGGAAAAACAGCCAATTGAGCTTTTTATTGATGACTTCTTCCCGCATACGGACGACCTTGTAGGTGTCAAAAGACAGATCCGGAGGATTTTCATTCGTCCCCCGGTTGGTGGTCATTTCCGCAGGAAGGTTATGCCACTGCTTGCAGGCCACCTGACAACCCCGGCAGGCGGTACAACTTGTCGTATCTACAAAAAATACCTTACTCATGGGCTCCACCTCCGGTTATAGTTTGGTTACATTGACCATAAAAGCTTTGGTTTCCGGAATTCGGGTATTGGGATCACCCGCGGATGGGGTAAGCAAATTTGCGCTTTCCTCCTTGCCGCTGGCCGGCCATCGCCACCCATAATTATACGGCATCCCCACCTGATGAACAACGGTTCCGGCAATCTTCATCGGCTTGAACCGCTTGGTTACAACCGCCGTACATTCCAGTGATCCGCGCGCCGAAGACACCTTGACCCGCTCGCCATTCTTGATGCCTTTAAGGGCGCCAAGCTCCTCGCTCATTTCCACAAACATCTGAGGCGCAAGTTCCATGAGCCAGGGCTGGGGACGGGTAAGAAGGCCGGTCTGCCAGTGTTCGGATACCCGGTAGGTCGTTCCCACATAAGGGAATCTGGGATCGCAGGTTGCGAAGGTATCGGCGCTGGTGCCGTAAACCGCTGCCGTGGGGCTGGTAAACTGGGAACTCATGAAGTTCTTTTCCACCGGGCATTCCATTGGCTCGTAATGTTCCGGAAAGGGTCCGTCAAGCAATCCAGGTCCAAAAATCTGACCGAAACCATGAACGGTCATGATAAACGGATGCTTGGCTTTGGGATCAGGCTGACCATCGGCGCCGATCAGCGGCGGCGCAGGTCCGTCAGGAACATCTCCAATCCATTTACCGTCCTTCCATTGGATGACCCAGCGTTTTTCGTCATAAGGCTGCCCTTTGGGATCAACCGAAGCCCGGTTGTAAATGATTCTGCGATTCACTGGCCATGCCCAGGCAAACTCCGGATACAGGCCAATTTTGTTTGGCGCATCCTCCTGCTTTTTGCGGGCCGCCATGTTTCCTTTGTCCGTATAGCTGCCGGAGTAAATCCAGTTGCCGCAAGATGTGGACCCATCGTTTTGAAGAAATGCAAAACTGGGCACCTGAGATCCCATTTTGAATTCCTGGTCGCCGACTTTGACATCCTTGACAAAAAAACCGTTGATCTGTTTGGCCACCTTATGGGGATCAAATTTGTGGTCCGTCATGTAGTCCCACTTCAGATTCAGAATCGGATCCGGGAATACGCCGCTTTCCTTGTAAAGTTCTTTCAGCTTCAAACCGAGTTCCATGATGATGTCGCCATCCGGCAGACTGTTACCAAGAGGCTTGGGGCCTGCGTACCGCCACTGCATCCAGCGCCCGCTGTTGGAAATGCTGCCTTCCTTTTCAACCGAGACACAGGCGGGAAGCATGAAGACTTCCGTGGCCACATTCTCTGGAATCATCTCGGGGCCATGCCAGAAAGAACCGGTTTCATTGTCAAAGAGATTGACGTTTACCATCCATTCGAGATTGGCCAGAGCTTTGCGTACTTTTCCTGCATTGGAGCCGCTGCAAGCCGGATTCATACCCCAGGCAAAGAAACCTTTGATACTGCCTTTGAACATCTCATCAAAGATATCCAGCCAGGAATAAGGCTTGCCTTCATCCAGTTTGGGCATCCAGGGATATCCGAATTCGTTTTCAGCAGAAGCCTTGTCTCCGAAAAAAGATTTCAGAAGGCTGACGATATATTTGGGTTCGTTCTGCCACCAGTTCAGGCTGAGCGGATCCTTGCTCTGGGCTCTGCGCTTTAGCAGATCATCCAGTTTTGCCATTTTCCCACTCGGAGCGGGAATATAGCCGGGCCAGATATTAAACAGCAGAGCCTGGTCCGTTGATCCCTGCACATTGGATTCCCCCCTTAACGCATTTACGCCGCCGCCGGCAATGCCCATGTTCCCCAGAAGGAGCTGAATAATGGACATGGTCCGAATATTCTGAACGCCCACTGTATGCTGTGTCCAGCCCATGGCATACATGATCGTACCAGCCTTGTTATTGGCACCGGTGGCTGCGTAGGTTTTATAAACTTCCAGCAGATCCGCTTCCGTGGTACCGGTAATTTTGGAAACCAGCTTGAGGTCATAGCGGTCATAATGTTTTTTCAAAAGATTGATGACGCACTGACTGTCCTTCAGGGTCAAATCCCTTAAGAGTGCACCTTTTTCATCCAGTTGAAATGTCCAGGTCACCCTGTCATATTTCTTGATTTTGGAGTCCCAGCCGGAAAACAGACCGTCGTTGAATGAAAAATCCTTGTTTACCAGAAAAGCGGCATTAGTGTAATTCAGAACATATTCTTCGCCAATCAGCTTGTTATCCAGAATGTATTTGATCATCCCGCCCAGAAAAGCAATATCGGTTCCGGAGCGAAGCGGCGCATAGATATCCGCTTTTGAGGATGTTCTGGTGAACCGGGGGTCAACGTTGATGACCTTGGCACCGTTTCTCTGGGCCTCAGTCACCCATTTGAAGGATATGGGATGGTTTTCAGCAGCATTGCTTCCCATAATCAGGATGCAGTCGCTATTTTTAAGGTCGATCCAGTGGTTAGTCATTGCACCGCGTCCGAACGACTCTGCCAGAGCCGCAACAGTTGCGCTATGTCAGATTCGGGCCTGATGCTCGATATAGACCAGCCCTAGGGAACGCAGCATGGCTTGATAAATCCAGCATTCTTCATTGTCCATGGCGGCGCTTCCGACAGAGGCTATGGCCGTTGTACGGTTGACGGTCTGCCCTGAGGCGTTGGCCTCTGTAAACGAGGCATCCCGCGTGGCTTTGACACGTCTTGCGATGCGGTCAATGGCCCATTCCCAGGTAACTTCCTGCCATTTTGTCGCATAAGGCGCACGATACATGGGGTTAAGAAGCCGGTTTTCGTTTTCAACCAACCCGGCCAGCGCAGCTCCTTTGGAACATAATGCTCCCCGGTTTATGACATGGTCCGGATCACCTTCGATGTTGATGACCCGTCCGTCCCCTTTTTTACTGGTATGTACAATGGCCCCGCAGCCCACCGCGCAGTAACAACATATCGTGGTGGTTTCTTTGGCATACTTGGTCTTCAACATCTGAGCATGGACTCTGACCGGTGATAGATCAAAACCATGACCACCACTGACTGCAAGACCTGCAGCCGTAGCGCCGGTAATTTTAATAAAATCCCTTCGCGTTACATCCATAGAAATTTCACTCCTTTCTGGGCGTTTCGGTTACGGTAACTTACCATGAAAAATTTCCAGACTTCATCATCCACTTACAATTCATCTTCGATATCAGCAGCATCTTCATCGGCAATCTTGATGGTGGAATCAATCTTGATTTCATCGGAATCATCGCTGTCCCCATCGAAGTCTTCTTCGAGCAGATCATCGATAATTTCAGCTTCTGCCTCAATACCCATGAATACCTCAGTCAGTATCTCCTTGGATGACACTGCTGGCTCATCAATGGAAATATCCATGGGCTCGGATTTATTGGCTGTATAAAAATCAATCACCATATCGGCAATCTTTTCGGCATGCCCCCTGGGGGGGTACATGTTTTTGGTTCTGAGAACTGCGATGACCTTTTCTCTATCCGTGGCAACGGCATTGGAAATCACTGCATCATCATAGTTTTCCTCGCATAGCAGCGTGAAGATATCCTTGTCCAGTTCACCTTTTTCTTGAATAATCAACCGGCTATTATCATGATTTTTTAGAATAGTGTATTGCTGTTTCATTCCCACCCATCTCCCCTGACACGGCATACCCGTGCTGTCATAACTTCAAAAAAGAAAAATACAAATGTTCGCACCATATACCTTTTGCTTATTATATTCAAGGCCAAACTCCGTCACAGACCTGGCAGGAAAAGAAGCAAAAAGAGGGAGCAGAGGGAACCTATTGATTTCAGAACAAATTCGTAGTGAATTAATTTGGTTGACATTAATCATGAACATGGCATAATACAGAATGAATGTTTTTAAATTATCCGATGTTGTATGAATGGGTGCCATGCCGGCAACGCAATGTTGGAAACACCAAAAACAAGGGGTGGAACCATGAAAAGAATGCACATAAGTTTAACAATGGTGGTACTGGTGGCTGTTGGGTTCATGATGGTGGCGGTGGCAGGAGCTCAGGACAAGGGGATGAAGAAAACCAAAATTAACACCGCTGTCGTAAACCTGAACACCGCGACAGCGGAGGAGTTAGAACAGGTAAAGGGAGTTGGCCCCAAACTGGCTGAAAAAATTATAGAATACCGAAAGACCAATGGTCCTTTTAAACGAGCGGCAGACATCGTAAACGTTCAGGGTATCGGCACTAAATTTTGGGAAGCCAACAAAGATCGCTTCGTCATCGAAACTGCACCTGCACTCGCACCCGCATCTGCGCCAGCACTCGCACCCGCATCTGCGCCAGCACTCGCACCCGCATCTGCGCCAGCACTCGCACCCGCATCTGCGCCAGCACTCGCACCCGCATCTGCGCCAGCACCTGCACCCGCATCTGCGCCAGCACCTGCACCCGCACCCGCCACAAGCAAAACACCATAGCCCATTGCGGAACAATTTCATCGCACGAATGGAAGGCCCTGTGCCTGTCATTGGTGGCCCACATTCAGAGAGTATTCTTTAAATGGCCATCCTCATGGCTTTTCCGCTGGTTTCCAATCTGGCTGTTTTGGAAACCAGCGAGATTCCAACGTATGATTAGGATCGCAATGCTTTCCCTTTTTCGATTCCCCGCTGTTGCATTCCCTGCCAGAGCATTCACCTGCAGCGGGAAATCTGAAAAGGTGGTGCTGTTACAGGCCAGTGCGCTTCCGGCTACCATTTATAGCTGCGTTTCGCTGAAAAATATCATAAGCTGTAAAACTTCGCATAAATTCCACTGCCTTTTTTATTGATACGACTGTTGCAGTTGTTCGGCAAATTCATGCTTGACAGATGGTTCTGTTTTGAATCATATATGAAAAAGAAAAAACAGGCCTATGGTTATGCATTTGGAGCATATGTGGAATCAAAATTATTATTCCATTTATCGTGTAAAAATGGCGCAAACCACACGCTAACCAACTTGTTTTATGCAAACTTTTTTCATGAGACAGCAATGCCTGCACATAACAATATCACAATTCATTATGGAGAAATCGAATGGTTAAAAAGCATTATTGCATGTTTTGCCTTTGTTATCTGATGATCGTTGCCGCTGCAGGCTGCGATTCCACAAAAAATATTGACGCAAATTACTTGCAACTAAGCATTGCAGCTAGTCAAACATCTGTGTTTACCGGCGAGTACAGTTTGATTACCGCCACCCTGATTGACACGAAAACAACTGGAACCTCAACCACAACAGGAACTACTGTAACTTCAGGAACTGGATCTAACCCTGTTTCCGGTTATCCAGTTATTTTTGAAATCTCACGAAATATCTCTGGAAGCACGCTTACGATTATAGACAGCATAACGGATGTTTCTGGAACAGCAACTGCCATATATAAATCCGGTTCTACTGCTGGCATGGATATCGTCCGGGTCAGTATTGAAAGTGGCGAATCCGCATCAACAACAATTTTTGTGAATCAGTCCCCAAACCCAACGCCGACCCCAACCCCGAAACCAACACCAACACCAACACCAACGCCAACGCCAACACCAACGCCAACACCAACACCGAAACCAACGCCAACCCCGACACCTTAATGACTGCTGAGGAAATAGAACTAAAGCTCTTCAATGCGATACTTTACTCGTTAGACGGATTTCGTTGTATCCAGTTAGAAACAACCATAAAGCCAAACCCAATTCATTATTCAGCCGTTTTTTATTACAGGTGCATATCATCATGAGTTCTATGGATGAACATATTTTGAAAACAACAAAGGAAATTGTTGTCAAATTTATTGAGACCGGACGGATTTCTCCCAGCGGGTTTTCCGAATCTTTTAAGTCCATTTATCATACCGTTGACGAAACCGTAAAAGAGTCAAAGGACAAAACCCGAAAAGAAGAACTCCAACATGACGACTGACGCTCCCGAAAACATCTCTGACACCCCTACAGACCTCGACTGGGAAAACCGAAGGCTTTGCAGTGACGACAGTTGTATCGGCGTTATTGGCGCTGATGGCGGATGCATGGTTTGCGGGCTGCCGGATACAAAAGCCCATGTGGGTTCAGACCGATCCAGCAGCATGAGTGGTGTTCATGAAGAAATTCAGCATCCCTCTGCAGAAGATCAAGTTCTTGAACCCCAGGACTCAGAGTGGGAAGATCGAAAACTCTGCCTTGATGAAAGCTGCGTCGGTGCCATTGGCTCGGATGGCCGGTGTAATGTCTGCGGCCTGGCAGGATAGATGTATCGGATTTTCACTACTGGTTTCCATAGCCGTTTTGATCTCCGCAATCCGGACACTGCCAGGTAATACCATTACAGGACATTCCCCAGAAGTTTTTCTCCATGCAGTTCTGGCAGATGGAGAATCCGCACCGACATCTCCAGCAGAACGGCGGATGCTTGCCGCAGCAGGAGCAGGGACTTTCTTTTGCTATACGGCGCTTTTCTTTGTATGGGGATAGAATGGACTTTTCTTTCATATCATCTGATAGCTTCGTTTGATCGTTGTTACATGAAAAGTGTATTGCAATGGTGCTTTCAAAGGTTCAAAAGCGCGAAGAACATTTTTTCGTGTCTTTCGTGTGTTTCGTGGTTTAATAGTAGGGGCGACCGGCCGGTCGCCCCAACTCCGCGATAAATTAATATAGGAGTACGATGATGTCAACCCATACCGAACCGGGTATTTCGCGTGAAGATGCTTTTCTGCTGCTGACAACGCACCTGAAAAATGAAAAACTGGTATTCCACTGCATGGCTGCTGAAGCCATCATGCGTGAGCTGGCTCCAAGATTTGACGAAAACCCGGAAATGTGGGCCATAGCAGGGCTGCTTCATGATATTGATTATGAAATCACTGATGGTGATCCTTCACGGCACGGCCGGGAAGGCGCAGAACTTCTTCTGAATCATGGCATATCTCCGGCCATTGCCGATGCCATTCAAAAACACAATGCCGAAGGACTTGGCCTTGAACGCACCACTGTTTTCGACCATGCGCTGGCTTGCGCTGAAACCATTACCGGCATGATTGCGGCGACAGCAATGGTGTATCCGGACAAAAAAATCGCCAGCGTCAAGCCGCAGTCGGTTACCAAGCGCATGAAAACCCCGCATTTCGCCCGGTCTGTCAGTCGCGATATCATCATGGAATGCGAAACCATTGGGATTCCTCTTTCGGACTTTGTAGTCATAAGCCTGAAGGCCATGTCTGGCATCGCGGAAAGCATCGGACTATAACGATTATTAAGATGCATCAGCTCACCCTGGCATCATTTTTGCAGCCATCAGACTTCCATGATTGGAAACCTTCCATGCCAGCCAAACCCGTATTATACCTGATTGATGCCACTGCCACCATTCACCGGGCCTATCACGCCATTCGGGGGCTATCCACTTCATCGGGACTTCCCACAAACGCTGTATTCGGGTTCACCCGAATGCTGATCAAACTCCTTCATGACTGGTCCCCTGAATACATTGCCCTGTGTTTTGACAGCAAGGAAAAAACTTTCAGGCATGAAATGTACCCGGACTACAAGGCCACTCGCCCACCCATGCCGGAAGACATGCGGCTTCAGCTTCCCTACATTCGGGAAGTGTCTGAAGGATTCCGGCTTCCAGTCATCGAACTGCCGGGCTTTGAGGCCGATGATCTGATCGGAACCCTGGCTGCCCAGGCGGAAAAGGCCGGTTTTTCGGTGGTCATGGTCACGGGTGATAAGGATTTTGTTCAGCTTGTGACAGATACCGTTTCGATATGGGATCCCATGAAGGATAAGGTCACGAACCTTGAAGAAGTCCGCAAGACTTATGCATTGGAACCCGGACAGATCATTGACGTGATGGGGCTTTCGGGAGATACCAGCGACAATGTTCCCGGAGTACCGGGAATCGGCCCCAAAACCGCGCTGTCCCTGATTAAAACTTTTGGAAGTATGGCCCAGGTCTATGAGAGAATTGATGAGGTTGCTTCAAAATCTGTTCGTCAGAAGCTGTTCGCCCATAAGGAGCAGGCATTTCTCAGCCGGTCCCTGGTAACCATTCAAACTGATGTCCCCCTGTCAGTTCGCCTGGAAGATTTCAAGGCAAACACCCCGGATAAAGCAGTACTGGCTAAGCTTTTCAAGACTCTGGAATTCCGGCAACTGCAGCAGGAGTACCCGGTTCCTGCAGACTTAACCCGGAAACACTACGCTGCTGTGATGTCCATTGAAGAGCTGAATCAACTGGTTTCAAACCTGTCCGGCGCGCAAATTCTTTCCCTGGATACCGAAACTACATCCACAGACCCCATGAAGGCCAAACTTGTTGGTCTGTCTTTTTCCGTAAAAGCCGACCACGCATTTTATGTTCCGGTTGGCCATGATTACCCGGAAGCGCCGGCTCAACTGAATATTGATATAGTTCTGAACGCCATCAAGCCCATACTGGAAAATCCCGCAATTCCCAAACTCGGTCAGAATATCAAATATGACACCATTGTGCTGGCCCGCTACGGCATTTACCTGCAAGGGGTTGTTTTTGACGATATGGTGGCCTCTTATCTCATCAACCCATCGCTTAGGGCCCACAGCCTGGATCAGATTGCCCTGGATCACCTCAACCATAAAACCATAACCTTTCAGGAAGTCACCGGCAAAGGCGCTCATGCCGGATTTCAGACGGTTCCCATTGAATCTGCGATACAATATGCTTGTGAGGATGCTGACATTGCTCTGATGGCAAGAGATGTTCTGCTCCCCAAACTGGAATCCCTAGGTCTGACTAATCTGCTTGAAAGCGTGGAAATCCCCCTGATCGGGGTGCTGATGCGAATGGAGATGCGCGGGGTCTGTGT
This sequence comes from uncultured Desulfobacteraceae bacterium, assembly GCA_903839535.1. Taxonomy (GTDB): domain Bacteria; phylum Desulfobacterota; class Desulfobacteria; order Desulfobacterales; family Desulfatirhabdiaceae; genus RAAP-1. The sequence goes on from CAIMCT010000101.1 coordinate 16,003, forward strand.
TGACTGCGACCGGCTGAGGCTTATGTCCAAATCCTTTGAGGGCCAGCTCTCGGACATCGAAACCCGGATTTACGCGGCTGCCGGAGAAACCTTCAATATCCAGTCCCATCAGCAGCTTGGACATATCCTGTTTGAAAAACTCAAACTTGATACCAAAAAAAAGACGAAGAAGAAAACAGGCTATTCAACGGATGTGGATGTATTGAAACAACTTGCTTTCCACCATGAGCTGCCGGATCTCGTTTTGAGGCATCGAACCCTTTCCAAACTGAAATCCACCTATACAGACGCGCTTCTGGAGATGGTTCACCCGGATACTGGCAGGATTCACACCTCTTACAACCAGACAGTCACCGCCACAGGCAGGCTTAGCAGCTCGGACCCAAATCTTCAGAACATCCCCATTCGCACCGAAGAAGGCCGGCAGATCCGTAGCGCTTTTATCCCGCAGGAGGGCTGGGTTATGATAGCCGCTGATTATTCCCAGATCGAACTCCGGATTCTGGCGCACTATTCAGAAGATTCACTGCTGATTGATGCGTTTATAAAAGATGAAGATATTCATTCCAGAACCGCCTCAGAGGTCTTCGGTGGACTTCCAGGCATGATGACTCCAGAGCTTCGGCGGCAAGCCAAGATCATCAATTTCGGTATCCTCTACGGCATGGGGGCGTTTAGCCTGTCCAAGGAGCTGGGAATCAGCCAGAAAATGGCCAAAGCCTATATTGATCAGTATTTCAAGAGGTATCAGGGCGTTCGGGACTATAGCGAGCAAACCATTGCACTGGCCAGGCAAACGCAGAAAACCAGCACGATTCTGGGCAGAATTCGTCTGCTTCCGGACATCAATAGTCAAAACGCCAATGTCCGGGGTTTTGCAGAAAGGATTGCTGTCAACACCCCGATTCAGGGGACTGCTGCTGATCTGATCAAACTGGCCATGATTCAGATGGATGCCGATTTTTCCGAAAAAGGCTTCCAGGCCGCCATGCTGATGACGGTTCACGACGAGCTGGTGTTTGAAGTCCCGGAACATGAGATGGAAACAGTTACAACCCGGATCCGGGACATCATGGAAGGCGTGTGGCCACTGAAAGTACCGCTAAAGGTCAATATCGCCTCTGGAAAGAACTGGGCTGAAGCCCATTAAATGCTCATAACTCTACTTTTCATAAAGTAATCAGCGTATAATCCCTTGAACCCAGCCCAATCTTTTCTGCATATTCAAGCTGATAAGGCCAGTCAACTTCCGGATATACACCCCGGAATTTGTCTTCGCCTGCACCGGTATTTCGGGTTAGACACGACCCAGGGACGGCGGTCTCCTGGTTGACCAGATCAGCAGATGCCTGATCAATAGCAATTGGGTCTGTGGATGCAGTAAAACCGATATCTCTGACGATGGGCGCATCACTATAGGGATAGCAATCACAGGCAGGGGAAACATTGGTGATAAAATTGACAAACAACGTTTTTCCCGTTTTACCTTTCAAAACCCCCATCGTGTATTCCACCATCTTTTCCATAAAAACCGGAACAGCCTGATTCCACTGGATCTGGATTGCCTCCTGTGCGCAGATCAGAATACATTCGCCGCAACCAATACATTTCTGGGTATCCATGATCGCCTTTTCCTCCACCACGGACAGCGCTTTCTGAGAGCAGTGGGCAACACAGTCTCCGCACCCGATACATTTTTTTTGCTTGATGGCCGGCGACAGATTGGAATGCTGGGCCAGTTTGCCTTTTCGGGAGGCGCATCCCATGCCCAGATTTTTAATGGTTCCGCCAAAACCAGACAGCTCATGACCTTTAAAATGCGCCATTGAAATAATGGCATCCGCCTGTGCAATTTCAGCCCCGACATAAACGTGCTGAAAATTTTTCTGAGCAATATCAACTTTAACTTCGCTTTTTCCCCGGAGTCCATCCGCAATTATGATGGGAGCATCCACAGATGCGTAGGAAAAACCATTTTGAAGGGCAGTCAACAGATGGGACGGTGCATCGCTCCTGCTTCCGGCATACAGGGTATTAGCATCAGTCAGAAAGGGAATTGCGCCTTCCGCCTTGATCAATTGAACTATTTTCCGAACAAAAACCGACCGAATGAATGCAGTGTTGCCGACTTCTCCGAAATGCAGCTTCACCGCAACCATATCCCTGGGTTTTACAGCAGCGGCAAGTCCCGCAGTTTGAACCAGCCGCCCGACCTTGTTTACCAGGTTTTCCTTGTGAGTGGACCGAAGGTCTGCAAAATAGACAGTGCTTTTCATAATTCCTCCTGTAGTGGTAGATTACATATAACAAAAATCGGGAAGTAGCCATTTTAAAAAGAAGAAAAATCCCTTTTTTAAAACGGCTACTGTATATCCGATTTAAGCAGGTTATACTGCCAACTGTCACAATCTGCACTTTTGGACCCCCACCCCAACCCTCCCCCGCTGGGAGAGGGAGCATAAGGAAAGTGCAGATTATGCCCGTTTGCAGTATACTTCCATATACTGGATATAAAATACCCATTTTCAATTCACCGCAAAGACGCAAAGTATGCAAAGAAGATCATAATTTCATTGAATATTTTCTCTATAATTGCGCCACTACAGAGCATTCAGCGTATTAACGAATAATTGCATTACAAAATAATGAATGCTTGTGGCACAACAATTGCTTTATACCGGGCAGAGTCGTTATGCTGTGAATGGTCATAACTTGCGATTTCGTTATGCACCCTACCCCAGTGGGGGTGAGGGTGAATCGCTTGATGGTCTGTGACCTTTTTAGTTTGTGACCTTTTATTTACCAAAAACAAGGGAGGTTGTCATGAAAAAACATTTATTTTCCAGAATGATTGTGGTAGTGGCTGTGATAGTGCTGATAGGCTCTGGAGTGAATGCCTTTGCTGGAATGGGCAAAAGTGCCGGAAATCCTGGAATGTGTGCCGCCAACGCCAACTTGACCGATGACCAGATTAAAAAAATGGAATCGGAGCGAACTGCTTTCCTGCTGGCCACAAAGGATATCCGCCAGCAGATTAATGAAAAGCGGCAGACATTGCAAGCAGAACTGACCAAACAGACTCCGGATACATCAACTTGCGCAAGCATTCAAAAGGAAGTCTCCGATCTTCAGTCCCAGTTTGATCAGAAACGTCTGACTCATATTCTTGAAATGAAAAAAATTGACCCAAATTTTACTGAAGGCAGAGGCATGGGGCATGGCATGGGACATGGAATGGGTGGCCCCTCCGGTGGTGGACCGCCCAATTAAGGAATTGCGGAACTCAGATGACAGCATTTCCGAATGCTGTTCCTCTCAATTTTTGATGTGGGAGGGACAGCACTGGACATCGCCCCAATATCCGCCAAATCTGGAGAAAAGAGAATAACAATGATTTTGTCTTTGGCGCAGAAAGCTGGACAGCGGCTGATGGTAGGTTTTGACGGTAAGGCATTTAACGCAGACCTGAAATTTTTGATCGGAACCCTGAAAGTTGGCGGCATAATTCTTTTTTCAAGAAACCTGGGGACCCCTGATGATATTCGGCGATTGTGCAACGATGTTCAGGATTACGCCAGAAGTTCGGGCCAGCCGCCGCTCATGATCGCCATTGATCAGGAAGGCGGACAGGTGGCCCGGCTGAAAGCCCCTTTTTTTTCAGAATTCCCCGGAAATCCGGCCATAAAAACCAGGGATGCTGCCCTCAATTTTGCCCGTGTTACAGCATCGGAACTCCGTTCCATATGCGTCAACATGAATTATGCCCCAGTGCTGGATGTAACGCGTCCCGATATCCCGGGCATCATGGATGGAAGGTCGTTTGGAAGTGACCCGCATCGCGTGGCGGCAATTGGAGCCGCCGTTATTGAAACGCTTGAAGAAAACGGCATTCTGTCTGTGGCCAAACATTTTCCCGGCATCGGACGAACCGTTCTGGATTCGCACATAGATATTCCCGTAATCAAGGAAGGCATGGCGGATCTGGAATCCTGTGATCTCATCCCCTTTAAAGCAGCCATAAAAAGTGGGGTCAGCGGCATAATGCTATCCCACATTCTCTACGAAAAACTGGACAATATCTGGCCTGCCAGCCTCTCAGTTTTCATCGCAAGAGATCTGCTGCGCTCCCGAATGCGATACACGGGTCTGGTGATGACCGATGATCTGGATATGGGAGCCATTACCAGGCACTATGCGCTGGATGCCGCCGTAGATCAGGCCCTTTCATCTGAAATCGACCAGATACTGATCTGCCACAAGAGCACAGCCATCGAATCCGCCTTCGAACAGATTCAGAAACGCATTCGGGATAGTGTATCCCTTGATGCCCTCTGCGATCAATCCATACAACGGATCATGGCTGCAAAAGACAGGATCAGACCCTACGACGGACTATGATGTCAACCGATTTGGCTTCTGAACCTTTTTGAGCATTTCATGGAGTTTTTCGGCGTTTATTCCATTCCAAGCGCCGCCCTGATTTCTTTTTCCTTAAACCCGACAATTACGGTGTTTCCTATGATAACAGTCGGGAACGAACATTTGGGATTGATTTTTTTGACATCTTCCAGAATTGCGGCCCTTTCCTCACCCTCAAAGGTGTCCACGTCCACAAAGTCATATTGGATGGTACAGTCTGAAAGCATTTTTTTTGTGGATTTGCAATGGCTGCAAGTGCTGAGTGAATAAATCTTTACTGTAGGTACTGACATGGGTTTTTCCTTTCATGAATTCGCCCCCATTAGCCATGAGGGAAATGTGATATTTAGCCATTTATTTATTATATATTCAGTTACTTATTTGGAGCCGTATCCAAAAAAAATACATGACATTGATTGCCGGATAATAACAGATGTAGTTCACAAGGCTTCGAAACTCTTTTTGTGTGGGTAACCGCCATTCCATATAGCTTGCCGGAGCTGAATTTTCATATATACTGCGAACTGGCATAATCTGCGCTTTTCATAAACTCCCTCTCCCAGCGGGGGAGGGTTGGGGTGGGGGATCAAAAACGTAAAATTATGCCAGTTCGCAGTGTAGCGATCGCTCTCATGCCATGGTGCCGGTCCGAACCATTTAATCACTGCTGGTGATATATTTGTCTTAATGTTTCTTCCAGAACAGAAAGCCGTTGCCTGTCTTTGGGATTACTGGACATCCGTTTCAGTTCAACCAGCATTTTAAGGTCCAGAACTCGAATGATATGACCTCTGAACGGAATTTCCACCGTATGTTCAAGCAGGTCTTCATAGACTTTTCTCTCTTCGATAAACGCCAGAACATCAACAGGTCCCAATCTGGTCGTAAAAAGATTATGACCCATCTCCGATAAATCGGTTTCCGTTGGCTCAATAACTTTATCATCTGGCCGACGGTAAATTGCGCCAATTGATTTGAGAAACCCTGTCAACCGGGTGATGTTATCGGAAGAGCGACTGTGAACGATATCCACATCCATTGTTGTAACCGGAGAGCCCTGCACAACCGCAGCCAAACCGCCAACAAGAATGAATTCGACACCTGTCTCCGCCAGTCCCTCAAGTAACGTACTGAGATCTGCACCTGCTGATTTTTTTATTCCTGAAGGCACTTCTTAGCTCCAGAATTGCGCGCACTGCATTATCGTTGGATCGCAACCGTTCCTCTGGCGACATTTTAAGAAACATCGCGACCAATCCCTTGTCAACACCAGATAAGTCTTCGCTCTCTATTTTCTGAGCCATAGTATCCATCATTACCAGATTCCCTTCGAAAAAAGATGGTATGCTCTTTTGTCGAAGGGAACCTGCAAAAACCTGTAAAATAATTAAAAACTCACAACTATATCCGTATATGATTTACGCCATTTTGGCGGCTGCAACTCCTTATCCTTGCGGAAATATCCGACAGCAAGGAGCAGGGGTATCCAGAAATTGTTCGGAATCTGAAATGCTTTTCTCACCCCTTCCACATCAAACCCATCCATAGGGTGAGTGTCCAGACCCAGATTTTTGGCCGACAGCATCAGGGACATGGCAAAGAATCCCGTGTTCTTACAGGCAAATGCCTGCTGCCGTTCTTCACTTGCGCCGTACAGGCTGCCGCATGCTCCGAGGAACCATTCCCGCTGCTCGACAGTCATGGCGCCAGTCCTAACCATTTCCTGAAAATTCCGTTCAACAACCGAATGGCCTTCCTTCCACCCACTGCGATCAGCAAGCACAATCAACACAACTGGCGCTTCACTGACCTTGGACTGGTTCCATGCCAGCTTTTCCAAACGGCCTTTGCTTTCCGGCTCCCTTAACACGATCAGGTTCCAGGGCTGAAGATTAAAACTCGATGGAGTATTTGCTGCGGTTTCAACAAGCTCCCGAAGCAACGCATCTGAAACAGGCTGTTCAGGATCAAAAAAATTGACTGCCCGACGCCGGTACATAACATCCTTGAAATCCATAACTGCCTCCTCTGGTTAATGGTTAGCTTTCCGTAACATGAATATGGAAGCTGCTGCAAGATATACCTTGAACTGCCCCAACTTTCTATCCTGTATTTTCCATTATTCTGTCCGTCCTGGCTCAAAGATAAGACTGGCAACGTTACCTTTTTTCAATACTAAAACATTTTCTCTACGGGTCTGCGTTCCGGAATATATTCGCGGGAGATTTTGCCCTCATTCCATTCCATAGACACATAAAGATTGCAGTAACAGCTCCCATAAGCCGCAACATCTTCGCTGCGGTAAACACAGGGGCAGATGATGTCCCTGTCCTTTTCAATGTTTCCCGAAGACAGGCGGCAGGGGCAGACCATGTACCCATACCGCTCCTTGTTGGCCAGGAGGGCCTTCATCAGATCCGTCACCCTTTCGTTGTCATCGTTGAAATAATAGCCTTTTGGCTCCTGAACCTTTTTGAGCATTTCATAAAGTTTTTCGGTATTCATTCGAGCCCAATCGCCTCCTTGTTTTGGGTGGATTTACAGCAGTTACAGGTGCTAAGTGAATAAATCTTTACTGGAGGTACTGATATGGATTTTCCCCCGTTATCAATATATCATCCGTCTGTATAGGTGATTTTGGGAAGGATTTCCTCCTGAAACAGTCGGTCCGATTCCATGGCGATGCGCCGGTGAACATCCCGGAAAATTTCCAGCAGATTTATTGCAAAAGGGGTTAACTGAGAGCCACCACCTGATGCGCCGCCGATGTTCCGGGTCAAAAGCAGCCGACCCATCCGGTTTTCCGTAGCAGTTATCCTTCCCCATAAGGCCCGATAACTCATTTTCAGCTCTTTTGCAGCCGCCTGAATCGAGCCATGTCGCTCAATGGCTTCCAACATTTTAAGACGCCCCAGACCAAAGATCACCTCTCCCGAACCGTCTTCGAACCATATTTTCGAGCGGATAAAAAATGGACATTTCTTACTTTGTGTCATGACAGCCTGGTAAATTCATTGTTTGAAAGTCGTTGATCTATTTTTACCGTGAGTAAGGGCGACCGGCCGGTCGCATCTACTTTTAAACCACGAAACACACGAAAAAATGTTCTTTGACCAGGTAAGATTTGTCCGGAAAAGCCTTCATGACAATGGTCTTCTTGCATGACTGTCGTGGGCCGGTGATAGCAATAATCGGGAATCCATTGACCAGACGATTGAGGGTATCGTGTACTGTTCGTTCAATCATGACAGGATGTTAAGGCAATTCACATTATTTGTCAATTCTATTTGTAATTTGTACAAAAGCATTGCAATTTGTTCCCAAACTGAAGCTTGGTAACAAGCGATCCGTGTATTTTTATCTGCTGAGGCATCTATACACTCTGTCAGATACCCCGCCAAGTAAGGGCGACCGGCCGGTCACCCCTACAGCCAGACCCGAATGCTGCGGTCTTTTCGATCTTTCATGCCAAATGATCCGAGCTGTCAGGGAACAGTCTGTCCATTTGACAGTTGACGGAAGACCATTTTCCGGCTATGGAACAGCCTATGATTCGATATGACAATCAACAATCAGAAGAACTGCCCCCCTTCGTGTCGGTCCACGGCGGCCACAGCGGTGAATATTGCCAGCACGCACGGGATTCCCTGGATGATATCGTAAAGGCATACCATAACCAGCAATTTGCCTGGGTCGGCATTACCGAACATATCCCGCCGACTTCTGATAGCTTTCTCTATCCGGATGAACGCTCGGCGGGGCTGACTGCAAGCGCCATGCTGGAGCGATTTGCCCAGTATATGGCGCACTGCCGGAGCTTGCAGGCAGCGTACAGTGGCAAACTGACCATTTTTGTAGGCATGGAAACCGAGGCGTATCAGGGCGCTGTTGACTATGCCATTCAGCTTCGGGATCGGTTTCATCCGGATTATATCGTGGGATCGGTACATCATGTTGCGGATATTCCCATCGACATGAATCCATCCGAATACGCCAGGGCGATATCAGCATGCGGCGGCATCGTTGATATGTATGCAGCCTATTTCGATTTGCAGTATGATATGATTCAGAAGTTAAAGCCTTCTGTGGTGGGGCATTTTGATCTGATCCGGATATTTGATCCGGATTACCCTTCCCGCCTGAAAACACCGGCCGTATGGGAGCGCATCTGTCGCAATCTAAAAGCTGTTGAATCACTTGGGCTGATGCTGGATTTAAATGTCCGTGCACTGCTGAAAGGCGCCAGGGAGCCATATCTCTGTCATCCCATTCTGGAAAAAGTCCGCGAAATGGCGATTCCCGTCGTTCCAGGGGATGATTCCCATAGCGTTGACACAGTGGGCCGACATGTTGCAGACGGCATCAGATACCTTCAGTCTCTGGGAATTTCCACTGCGTGGACCATACCAGGTATCTACAAATATTAAGTTTAACCCTTAACACTGGTTTTATACATGAAAAAGTCAGCAATATTAGTATTCGCAGGTTTGATGTTTGTAACTGTTTTAACAGGGTGCAGCAAGACTGAAAACGCAATAACGAGTTTTGATGATGCTAAAAATGCAAAAATCGGAGTGCTGACCGGTTCAACAGGTGAAGCTATTGCAGCAGCAAAGTTTCCGAATGCCCAGGTCAAAAGCTTCGATGATGTCATGGATAGCGTTGCAGCTATGAAATCCGGGCAACTGGATGCAGTCATTGTCGCATTCCCCACCGCAATTCAGATATCAAAGCTGAATCCGGAATTCTGGTATCTTCCAGAACCCCTTCAAAATGAGGATACCGCCATTGCGCTAAAAAAAGGTAATGATGATCTGCTGGCGACGTTGAACAATATTATTGCCGAACTGAAGGCGGATGGCACTCTTGAATCTATGAAGAATCGTTGGTTCAAGGCGGATTTGTCCCCATATAAAGAAATGAACATCACCCTTCCCACAGAAGGCAAGCTTCTAAAAATAGGAGTGAGCGCCGCACGGGAGCCGTTCAGTTTTGTGGACAAAAACGGCAAAGTGACCGGCCATGACACAGAGCTTGCCAGAATCATCAGCGCCAAACTCCAGAGACCTGTCGAATTTTCAGATATGAAATTCATGGCTCTGATACCTGCTCTACAATCAGGCAAGGTGGATATGATCGTCTCCGGAATGACAGCAACCGACGAACGCAGAAAATCGGTGGATTTCACGCAACCGTATTTCGCCAATGCTCAGGTTCTGTTTGTCAAAAAAACCAGCGTCGCAAGCACCACGTCATTATCCTTTTTTAAAAGCATCGCCAACAGCTTTCACAGCAACATAATCCAGGAAGAACGTTATCTACTCATTTTGGACGGACTCAAAACCACAGTTGTCATTTCCGTATTGGCCACCGTTTTTGGCACACTACTGGGTGCGCTTGTCTGCTTTATGAGAATGTCGAAGAAATCAGTGTTGAATTTGCCCGCCAAAATCTATATCTCCATTTTGCGAGGTACTCCTGTGCTGGTGGTTCTAATGCTGATATTCTATGTCGTATTTGCTTCGGTAAATATCGACCCGGTACCTGTTGCAATTATTGCCTTCGGTATGAATTTTGCCGCTTATGTATCCGAAATATTCAGAACCGGTATAGAGGGTGTGGACAAAGGTCAAATCGAAGCAGGCATCGCCATGGGGTTTAGCGGAGTCAGAACGTTTATCTACATCGTCCTGCCTCAGACTGCGCGGCGGATTCTGCCGGTCTATAAAGGCGAGTTCGTTTCCCTGGTGAAGATGACATCCATTGTCGGCTACATTGCTGTACAGGATCTGACAAAGGCCAGTGACATCGTACGCAGTCGCACCTTTGATGCATTCTTTCCACTGGTTATGGTAGCGATTCTATATTTTTTGATATCGTGGTTTCTCATGCAATCACTTGAGTATGTGGAACGGATAACCGACCCTAAATTCAAAAGAAGAAAGATGAGTAACGCATGATAAAGGTAGAGCATCTTTCCAAGAAGTTTGGCGATCTTGTCGTTCTTAGAGATATCACTATTGAAATCAGAAAAGGTGAGGTGATTTCCATCATCGGCCCTTCCGGTACCGGCAAGAGTACCTTTTTGCGCTGTCTTAACCTGCTTGATCGCCCGAGCAGCGGCTCAATTTATATCGACGGGATTGATATTCTGGACCCAAAGGCCGATGTGCCCAAAGTCCGGCAGAAGATGAACATGGTATTTCAATCGTTTAATCTTTTCTCTCATCTTACCTCGCTGGAAAACCTGACTATCGGACAGACCAAGCTGCTGGGGATGAGCAAGAAGGATGCGAAACACAAATCCATGGAACTTCTAAAACTGGTAGGGCTTGCAGAGAAAGCCGACAGCTTTCCGGATGAGCTTTCCGGAGGGCAAAAACAGCGCGTGGCCATTGCACGTTGCCTGGCGATGGACCCTGAGATCATTCTTTTTGACGAGCCGACCTCGGCGCTTGATCCGACCATGGTAAGCGAAGTGCTGTCGGTTATACGCCGCCTTGCCAAAGATGGCATGACCATGGCGATTGTTACCCATGAAATGGATTTTGCGCGTGATGTATCAAACCGGGTGTTGTATATGGACGAGGGACTAATCTACGAAGAAGGTACGCCGCAGCAGATATTCGAGAATCCTCAAAAAGAAAGGACCATGGCTTTTATCAACAGGATACGCAGTCTCAACTATCATATCAGCTCTCCTGATTATGATTTGTATGCTCTGAATGCCGAAATAGAAATTTTTTGTGAAAAACAAATACTACCAAGGAAAACCAGACACAATGTATTGCTGCTTGTTGAAGAGATGCTCCAGATTTACAATCCATTCCTGCACTCAACAATTCTTGATATGAAACTTGCGTACTCTGAAAAGAAGGAGAGCCTGGAGCTTGTATTTGAAAACACGGGGGAAGCAATAAACCCGCTTGACAAAAAACGGTTACCCGATGAACTGGGGCTGAGAATCATCAATAACTTGGCGGAATCCATTATCTACCAGCGGGAAGACAACAAGAACAGGTTAACGTTGATGATGAGGTTGTGACAGTTTAAAGAATGTTTAAGCCATCAACATAATGACCAAGGAGAACTGTCTGAAATTGAAAAGACATGACTTTCGGGCAAATATAAGGATATGGGAGTACAACAATTGTTTTTATTCTCGGATAACGATGTGAAAAACATCGAACAGGGTATTGGACAGGCTCTTGCCATACTTGGCTTTGCTCTGTGTTGATTGATTGATTCAGTCCGCTACGTTTAAGGAGAACATCAAATGAGAACGCCGAATTGGATGTATTGGGGGGAAGAATATGTAGCATCGACCGCTGAACAGCGCAAGATATTCAACATAAATGCGGCCACGGCAATTGCCTGTTTCTCAATGGCATTGTATGGGATATTATACATGGTGACTGGCAATCCGGCCCTGATCAAGGGCTCTATTGGCTATCTGCCGTTTTACGGAATTTTCCCTCTAATCCCCTGGCTGAATCGCAAGGGGAAAATCGCCTTCGCAACCTGGCTTTTCTGCCTTTTGCTACCGGCAGTCATCTTCTCTGTGATGACTGCCGCCCAGGGCACCTATCTTCATCTCCACTACTACTTTCTCCTCTTTGGTATTATCCCCATCATGTTCTTCCCGTTTGATAAATGGCGGGCCATCCTGTTTCTTTTCCTGCTGAATACTACCGCTTTCATCTTATCCTCATATGTCGGCATCACTCCCAACCCCAAGGTACTCGAACTGGCCCCTTGGGTGGTCACGGCATTCCGCGCAGGTTTTTCATTCACAAGCGTGGCCACGATCCTGTTCATTGTGTGGTTATCAGAATATTACACGGGAAGTAGTGAAAGTCACAAGGAAGCCATTCTGAGGAAGTATCGCTCGCTGGTCCAGAACATCCCCGAAGTCATCTGGTCTGCCGACGACAAGGGAAATACTACCTACATCAGTCCCAATGTCACGGCAATGTACGGTTATACACCAGAAGAGTTATATGCCGAAGGGGAAAAGCTCTATTTCGGGCGTATCCATCCCGATGACATCGACGGAGTAAGCAATGCCTATATGGACTTGCATGGAGTGGGGCAACGGTACAGTGTGGAGTTCCGGATTAGGAAGAAGAATGGAGACTGGATATGGCTCCATGACAGGGCGGTGGCCACATACAAGGAAAACGGATTGCTGATGGCCGACGGCATCATTTCGGAGATTACCGAGCGCAAACAGACGGAGGAAAAATTACGGCTTAGCGAAGAGCGGCACCGGCTGCTGGCGGACAACTCTTCCGACGTCATATGGACGATGGGGCTTGATGGCAGATTTACCTATGTGAGTCCATCAGTAGAAAAATTGAGAGGCTACACACAGGCTGAAGTCATACAGCAATCAATGGAAGAGGCTTTAACTCCCAGGTCTCTTGCCGTAGCGGCGGAAGGTATAAAAAATGTAGTTGCTTCAGTACAATCCGGTATGCCGGCAGAAACTTTCCGAGGACATATAGAGCAGCCATGTAAAGACGGTTTAACTATCTGGACTGAGATGACAGTATCTGCAATATGCCGTTCTGATGGTTCTTTTGTGGAATTACTTGGCGTGGCCCGCGACATCACAGATCGTTTGCGTTATGAGAAAGAGATTGAACAAGCCCGCATCGCTGCCGAGACTGCCAACAAGGCAAAGAGCGAATTTCTGGCCAATATGAGCCATGAGATCAGAACCCCCATGAACGGCATTATCGGTATGTCTCAACTTCTGGAATTCACTGAACTGACCGACGAACAGCGGGAATATCTGGATATCATCGTCACTTCTGCAAGGAGCCTGCTTTCCCAGATCAATGACATTCTCGATCTTTCCAAAATCGAATCCGGAAAGATCGAGCTGGAATATCTGGATTTCAGTCTTCGAAATTGTATCAGTGACGTCACCAAGATGCAGATATCCCTGATTCACAATAAAGGACTCGGTATTCAGACCGATATCCCCGATTCGGTGCCGGACAGATTGAACGGTGATCCGCTTCGTCTGAAACAGATTCTGATTAATTTATTGGGAAACGCCGTCAAGTTTACTGAAAAAGGGGGGATTCGTATCACGGTTGCAGTCAGGGAGCATCGGGGTGACAGGGTGCTTCTGAACATAGGCGTAATAGATAGCGGTATTGGCATCAGTCCAAAGAATTTGGAGAAGATTTTCGAACCCTTCGTTCAGGCGGATACTTCCACGACCCGTAACTACGGCGGTACCGGGCTGGGTTTGACGATTTGCACTAGGTTGGCGGAACTGATGGGCGGAAAAATCCGGGCTGAATCCACCAAAGGGGTCGGCACCTCATTTTTTGTAGAAATTCCCTTTATCGTCCGAAAATCCGATGTGGAGCGACAAACTACCGGAAAAATAGAGAAGATATCATCTCTATCGAACGGCCTGCCGCTGCGGATACTCGTGGTTGACGATCTGAATGTCAACCGGATCATCGCCACACGGATACTTCAAAAATTCGGACATACTGTCATCGATGTGGAAGACGGCCGACAAGCCGTCCAGAAATGGGAACAGGAAGATTTCGATATTATATTAATGGATATCCAGATGCCGGTCATGAGCGGCATCGAAGCGACAGAAGCCATTCGGGACAAAGAGAATCAAACCGGTGGGCATGTACCGATTATCGCCTTGACGGCCCGCGCCATGCGGGAAGAACAGGAGGAAATCTGCAGCCGGGGTTTTGACGGTTATTTGACAAAACCATTCGATATTAACAACCTGTTCAGTGAGATTCAAAGATGTATGTTGGACAGTCGTCACCCAGACGATCTGAAGATAGAACCACTGCCGTCTCCACAGGTGAGTGAGCTGTTGGAAACTGTCAAAGAGCAGCTATCTGCAATCCTCGGTGAGATTGAATTCCTGTTGGAAACCCACAACATGGCGGTGATCGACAAAATCTCCGAACTCGAAAAAGCTGTTCCGTTGACGGTTGCTATCGACTCTTTCAGACAACAAGTCAAACAGTATCATTTCGATCGAGCGCTTGCACTGCTGCCAGAAATCTATCATGAGTTCGATATTATGCCTTGCAAGGGCTCGTTTATCGGACACGGGCAGAAAATTCTGATCGTCGATGACATCCCTGAAAATCTGACCACCTTATACCATGCACTCAGGGATGATTACGACGTTTACGGCGCTACATCCGGTAAAGACGCTATCATGATGGCTCAATCCCGGCGACCCGATCTGATTCTGCTCGACATCATGATGCCGGAAATGGATGGATACGAGGTCTGTACCGCACTGCACGGTGATTCCGAGACGCGGGACATTCCGGTCATCTTCATCACCGCCCGCATCGAAGCAGAAAGTGAAACACGGGCTTTTTCCTCCGGCGGCGTGGATTTTATCCACAAACCCTTCAATGTTTTGGTGGTTCGGGCCCGTGTCGCACTTCATCTTGAACTTATGCAACGACGGCATCATCTCGAAGAGCTGGTATTCGACAGAACCCGAGAACTGGCCGAAGCAAGGGATATAGCCGAATTCTAAATTTTCACCGGACTCATTTGCTTCAAGTGTCGCTGCTGAGTGACGTTGAAAAAGGAGGATATCAGCTACAGATTAGGAATGAGTTGGACCAAACAGGGCTCTGTAGCCCTTGCTTCGGTAGCAGCAATAAAAAGAAACCGAGAGGACAAAATCTGGTTTCAAAAAAGAGAACTCGAATTCAAGCTCGCTGCATAATCATTTCTATGGCCTGGATAGATATGCGCGATTCCTAACCGCACAGGTCGAAAATTTTCATTTGACAGCGACACCATAACTTGGCACCATACAGGTATGAAGCGTAAACACTGCAGAATCCTTGGACTGATCTTTGCGTATCCACTCAGCGCAAAGGTGAAATGGCGCGATATTGAACCGTTGTTCCGCGAGTTGGGTGCGGAGGTAACGGAAAGGGAAGGATCTCGTGTCGGTGTTCGGCTGTTTGGGGAACGAAAGGTGTTTCACCGTCCCCATCCGTCGCCCGATGCCGACAAAGGAGCAGTAGCGAGTATTCGCCAATGGTTTGAAAAGAATGGAGTGAAGCCATGATGAACGTTATGGAGATCAATGGAGTGAAGGCTGTTATCGCCTTCGACCCCGATATCAATATGTTCAGGGGTGAGTTTGTGGGGCTGAACGGCGGCGCCGATTTTTACTCAACCGATATCGATGGATTGCGCCGCGAAGGGGAAATCTCCTTGAAGGTCTTTCTTGATATGTGTGGCGATGTTATTCGTCATACCCATGACATCATCACCCATTAGTTATATCTGCGTTTAGCACTTGGTCACACCATGCTATCAATCTTTTCCATCTGGGCGATAAGATTAGACTGGCCATGTTAAATTTACCGCATAGGTCCACAAGCGTTGGCATTTTATCGTAACCTATTGAATTTAAGGTTTTTATTTAAAAATCAGAAAAAAGGATAGTGAGATGAAATTGAAAAGATGTTTTTTTGTAATGGCATGTTCTTTTATAATTATGATATCAGGTACGGCAATGGCTCAGCCACAACCCCCGGTGTTAAGCGTCAAGCATATTGGTTGGGTGTACCTCTCATGGACCGAAGTCACGGGCGCGACGGGTTATACCCTGTCTTATGCCCCAATGTCCTATACGGGTTCGGAGTCCATCGTAAGCGTGGATATGGGAACTCAAAAAAGCCTCTCAGGCGAACTACCGGCTGGTGCCGCCTTCTATGTGGCGGTCCAGTCCCGAGACAACACCGGCATCAGCCAATACTCCAACATTGTATCGGTTGCAGATGATGACACAATTCTTAAACAGATCATCATCTTTGGCCGCCACAGCGTACGCTCATCCACAGATGCCCCATCCAGCTTGGCCCAGTTTGCAGTTGACCCTTACCCTGACTTCGTCGGGGTCCCGACGGGCTACCTGACCCCCCGCGGGCGGCAGGCGGCAGGCCTGCTTGGCTCCTATTTCCATGACTATCTGCTCCATGAAGGGCTTCTTACGGGCGACGCACAAACAGATATATCTCTTTCGTATTTCCGCGCCAATTCCATTCAGCGATCCAATATTACCGCTGCCAAATTCGGGACAGGGTTGATCCCGGGTGCAACGATACCGGTTCACTCCTATAGGATTGCCGATGGCAATACGCCTGCCGAGCCCGACCCTGTTTTCGATCCCATTTTAGCAAACGTGGTAAAAGTTGACCCTGTCCGCGCTGTGACCGAAGTTCAAGGAATTTTCAATAGTGGATCAGCAATAGCGTCCGCTTACAGCGGCGAGCTTTCCCTAATCCGTAGTGTACTCTATCCGCCAGGAACACAGCCAACACCCGATGCCCCCCATGGCTCGACTGATCCAACTTCTCAAACCTCTCACCCGATTACGCTTACTGCCAGTACATCTACGATGTACACAGGAGGCGTGATCAATTTGGGCGGACTGGGTTTAATATTTTCAGCAGCCGACCCGTTTGTCATGCAATACGCAGATAACTTCCATCCCAATGATGTGGCTTGGGGCCGACTTTCATTGGATGCTATTTCCCAACAGACCCGGATCACAAGCCTTATTTTCAACATTGAAATGCTTTCGCCCTACCTCAATCAGGCGCAAAGCTCAAACGCCGCCTCGCACGTACTTCGCACCATGGAGCAAGCTGTAATTGGCGAAAACATTCCCGGAGCATTTGGGAATGCGAGCTCACGGTCGGTCGTAATTATCAGTTCTGATGCCTACGTGGCAGGATTGGCAGGACTTCTTAAGCTGCACTGGATACTGCCCGGCTATCAACCGGATTTTTGTGCTCCGGGCGGATCACTCATTTTTGAACTGCGACAATCGAAAAGATCGCAAGAGTATCTTGTTCGCGCGTTCTACACCGCACAAACCTTCGACCAACTGCGTAATCTGACACCACTGACACTTGAGAATCCACCTGCAGCAATGCAGCTTCTGATTCCGGGCGGCAGTAAATCAGCCACGGATTTAGATGTCAATTTTTTCACCTTTCAAACGATTATGAAGAATGCATTGAATCCGGAATATGTACAAAATCCTTCGGTAGAGATTCCACCCGGCGTGTTAACCGGTGTCCCCTTGGAATAATCCGGAGTCCGCTATGAAAACGATGAGCATCATGCTAAGGGAAGCTTTCATGATAGCGCGAGCAAGAATGCTTCAAGCTGTTCAGGGAGTGAAATTATATTCCAGGAGTGCATTGCCAGGATGGCAGAAACCGGTATCGCATAGGTCTATAAGTTTTGGCATCTTCAGTTCGGATATATGTCTAACCATTTGAAAAAAGGATATAATTTCATTTTTTTGTTTTTTTAAACAAAAGTCTCAAATTCAATAGATTACGATAAAATGCCAACACTTGTGGACCTATGCGAAATTTACATACAAGAAAATTACTTTAAAACGAAGGAGAGCTGCATGAAATTGAAAAGATATTTTTTTATAATGACCTGTGCTTTTATGCTTTTAATATCAGGCACGGCAAATGCTCAGCCTCAACCCCCGGTATTAAGCGTCACAAATGGGAGTTGGGTGTACATCTCATGGACCGAGGTTTCGGGCGCAGCGGGTTATATCCTTACATTAGCCCCAATGCCCTATACGGGTCCGGCATCGCTCGTTAGCATTGATATGGGAACTCAAAGAAGCTTGTCGGGTGGTGAACTTCCAGCCGGCTCCGCCTTCTATGTGGCGGTTCAGTCCCTCGATAGTTCAGGAGTAAGCCAATACTCCAATGTCGTATCGGTTATCATGGGATCATACCCGATTGCTGCGGATGTTTTCACGACAGTTCAGAAAACGGTTTCACCCGTGGCATTGTCTTTGAACACGCCTCAGATTTCCCCGGCGGATATTTCTCTGTACGATATTTTCGGTTACAGCGCGTGGCAGGAAGGACCCGGTCTCTCTTTGGTTAAAAGGACGGATATTATGCCAGCCGGCTACTCGGGTGCATCGGTCATAAATGCGAATCGCCTTTTGCGTTTATTTACAATAACAGACATTCATATCACAGATAAAGAATCTCCGGCTCAGGTGATTTACTACGGTTGGTCCGCACCGCTTGGCACGGACGGCACCCTTTATATTGGCGCTTATTCTCCGATTATTTCCTATACAACTCATTTCCTCGACGCTGCTATCCAGACGGTCAATGCCCTCCACAATCAGACTCCGTTTGATTTCGGCATCTCTCTTGGCGATAATTGCAACAACACACAGTATAACGAACTGAGATGGTTTATCGATGTCATGGATGGCAAAGAAATCACCCCCAGTTCAGGGGCTCATCTTGGAGCGAACACGATTGATTATCAGAAACCCTACAAAGCAGCCGGACTCAACAAATTAATTCCCTGGTATCAGGTTGTTGGCAACCACGATCAGTATCTTACGGGTCTTTTGCGTGAGAGCGATTACATTAGAAGTCTCCATGTCGGTGATACGATCTTCAACTACAGCCTTGATTTCGCGTCACCAAGTCCTTATAACAAAGGTTATTATATGGGCGTGGTCGATGGAACGACACCCGACGGGAATATCAGAGGCGCAGGGCCGGAAGCGTATTTCGCGACACCACCAAAGGTAGTCGCAGATCCAGACCGCCATTCTCTTAGCACAATAAATGTCGTGGGCAAAAGTATAACGGGCTCCTCGACGTTGAATTGGATGAATGAATTTTTTACTACCACGTCAAGTCCGGTGGGTCACGGATTCATGCAGACCAACATCGAAAACGACTTTGCCTGCTATACCTTCGATCCAAAAGCTAATATGCCGATCCGGGTCATTGCGCTCGATGATACTTGCAAGGCAAATGTCAATGCGGAATTCCCTTATGATGGTATGGGTTGTATCGACCAAGCCCGGTACGAATGGCTTGTAAGAGAGCTTCAGAGAGGTCAGGACGATGGCATGCTCATGATCATCGCCGCTCATATACCGATCGCACCTCAAACGAGCCTTACGAATCCGACACCCACACCGATGTTCTACGTTCCCCCCACCACCGACCCCTACGTTCCTCCAGTCCGCGACCCCCATTCCATTAAAACCGATAATGAATTACTTGCCACACTCCACAACTATCCGAACCTCATCCTGTGGATCGCAGGGCATCGTCATTTAAACGTCATAACGGCACAACCGTCCCCCGATTCCGCCCATCCCGAATACGGTTTCTGGGAAGTCGAAACCGCATCGCTCAGGGACTTTCCCAAGCAGTTTCGCACTTTCGATATCGTCCGTAACAATGACAATACCATTTCAATAATTGCAGTAGATGTTGATCCCGCAGTCAAGGACGGATCTCTCGCGGAGCGATCGCTTTCGTATGCAATCGGGATTGGCAGGATATCGGTTGGCCTCTCCAGCTTCGAAGACACTACATCCCAGGCCTATAATGCGGAGCTTGTCAAACAATTAAGTCCAGCGATGCAAACAAAGATCGCAAATTACGGATCGCCGATGGCGACCACCCAATGAGCAACTATACTGCGAACGGACATAATTTACATTTTTGAACCCCGACCCCGCCCCGACCCTCCTCCGCTGGGGGAGGTAGTTTATTGAAGTTTTGATGGTGGATGCACAAGAATAAGCCTAAGAATAGTATCAATTCACCTGCGAATATCTATAACAAAAAACAAAGGAGAACAGTATGAAATTGAAAAAACATTTTATTGTAATGGCCTGTGCTTTTATGCTTTTGATATCAGCTACAGCTTATGCTCAGCCTCAACCCCCGGTGTTAAGCGTCACGAATGGAAGCTGGGTGTACCTTTCCTGGAACGAAGTCACGGGCGCAACGGGTTATACTCTGACTTTTGCACCAATGCCCTATACTGGTCCGGCATCCCTCGTTAGCGTGGATATGGGAACTAAAAGAAGCTTGTCGGGTGGTGAACTTCCAGCCGGCTCCGCCTTCTATGTGGCGGTTCAATCCCTTGATAGTTCAGGAGTAAGCCAATACTCCAATGTCGTATCGGTTATCATGGGGTCATACCCGATTGCGGCGGATGTTTTCACGACAGTCCAGAATACGGTTTCCCCAATTGCATTGTCTTTGATCACGACACAGATTTCTCCTGCGGATCTCACACTGTACGATGTCTTCGGTTACAGTGCGTGGCAGGAAGGTCCCAGCCTGTCTGTGATCAAGCGGACCGACATTATGCCAGCCGGCTACTCGGGCGCATCGGTCACAAATACGGGTCGCCTTTTGAATTTCTTCTCCATGACCGACATCCATATAGCAGATAAAGAATCTCCAGCTCAGGGGAACTACTACGGCTGGTCCGCTACGTTTGGTTCAGATGCGTCGGGCGGCAACCATTCTTCAGCGTATTCACCGGTAATTTGCTATACGACTCAGGTTCTTGACACCGCCGTCCAGACGGTCAACGCCATTCACAATCAGAGGCCGTTTGATTTCGGTATTTTTCTTGGCGATGCGGTCAACAACACTCAGTATAACGAACTCAGATGGTATATCAATGTTCTGGATGGCAAGGAAATCACCCCCAGCTCCGGCAGTCACATCGGATCAGGCAATATCGATTACCAGAAACCCTACAAGGCGGCCGGACTCAACAAATCGATCCCGTGGTATCAGGTCGTTGGCAACCACGATCAATTTTATATGGGTACCTTCCTTGTGAACGATTACATCCGGAATCTCTATGTCGGCGATACTATCCAAAACGCAAGCAGCAATATGAACCTAACCCCAAGCCCCGATAATCACGGTTATTATATGGGCGTGGTTGACGGTTCGACACCCGACGGGATCATCAGAGGTGTAGGACCGGAAGCGTACTTCACGTCACCCCCGAAGGTGATCGCCGATCCGCTCCGCCATTCGCTTAGCACGACAAATGTCTCGGGCGCCAGTACGTCAGGCTCCTCGACCTTGAATTGGATGAATGAATTCTTCAATACCACTTCAACTCCGGTGGGCCACGGATTTACACAAACCAATATCGAGAGCGACTTCGCCTGCTATACCTTCGAGCCGAAGACAAATATGCCGATCCGGGTAATCGTACTTGATGACACATGCAAGGCTAGTGCCAGTGCAAGTCCTCCTTATTATGCAAGGGGTTGTATCGATCAGATACGTTACGACTGGCTTGTAAGTGAACTTGATAGAGGTCAGGCCGAAGATATGCTCATGATCATCGCAGCGCATATACCGATCGGAGTGCAAACAAATCTCACAAATCCGGTGATAGAAAATATATTCTACGTACCGCCCACGCCTGATCCCCATTCCATTAAAACTGATAGCCAATTACTCGCCACGCTCCACAACTATCCGAATCTCATGCTGTGGATTGCAGGACATCGTCACATGAACACCATTACGCCACAACCGTCATCCGATCCAGCCCATCCTGAATCCGGCTTCTGGGAGGTCGAAACCGCTTCGCTCAGGGATTTTCCCCAGCAGTTCCGCCGCTTCGATATCGTCCGCAACAGCGACAATACCATTTCAATCGTTGCAATAGATGTAGATCCAGCAGCCAAGGAAGGGTCGCTTGCAGATATATCTCGTTCGAAAGCAATCGGGATTGCAAGAATATTGGTTGGCCTGTCCACCTTCGGCGATACCACGTCTCATGCCTACAATGCGGAGCTTGTAAAACAATTGACCCCTGCGATGCAGGCCAAGATCGCAAACTACGGATCGCCGATGGCGGGGACCACGGGTGATTAAGATTGAATAAGGCTCGTCCTTTCTGAGGACGAGCAGTTGACATAATGAACCAACATCAAAACGAAGGAGAACAGTATGAAATTTAAAAGGTGCCTTTTTGTAATGGTCTGTGCTTTTATGCTTTTAATATCAGGCACAGCTTATGCTCAGCCTCAACCCCCGGTGTTAAGCGTTACAAAGGGAAGTTGGTGGGTGTATCTTTCCTGGACAGAAGTTGTAGGAGCAACGGGTTATACCCTGTCTTACGCCCCAATGCCCTATACTGATCCGGCATCCATCGTGGCCGTGGATATGGGAACTCTAAGAAGCTTGTCTGTGGAACTTCCGGCTGGTGTCGCCTTCTATGCGGCAGTCCAGTTCCGCGATAGTACCGGCTTAAGCCAATACTCCAACATTGTATCGGTTATCGGAGGCTCATATCCCACCGACATAATTGCGCGCGCCGCTAAATTGCCGGCGAAAGACATGTCGCAGAGTCTGCTCTACGACAACCTGCTGGAATGGGAAAAAGCAGTGGTGGCCAAGATGGTGCAGGCAGCGGCCTACATGGATGCCGCATATTGGCGGCAAGTAGATCCGGAAGGTGAAAAGTTGTGGCGCAGCCTTGCTTGGGCAAGTACATCGCTTGAAAAAGCGGTTTACACGATGCTTGATGCCAACTACGGAAGGTGGGACAGGTTTCTGAATTTTGCATCCTTTGTCGGCGCAATTGAACGTCCTCCCGGAGGGTATGTCTATCCTGCTGATCTTACCAAAAGCGAGTTGGATGCCTACATCGCGGCCCATCCAATGGAAAAGGATGCTCTGCTAAACCCGTTCACCGTGGTGCGGCGCAGTGGCGAAAAACTGGTGACGATACCGTATCACCAAGAGTACGCAGAGTTTGTGGACCCCACCGCCTTGCTGCTGTTCGAGGCTGCGGAGCTTTCCCAAAATCCGACCTTGACCAAATACCTGCGTCTGCAAGCCCAGGCGCTGCGCAGCGACAATTACTACGAAGCCAACATTGCCTGGCTTGATCTGAACTGCAACATAGATGTCAGCATCGGACCGCATGAAATATATGACGACCAGCTTACCGGGCAGAAAGCGTTTTACAAGACCAATGTGTTGCTTGTGGATCAGTCAGCCGCAGCGCAGCTCGCAAAATACAAGTCAACCGGTCCGGCTCTGCAGGAAAATCTGCCGGTTGACCCCAAATACAAACCTGTTTACAAGGCGGACACCATGATGCCGCTGCTCCTGGCGGATGACATACGCCGCTCCGGCCAGGGACGCGCCATCATGGAACCGGTAGCCTTCAGTCTGCCCAACGACCCCAAGGTCTGGGCTGCCAAAGGCTCAAAAAAGGTGATGATGGGTAATTATCTGACCACCCGGCGCACTGTAGTGCTTGAACCCTTGGCGAAGGTCATCCTGGACCAGTCCGTGACCGCCATGATAGATCATGAAGCCTATTTCACCTGGGTGCTGATGCATGAGGTCTGTCATACCCTTGGGCCCAGAGAAGTCGTGAAAGGCGGTCAAACTGTGACACCAAGAGAGGCGCTGGGAGAATATTACTCTCCCATCGAAGAAGGCAAAGCCGATATCGGTGGCCTTTACAACATTCCCTATCTTATCAGCCATGGGCTTATCACTGCTCCACTTGAATGGCACTACGCCGGATTCATGGCGGAATCGCTCCGTTCGATCCGTTTCGGAATGGGTTCTCCTTATGGTGTCATACGTTCCGCCGCCTGGAACATATTTCTGGATAAGGGGGCTCTGGTGTACAACCCCGTCAGCAACCGCTTTAACATGGATGTACCCAAGATGACCGCTGCGATCCGTGAATTGCTGATCACCCTGATCACTATAGAAGGGGATGGGGACACTACTGCTGCAGCCAACCTTATCAATACATATTCCAACATTCGGCCCGAACTGAAGAAACTACTTGATGCGGCCGAAAATTCAGTGCCGCTGGAGTTCGTGCCAGTGTATGCGAAGTAGTTTTGATTTACTCGGCGCTTTCATCCTTCCGCATAGGTCCACAAGTTTTGGCATCTTCTGTTCGTATATGTCTAACCATTTGAAAACAGGAGTTAATTTCAATTTTTCCTGATTATTAAATAAAAGTCTCAAATTCAGTAGGTTACGATAAAATACCAACACTTGTGGACCTATGCGGGTTTGATGTAGGGCTTTGGCTTTAGGCCCTTTAGACGAGCAATTTCGTATTTCAGCAGTTGGATTTCTTCTGCCTGCTGCAGGTTGACAACTGATATTTGCTCGATAATTCCCGACCAATTGCAAAATAACAGGAGTTTTTTCTTCATCAGGAATATTTGGCGTTTGTAAATTAATTAAGCTCACGGGCTATTTCACTAACAAACAAAATTAATATTGTCCAGATATTTCTCATCTTTTATAAGAACTTTTTGAGATGTTACTAATTTACGTCTAAGAAAATTTGCTTGAATTGAGCATTGGCGGTACTTTAACTCCTGCAAGTGGTAAAGCCAGGCTATAGGATGAGTTTGTCCAAAGTCCAAATGATGTCACTGGTGCAGTATCATAATATCATCCGTGATGGTAAAGAGCTGTTCCAGACGGGTCAATTGCAGCAGCTTTAGCACTCCGTCCGTGGGTGCGCAGAGGATGCAGCTCTTGCCGTGTGCTATTACGGCCCGCTGAATTTTGACGAACAGCACCAGTCCGGAGCTATCAACAAAATTGAGTGCATGCAGATCCAGTAAGCAGTTGTGACCCGAAACCGCTACGCAAATTGCAGTTATATCGAAGTTTTTGAGGCTAAGAGCGTCCAGCCGTCCCTCTATCGTGACAATGGCGGTACCATCTTTTTTGTATGTAACGGAGGATGGAAGTTCCTTCCCCGCAATTTTGGCTTGGTGCAAATCCATCGAATTCAGATATTGCTTCGCCAGTTGAAGATCGCGGAAACTATTATCTCCTATAAGATCGTCCAGTCTGCTTAGAGCAAATGTTCGGCGTATATCGTCATTCATACCGGCCATCAACAGCACTTTATTCAGATTCAATGCAGTGCGCCACATCTCAACAATAAACCCAAGCCCCATGGAATCTATAAAAACCACCTGAGTGAAATCAAGGATCAGGGCATGTTCACTCTGCCAGATAGTTTCAATAGTGCTGCTCAGATTTCGCACTCCGAGGGCATCAAGCCGCTCCGGAAGCGTCATCGATAATTTATCCACTTCAGAAGAAAGTAGCTGTTCAGGCTTTGTCGGTTCCACCTGCATTTTGGGGGCCCTCCACGTTGGCTGATAGCAAGTAATAAGCCTTCGCTGTCGGTGATAATCCATAACTGCCGGCCAGAGTTGCAGACCAAAGGTCATGATTGCTCGCAAATAGCGCCGCCAAAGCCGTATCGGTTCGACCGCCAGTCGCCAAAGCCACTCCAGTCCGATCCGCTGTATTGCCAGCGGTGCGCGACTGATATCACCGGCAATGAAGGAAAAGGTTCCACCGATGCCAATGGAAAGCGGAACCTTCAGACGGGTGACGTTTCGTCTGAACCAGAGTTCCTGCTTGGGATTGCCGAAAGCAATTAAAAGGATATCCGGTGCTGCGGCATTCACATCCGCCACGATAGCCGCGTCCTCTTCCTCATAAAATTCAAGATGTTCCCCTTCTGTATAGACTATTGGAGACAAAACGCCGGCAATCTTCAGGCCTGGGTTGCGCTTCAGCAAGATATTGGCTGCTCGTTCTGCGGAATTGGTCTGCCCACCCAGAAAGTAGAGCGAAAGCCCCTCTCTCGCCGCCCGTGTTGCCAGAGCAGGAACCATATCGGCCCCTGTTACACGTTCCGGCAGAGGGTTTCGCAGCATCCTGGACAGCCAGACAATTGGCATTCCATCCGCTGTTACCAGATCAGCACGCCGCAGGATATCCAGCAGCTCGGCATGGCGAATCTCGCTTAATCGTTTGCCCATGGTTTGTACTATGAAATCCACATTAACGGTTGCTACCAGCTTCGGTATTCCATCCCGGCGTGACTCCGCCACCAGGTCGACAATTTTATCCATCGCCTGGGATAAAGTCAGGCTATCGATCGGCACCCCCAGGATTATGACACTGTCTCTTTGCATGTCAGTATGCTCCCTTTCAAAAAAGAATTATCTAAACAATGGATTTAATCAGCTCCGTCGATTCATCACCGGTCCTATCAGCGGCGACAGCAAATAACGCACAACTCCAAAAAACTGGGGATAGACAATAAATGAGGCATGCACGGCATAGACCAGAGCTACACTGAAACTTGCGCTACAGCGCTTCATGGTGGCAGGAATGCGGGCAAGCGGTTTCAGAATCAATGCGAGCGCCAAGAGCAGAGCGATTGTAAACTGGTTGAGGATCACGCCAAGCAGGATCAGCAGCAGCGGCAGACAGGCTGTAACACAAATTCTCAGAAGTTCACGCAACCAGAGTTTTTCCGGTGAATGCAGATAGCGCAAACCCACCTCGGCGTAGGCATGTCCACTGCGGAAGGCGCGTTTCCAGTATTGCATAAATCTCGTCATGTTCAGGTCATGCAGCGTCATGTCGGCTGCAATACGCAAGATGATCCACCCCTGCTGACGCAGGCGGCAGCTCAGGTCTGGTTCTTCTCCGGCCACCAGCAGTTCATCAAATCCACCGGATGTGGCCAGCGGTTCCCGTCTTGCCAGAAAATCCCCCCCGAAATAGCGGCAAGGTCCCTGCTCGTAGAACCACTCCACCGATGCGATTCGGTGATACTGATTCAAATCGGGGCGACGCTCGCTACGCTTGCCGCAGACCGCCACAATTTTTTTGTCAAAATGGGCAAGAGCAGTTTTCAGCCAGTCGCGGTGTATAAGCGTGTCGGCATCAAGGAACTGGATGAAGGGCGCTGTCGCCTCAAAAATACCGGCGTTACGCCCTCTGCCGGGGGTCGGCGAAGGGTGGTCGAGTTGTATCACGCGAATACCAGCATGATTACCGATTGTAACGCTGCGATCTGTTGAGCCGCCATCGACATAGATGATGTTCAGCAATTCTTGCGGATAATCGGCATCACGAATTGAGGTTATGCAGTCATACAAGTAGCGCTCGACATTGATACCGATGATAACAACGTCAATGGGTGGTAATGGATCAGGGAACATAGCCGCTTTCCTGTGATGTGGCGGTTTTGTGGGCTGGAGAGCTACCCCCACGTTTATTTCGGAAATACCTTGGCCGGAATTCCGACGGCGATATGGTTATCCGGCACGTTGATCATCACCACCGAATTAGCTCCGATATCCACATTGTCGCCAATGGTGATATTTCCCAATACCTTGGCGCCGGCTCCGATGTTGACGTTATTACCGATCTGCGGAGCGCATGGCTCGTCAATTCGTTTAAGTCCGACGGTGACACCGTTTCGGATAATGCAGTTGTCACCAAAGCTGGCGAAACCGCTGACTATGATGTCACCAAAATGGTCGATGCGAAAACCCCTGCCCACCGGTGCCTCGCAGGGAAGCTCTATGCCGGTCAGTATCTGAACTATCTTGTAAAAAAACTTGTAGAGCAGGGAAAACGGCTTCCTGCCCAGCCCGTTATTGATGGTATAGCGCCAGCGGCCAAAACGGTAGATCAGCATTACCCATAACCCCTGCCGCCCCCAGTCGCCGAAATAGGTGCGCAGATCCCGTTTGATGTTGGTCATCAGGTGCCGGTCTTCATTGATAATCCGGTTTTGTGGGGCCTCGCGGGGCAGCCCTGTGGTTGATGTATCTACCGGTGCATCCAGAGGGGAAGCATTTTCCTGCGGTGGTGCAGGCATTCCTTCTCCGGCCAGCTCTTTTCCGTATCCGTCATTTTTTAGTGTCGCCATGATCAGCTCCATTGTTAGGGCGGCATCCGCACTCTTGATATGTGCCTGCTCGTCCCTCTTGAACGAATTTTTTAGCCTGATAACACCTTTCCAGAACAGCTCCACCCCTGCAGCGCGCAGCACAGCACACAGACCGTAATTGGAGCGATAGTAGCGCAATTCGCTCTGTATTCGCAGATATGTCAATTGCCGTCCCGCCTTGGTTACCTTGCCGGTGGATTCGGAACTCTGTCCCCCCAGGTGGATACATCTGGTATGTGGGTAGAAGACCACAGGCCAGCCGGCCTTTGCAGAAAGGCGACAGAACTCAATCTCTTCAAAATAGAGAAAATAGCGTTTTTCGTTCAGAAGGCCGATGGTCTCAATCACCTCGCGCCGCACCAGGAAATATGCCCCCGGCACCCAGCCAACCACTTTTTCGGTGGAGTGATCCCACCAACTGTAGTCCGGCCCACCAAGAAGGGGAGAATTGGGGAACTTGTCGGCGATTCCGGAAATGACCAGAAATTTGGTCCATGGGGATGGGAGCATCCGCGCCGACGGCTGCAGCTTGTCGTCCAGCCCTACCAGCTTGACACCAAGTATGCCCCACGTCGGGTTTTCCTGCATAGCCTTGATCGTGGTGGACAGGGTGTCCGGGAAAAGATAGGCATCGGAATTGAGTAGCAGCAGAAACCGTCCGCTCGCCGCGCGGATACCTACATTGTTGCCACCTGCGAACCCCAGGTTTTTTTCAGTCCGGATCAGCTTCACCAGTGACCCATATATCTCTTGTTCGGTCGCCACCATATCTGCTGAATTGTCACTGGAGGCGTTATCGACGACGATCACCTCCATGTCGAGCTTCGCACCGTACTCCATAACCCGCTTCAAACATTCGCGGGTGATGTCGCGGGTGTTGAAACTGACGATAATTACGGAGAGGAGTTTATCAGCCGCTTTCATGGGTAGAGCCCCACTGGCGGCGCTGGTATCCGCTCCAGCCGGTTGCTTATCTTGAGCTTTTCAAACTGCCAGGCGTGAAGCGAATCTCTGAAGCCAGGCTCTTCGTAGCGCTGCATCCCTTCCTGCATAGCCTTGAAATAACCGCATATAATGCCAAGGCCGCCAATGATAAATGGTTCTTCCGCCATGCGATAGACTCCCATCGGTATAATGTAGAGTGGGTGTGTACCCATGAAATATTGACCCCGACCCCATCTCATACGTCCGTGCCAAATTCCCAGGTGCGATGAACCCATCAGCCTTTTGTGAATTATGTTCAGCTTTGGGTTACGAATGCTGCGAGTCCGCCATCCCTTTATGCGGGCTTTATGATAGGCGATGCCATCCCAATGAACCTGACGCACAAAACCGCCAATATCCTCAAAACATTTGCGGCGATAGAAATTGACCATGCCGGCCACCATTTCATCGCTTGTGCGCTCTTCCACCAGAGCTGATTTCACCTCGATAAAGTGCTTGCCGCTGCCGGAGCCGAGCTGCCTGTCCTTCTCGAAATACTCCACCAGAGTGGAGAAGTAGTCCGGCCCGATCTCAATGTCACCATCCATTTTGCAGATGTAATCGTACTCTCTGGTTATAATCTGATTATAACCAAAATAATACGCTTCCACAACCCCAGGCCCCACGGCCCGCACCCCACGATTCCGCCGCTTGACCACACGAATCCAGGGATGTTCCTGCGATGCCCGCTCAGCGATTGCAAAAGTGTCGTCCTTCGAACCATCATCCACCAGTATCCATTCCACCGGTTTCAGTTTCTGCGCAATGATGGCATCGATGGTTCCTTGAAGATATTTCGCTTCATCCCGCACTGGGGCTACGATGACAATGCGACGTTTATCAGTTCCACTCAAATTATATCCTCCATAAATGATGCTTTTTTATTGTAAAAGGGGGTAATTTACCCCATGTTTGTAAATAACTCTGCAAGCCGGTCGATGTTCAGCTTCTGTGAAAACTCACCGTCAGTCATTGTCCGGCCGCCGGATATACAGCGTCGCCGAAGCTGAGCATCATCCAGCATCCGCTCGATACTTGCAGCAAGAGCAACCACATCGCCCGGTTCTACCAGTAGTCCGGATACACCATCTTGTATCAGCTCATGAATTGCGGAGATAGTGGTTGAAATGACCGGCACATCCGCCGCCATCGCTTCCATTAATACTACTGGAATGCCGTCCATATCTCCATTTTTATCTTGTTTGCAGGCCAGAACGAACAAGTCAATCCGGGATAACCACTCCGGCACCTTGTTATTGGCGATCGGACCGTAAAATTTGACCATTCCGCCAAGACCTTCACGCTCGGAACACGCATGGAGTTCTTCCAGCAATGGGCCGGACCCGGCTATTTCCAGGGTGAATTCCCTTCCCTGACGTGCAAGCATTCCGGCCGCCAGAAGCAGGGTGTCAAAGCCTTTTTTTTCCACCAGACGACCCAGGGAACCAATTCGTGGAACAGTATAACACTCTCTTTTTTCGCAGTGGAGCCGGCATCCTGCCGGCTCTACACCACAGCGAATTATACTTATCTTGGCGGAGTTAGCTCCATTATGCTCCAGAAAAAGCTGGTTAAAGTGCGAAATGGTAACAGCGGCCAGCGACCGTTCGACCTTTTCCCTGAGCAACCAGCCTCGCTCGAAAAGATCGTTGGCGTGCGATGTGAAGCTAAAGCCGATTCCCGCCAACCTGGCTGCATACATTGCGATATCGGTCGGGACATGAGCAAAATGGGCGTGCAAATGGATGCAGTTATTTTTATTTATTATGCGAGCCAATCGTGCAGCAGCAAGGAAACGATACGAAAGACCGGCGGTGCTTCGAGTAAATAAGCCAACGCTGGAGATGTCTGCAATCAATAGCCGTAAAGCCGATGCAGTACGGCCAGGATACGAAAAGGCGATTGTCAAAAGCGCCGCCAGAAATGACGGCATGCCGAGCGCATACAGATGAATGGTCTCCTTTTCCATATCCAATGCTTCCTGTTCAAGGGCGGCAGCAGTTGGAACCAACACCGATACCGGCAGTATATGAAAGCCGCGTTTTCGCAAAGCCAAAATTTCATGGTAAACAAAAGTGGCGGAAAGAGCAGGAATTTCCGGTGCCAGATAGACAATAGCTGGCTTCATGAATCCACCCTTGCTGCATCGGCGATTATTTCCAGATAGCGTGCAACAAAGGCCCCGGAGGAAAAGCAGCGCTCATACACGGAGCGTTGGCGGACCTGTAATGCACCCAGTTTCTTGCGATCACTTAATATCGGTGCGATCCTTGTGGCAATCTGCTCCGGTGTTGCATCCTGTGGTATTACCGCTTCCGGCATATCAGGGAGAATCTCTTGCAGAGCCTCATATTCAAGCGCCATCACCGGAATATTGCAGGCCATCGCCTCTACCAGCGTCATTCCGAAACTTTCCTCCAGCGAAGTGTGCAGGTACAGATCAGATTCAGCCATCAGATTGAAGACGGCATCGCGTTCCTGCTCACCAAAGAAGGCGAAAAGGTCGTCCACATGCAGCTTGGCAGCCAGCTCTTGGACTCGTATCTTTTCCTCTGCCTGCTCGGTGCCAACCAGCAGAAAACGACAGGTGATTCCCATCTCTTTCAATGCTGCGGCCACCAATGGCAACATTCGCTGATTCTTGCGACGCTCCAGCGTGCCGACATTGATGATTGTTGGAACCAAACCGGAACGCGGCTCTACCGTCAAGGTGGTTACAGGTCTATATACCCCTGAATAAGCGATTTTGATCCTGTTTTGCGACGCATCGGGCGCAATTGTGAGCAGCAGCTTTTCATTACGGTGCGAAACCGGCACGAGCATGATCCGGGGATCGTTGAGTACATGTTCCATCCTGCGGCGCAACCACCCGATAGCAGCACCGTGCTTTGGCAAAAGTCCTGTGTCGGAAAATTCATCCCATGGTTTTGTCCAGAAATGACAAACCAGCAGTATCGGGCAATGTCCGCCAACAGCAGATAGCGCGGCTCCGGCAGTGAGTACGTCGTGAGCGATCACTGCATCAATATCCCCGGAGTGGGACGCAATGCGTTCACCAAGGTGTTTTACAGTCAAGTGGAGTCTTGTCAGGAAACAGACAGGGGACTTTGTGGCTCGCCACATCCGG
Organism: uncultured Desulfobacteraceae bacterium; assembly: GCA_903839535.1. Lineage (GTDB taxonomy): Bacteria > Desulfobacterota > Desulfobacteria > Desulfobacterales > Desulfatirhabdiaceae > RAAP-1. The sequence continues at coordinate 48,191 of CAIMCT010000101.1, forward strand.
CGGGCGATTCGAAGCATCAGACTACGGTCAGGCGTGGCGGCATTGTTAGGTGTCACAGTTCGCACTGAGTGTCCGGCGGCTTCAAGGAGACATTTCAAATCGTGGGCCACGCTGACCACCCCGTTTCTGTCATGTTCCATATCAAGCATTGTCGTCATCAGAATGTTCATGAGTTTGTATTTCTCCGGCTGTGGTTATCCGGCCTTACCATCATTGTTTTTTTAGTAAAAGCCCCATCGAACGTAACAGAGACATCATCGTTCAAAAGCACGCCACTGGCGGTTTTACCTTGACCGTACAGACCCCAATGCGCCTCGCACAAGCTGACACCTTCGGCTCCCCAGCTTTTTTTCGCCTCCGCCACCAGACGTTCATCCTGAAACAGCATGATTCCGGAGTCATCGACCTTTACCGTAATACTAACCCACTTTTTCATGGGAAATGGAACCGAGGCAAACCGGGTAAAGTCCCCCTTGCCAAATACCGGTACATGGAACAGCACCAGTCGATCTACGCCATCTTCATGGCCAAGATTGACACCGTACAAGTCTTTCCAGTTCATCATGTTGGAATATGTGGCAAAACTGATCCAGCCCCGTGTGGCGGAATGCTGCGGTAGATCCGCCCACACGCTGAATGTTGATGAATACGTTCCACGATAGCATTCAGGCAGCATGAACACGGGATAAAGTCGATGGCTGTCGCCCGGAGGAGGCGATGCGGAGGTGATTTCTCCCCTCAGAACAAAGCCACGTCCCGATCCGGTCGGGTCTGGCACGACGGTGAGTGTGCCGCTGGACGTACCTTCCATGCGCCACCAACTGTACTCTTCCATATTTCCGGTTTCGTGCTTAGCCTGCCAGAACGGGGTGACGGCCTGAGCGGCAGGGTCGGCAGCGACTGGGATTCTCATATACGGCTCTTCAGCATGCCGGGCGTAAAAATCTTGCAGCATGTCGCCAACGGTATAAACGCCGACAGCCATAAGGAGCAGCAATAGAAGAAATTTGAGAATTAATTTAGGGGTTATCTGCAAGATTATCCTTCGCTGAGTTGCCGATAATACTGATACAATCAAGATAACCCTCCCTGTCTATTACAGTGCACTTTCGATGTCAATCATTTTGCTCCCTCCACAAAATCATGCTGTATTTTTATTACGCTGAGATCACGTTTCCAGTCCGACCATCTATCATTCATTGACGAAGGATGCAGTGCAAAGTAGCATGCGGACTTTTTATGAAGTCGTTAAATTCTTGACTTCGTCACAAATAAGTGTACACTTTAAATATACACTTATGCGGCATGGAGGTTTTAATATGGAAATCACTGCGAAAGAATTACGTTGCAAGCCTGGGCAAATAATTGAGCAAGCAGCTCGCGGAACTAAAATCGTGATTACGATTCGTGGGAAAAAGCTAGCCAGAATTATTCCTTACGCAAGCGAAAAAGTAAATAATTCAAATAAGAGAAATGAAGATGAAATATTTGCTTTATGGCAGGACAGGGAAGACATAGAAATTGTAGATGACTATGTGAGGAATATGAGGAAGAGGAGAGTATTTTGATCATTGATACTGATGTTCTCGTCTGGCATTTGCGCGGGAATGAGACAGCAAGGGACATAATTCACAATAACATTCCTTTTAGCATATCCGTAGTCACCTACATAGAGTTGATTCAAGGAATGAAAGATAAGAAGGAGATGAATAGATTCATAAAGCAATTATCAAAATGGGATATTGATATTGTTCAAATAAGCAATGATATATCCACAAGAGCCATGATATATGTGGAACAATACCATCACAGTAATTCGATGGAATTGGCTGATGCTTTGATTGCTGCCACTTGTACAAATAACTCTGAAGTATTACTGACAGCAAACTATAAACATTATAAGTTTGTTCCAAATATCCAGATCAAGAGATTTATTCCACAACTCGGATGACAACCAAAATTGGAACAAGGGATAATTTCGGAGCATAACCAAAAGAAGACTGATGACTTCGTAAGGCCATTGACCAAACCCTTGAGACATGGGAACTCGGTCAACTCAAACGTCTTCGGTTGGATGTTACTAAAATTGTCACCGCTTCTTGGGAATTATCGCACGGGTGTAGCCTATCGAATCATGATTATTTGTTGTATTCAAATACAAACTTTATTACAATTTCATTGTACATGAATACAAATATTATCCCCCCAAGGGAGACTTCCTGGTAGAGAATCGATATCTTTTTGAAGTTGGAAGTAAAAATAAATCCTTCAGTCAAATCGCCAACATTCCGGAAAGCTATGTGCTAAGAGACGGTGAGGAGTATGGCATCAGAAACTGTATCCCGCTTTGGCTGCTGGGGTTTTTGTATTAGGGGGATATCTGCAGTCAAAGCCTTATGGAGAGGGGCAGCCCGTATGAAACTAACTGGAATGATAAATAATTTGATGAACATCTGTTATACATGCATCATCCTTGTTGTTTTATGCCTCAGCCAGTATTGCCATGCACTGGACAGCATACGCGTCGATGAAAAGAGTTCCCTGTTTTCATCAATTGATAAAACGCTCCCAGTTGTCACCTCATCGTATATCGGCTGGTCAAGGAACTGGAAATGGGCCGGCGCACAGGTTCAACCTGTATATCAGAGGGGAGATTTCAGATCCACATTTACAGGACAAGTTCCCGATCTGGAGCTTGATTTTACCGGAACGCTGAACGTTGGCTCACATCCCAAACAGTTCATCTGGACTTACCGTTGGGACAAACATAAAGATATTCCCGATGCAACCGGCTTTGGTGTCGAATTCAAGTTTGCGTTAAATTCCCCCGGTTTTTCTTCAGCAGCAACACGTCCTGAATTACTGCCCGGTAATAAAGGGTGGCGGTGGCGCACGCCAGAGGGGTGTGATATGACAGTACAATTTACCCCGGCTCTCGCCAGCCTGGCATTCGAGAGGCTGCAAGAAAACACCATCCGGGCTCTGTTCTTTACCGCCATTGAACGGGGGACACAGCAGACAACCATGACCGTTACTGTTGATGATGCGGCGGTTAATCTGTCAGGCCCGGCAAGCCTGGAATATGACGACATTGACCTTGGCGCGTGGCATTGTGATGTGTTACCGAGCGAAACTTCACCGATGGATATGTCCTTCCTTAACAAGCAGGACAAGCCTGCCGGAAGTCACGGATTTGTCAAGGCGCAAAACGCGGAACTCATTTTTGCCGATGGTACGCCAACCAGATTTTGGGGTGTCAATTTGCAAGCTTATGCGCTGTTTGATACGCGCGATGAAAATATCATAAAACATTCACAACGAATTGCACAACTTGGCTTCAATCTGGTAAGAATTCATCATCATGATTCGCAGTGGGTCAAACCCAATATTTTCAAGAAACCGGAAGATAATACTCAAACACTGTCCACCGATGCGTTAAGAAAACTGGACTTGTGGATAAAGTGTCTGAAAGATCAAGGCGTGTATGTCTGGCTGGATCTGCATGTCGGCAGGACGTTCACCAAAAATGATGGTATCGACAATTTCGCAGATCTTGCCAAAGGCAAAGAAACCAGTGAAATAAAGGGTTTCAATTATTACAACTCCAGCATCAAGTCTCAGATGCAGGCGTTCAATGCGGCGTATCTGTCTCATGTCAATGAGTTTACCAACATTGCCTACAAGGACGACCCGGCGGTTATTGCACTGCTGATTACCAACGAGAACGATTTATCACAGCATTTCGGCAACGCCTTGCTGGGAAACAAAGGGGTTCCGCTGCACAACAAACTTTTTGTCGCAGATGCGAAACGGTTCGCGGATGCCTATAACCTGGCATACGACAAAATAATGCGGACGTGGGAAATGGGTGAGTCCAAGATATACCTTAACGATGTCGAACATCGCTACAACCTGAACATGATCGACCAGTTATATAAAATCGGGGTGAAGTCACTGATAGCTACTACCAACAGTTGGGGAGGAATGGGGCTGTCCGGATTGCCTTCCCTGACAGACGGCGGAATAATTGACGCCCATTCTTATGGCGGAATTGAAGAGTTGACGCGAAATCCGCGCTTTTATGCTGGCTTTTTAACCTGGATCGGTGCCGCACAAGTTTCAGGAAAACCGCTTTCCGTAACAGAATGGAACATGGAGCCATTTCCGGCAGCGGACCGCTTTGCATCGCCGCTTTTTACAGCCAGTATTGCAAGCCTGCAAGGCTGGGATTCGCTCATGCTGTACGGATACAGTCAGGCGCCTTTAAACGACAATGTAGCAGGAAGCAATTACTCGTCATTCAACGATCCGTCGATGATGGGCATGATGCCGGCTGCCGCGCTGCTTTATCGGCAAAATCATGTTGCTCCAGCCAGGAACCGCTATGAACTAATGCTGGATCGCAACAATTTTTTCAATATCAGCCATGATCCGAGTACGTCAAAAACCATGCGCACTCTGCTGGAAACCAGTCAATTCGCCATTCGCATGCCCGATACACCTGAACTGCCATGGTTGAAAAACAGCGTGCAGCCCGACAAGAACGTAACAGTTATAAGTGATATGGGCAAAGATTTTATTCCCACGGGACAATCATTTGTAACATCGGATACTGATGAATTACAGCGTGATTGGGAAAAAGGAATTCAGACTGTCAATACCGACAGATCCCAGGTTGCAGCCGGTAAACTCGGAGGTGAAACAATCAGGTTGGATAACGCCACCTTTACAATCCGGACTAAAATCGCTGTGGTGGCGATCCAGAGCCTGGTTGACAAGCCAATCAGGACATCAGGCAGTATATTCATTACGCTGATGGCGCGTTCCCAGCCCGACCAAGTCAATAAATCGGTTTTTCTATCCGAGACTGTAACCGGCACAGTAACCTTTGCCGCGCCTGAAGGGTTGCAATTGTACCCCGTCACCAAATCGGGCAAACTTGACAAACCGATGGCGGTTACATACGCAACTGGTCGATATACGGTTAATTTTCCACCTGCAGCGGCGCGTTGGTTTATTTTGAAATAGTTTGTCTTGTAGGTTATCAGTCGTTACTGTAAAATCGTAACAAATTCATAATGATTTGTATCAAACCCTGTTGACGTGGCTTGTGCAGGGTGATATTGGACCCAAAAGAAATGGTTAAGAATTTATATAAAATGAATTTTTCTAAAGATAAAAAATCAGTCATGAGCCTGTTCCGTAAGCAGCGACAGCCAGAGCTGACTATGGCAAAGATTTCCGCCTCCAGCCTTTCTCCCGACCGGGCTGATAGTCCCTCCGCTCCTGTTACCCTTAAAACGCGTGTACTGCATGCCGGTGTCTGGACCCTGATCGGATACGGTGTGAGCCAGGCGCTCCGGCTGGGCAGCAATCTCATCATGACCCGTCTGCTGGTCCCGGAAATGTTCGGAGTCATGGCGATCGCCAATATCATATTATATGGGCTGGCCCTGTTTTCGGATTTCGGACTTGGTCAGAGTATTATTCAGAGCCGTCGCGGGGAAGAGCCTGTTTTCCTGAATACCGCCTGGGTCGTCCAGATTCTACGGGGCGCAGTTCTCTGTGTTGTGGCAATGCTGATTGCGTTGGCGCTTTATTTTGCCGGAATGTTTCATTTGCTACCGGAGGGAAGCGCCTACGCAAATAATATACTGCCTGCCGTAGTTCTTGTACTATCATTTTCAGCGCTGATATCGGGATTCGAGTCGAACAAGCTGGCGCTTGCCAGACGCAAACTTGAGCTGGGGCGTGTAACCCAGATAGAATTGGTGAGCCAGGCTATGGCGCTCTGCTTCATGCTTGGCTGGGCTATGTTGCACAGATCGGTATGGGCATTGGTGGCCGGCGCATTAGTTTCTGTACTGGTACGGGTGATCCTCAGCCACACACTGTTAAGCGGCCCGAAAAACAAGATGGCCTGGGATCGTGAATCTTTCCTTGAGATCATCGGTTATGGAAAGTGGGTATTCCTCTCATCAATACTCGGATTTCTGCTCGCCAGCGGCGACCGCCTGATGCTGGGAGGATTGGTCGATGCCAAAATACTCGGTCTCTATTCCATAGCATTTCTGATGGTTTCCTCAATCCAGCAGGTAATGGGGAAATTGATCGACAACATATCTTTTCCGTTATTGAGTGAAGTAATCCGAGACAAACCGGAACAATTGCTCAGTAAATATTACAAACTGCGGACACCGATTGATATTGTTTTGCTCCTGCTGACTGGAATCCTGTTCTTTTCAGGGCATGTTGTTATCGACTTGCTCTATGACGGTCGCTATTCCTCGGCGGGGCCGATGCTGGAGATACTGTCCCTGGCATTGTTCGAGACCCGCTTTGGCGTAACCGGTCAATACTATATGGCCCGCGGAACTCCGCGACTGCTCATCCCCCTCATCGGATGCAGATTAGTACCCCTGTACATCATGCTACCCATTGTATTCAAATTCTACGGATTCAACGGGGCGTTATGGGTAATCGCAACCAATTCATTCTTCAGTATCCCTCTTACTTATTACTACAAAAAGATAAACGGCATACTTGACATCAAGCGTGAGCTCATGGTCCTGCCAGCACTGCTGGTCGGCGCCATCATTGGCAAAGGGCTGGCGTATTTTATGGATAAATTCTAAACCAGGAGAGTCCGACTTGAACGGCACCTTACGACCTGTTGCAAGTGTGGTAATTCCCGTCTTCAATACCTCAAAGTATCTTGAAAAAGCGGTTGATTCCGTTCTTGGGCAGTCCTTCACCGATTTTGAGTTGCTGCTGCTTGATGATGGCAGCACCGATGAATCATCCGCGATTCTTGATCGGTACCAGGCGGCGGATAGTCGCTGCATTGTCCATCACTGGCCGAACAGGGGGATTATTGCAACGCGGAATGAGGGGAACAGGCTGGCCAGGGCTGACATCATCATCTTGATGGATTCCGATGATATCTGCATGCCGGACCGCTTTGCGAAGCAGATTCGGTATCTGGATGAAAACACGGACTGTGTTGCTGTTGGCTCCAGGATTCTGTTGATTGATTCGGAAGATATGCCCATCACCGTGATGGGAGATAAATTCAGTCATGAGGAAATCGATTCTACAAACATTTCCGGAGTTGATGCCAGTTTTTTTCAGCCGGCGGTTGCGCTCCGTAAATCCGCCGTGGAACAGGTGGGTGGTTACCGTGCGGAATATCCCTGCGCCGAGGATTTTGATCTTTTTCTTCGTCTGGCTGAAGTCGGCAGACTGACCAACCTGCCGGATGTGCTGCTGAAATATCGGCAGCACCTGTCCAGCATAGGGTATAGTCACGGGGACAAACAGGCCAATTCCGCCATGCGTGCGATCAAGGATGCCTGCCTGCGCAGAGGACTTGATTATAAGGATTTGCAAGCTCCCGGACAGCCGGTAGTAGATCGGCGGAATGCAGCAGATGCCTATATCAAATGGTCATGGTGGGCGTTAAAGGTGGGTTATCTGCCGACATCCAGAAAATACGCATTAAAGGCGCTTAAAAAGCGGCCTCTGAACAGGGAAACCTGGAGACTTTGCGCCTGCGTACTGCGGGGACATTAACGCTCCCGGATCACTTTCGCCGGTATGCCGGCGGCGATGCAGTTTGCCGGTACATCCTTTGTCACTATGCTGTTGGCACCTATGATTGCGCCGTCACCAATGGTTACCCCCGGAAGAATGCAGGCACCACGCCCCACCCACACATCACTGCCAATGTGAATTGGTTTGGCGTCATGGGGCTGGCTGCACACCAGTTCTCCTCGCGCAATGCCGTGATTGGCATCCCGAATCGAAACAAATTCCCCCACCATGGTGAAATCACCTATGGCCACCTCCGTGTAGGCGCAGATCGTCGCTCCCCGGTTTAGTCTCACCTCACGACCTACCCTGATTATACCCCCGTTGTTGGTGGTGAACTCCGTCAGGTCGCCGATACGTGATTTTTCACCGATCTTCACATTCCTGGTTCCAAGCACCGTTACATCTCCATCAAATTGTACAGTGGGATCAAGACCGTGAATCCGGGCTGCCGCCCGTCCATTGTTCCAGATGCGCCCCCAGTAATAGCTGAACGGGCTGAGCAGACGGAATGGGAGGGAAACTATCGTGCATGCAATTGATAGGATGAAGTTTTTCATAACCGTGTCTTCTTTGCGCCCTTTGCGCCTTTGCTGTGAATTGAAATTGCCGCACTGGGTGCGGATATCCCGGACTGTTACCTACTTTAGCAGCACATCTTCCAGCATGTCTGCTGAATACTCCCATGAGAAGGCATCCGCCCGGCGCAGGGCGGCGGCGCTCATGCGGGTCAGTCGTTCCTGATCTTCCAGAATGTGCAATACTCTGTCGGCAATGGTCTGAGGATCGCCCACATCCACGATGTAACCTTCAACACCATCGGTTATTATGTCCCTGATCCCTTTGTTGTCGGAGGAAACAATCGGACACCCCAACGAGATCGCCTCCAGGGCAGGCAGGCAGAATCCCTCGGTGCTGGATGCCGTCATCCATACTTTTGTGTTCAGATAGGTGCGGCGAATGTTCTCCTGGGTGGGTGTGCGCTGAAACCTGACATCATGAAAGGGGAAATCCGGATACTTGACCAAGTCAGGGTTCTCGGAGCCGAACATGACAATCTTAAGGCCGGGATGCCGCTTCCGCAGGATGGTCAGAGCCTCCAGCGCTATATCGGTGCGCTTAAGTGGCACCGTAGAATAAAGCAGTCCGACATCATGGGTCCGGTTTATCCCTTCGCCGCTGAAGCAAGAAAGAAAAAAATCCCGTCCGTTGGGAATAACCGGGATATCGTTCTCTCCGGAAAGCGCCTCTACCAGCTCCTTTAACCAACTGGAAATCACGATTTTTTTCAAGGGGAGCCGGAAGGTTGCATCCACATCCTCCCCCTCCCTTGCAAAGACCTTTTCATATCCCTGGATTAGGTAGAACTTGCGTCCGCAGCGTTCCGGCAGTTCCGCTGCAATCTGGGCGGTTTGGAAAGCAGTGGCGATTATGCAGTCGCTGTGGGGCAGATACTCCTGTGCAATCTTTGGCACTTCAATGAGCTTACCGCAAAAGGCATCCAGGTGATCCCTCTCGTTATGGATCATACGCCTGATCTTGCGGCGCAATTGCTCCCTGAAGGCAAGATCGCGTTTGGGGTAAACAACGGTTACCCGGTGTCCACGCCTGATCAGGGCGTTTCCGTAGCAGGCGACTACCCGCAAGCCGCCGGCAATTCCCTTAAATGGTACGAGAAAAGTTATATCCATAATTGATCTCTCCTAAAATCCTTGGAAATTTGGCCTGTGTAGTTTCCCACGCGCCAGCCTGTATCAGCCCCTCACTGAATCCGAGGATGATGTAAAAAAACTGCACTGTCTGAGTGCCGGAATATACGGTGGCCTGTGTAAATAGCGCTGTCAGGATGCTGGCGATCATACACCAGGCCAGGCGGATTTCCTTGCTGGACGGGTCGCCTCGTATAGAAAAAATGATCAGCCTTGCCAGAATCCAGGTTACGCTGACAATATAGGCATACAGTGAGGCCTTGCCCGATGACAGCACGATCATCAGGTACTCGTTGTCCACCGAAGCCTGCCCCTTTACCACCGGAACGGTGAAACGTCCCCATCCCAGAAGCGGCTTTTCGGCAATCACTTCCTTGTAATTGTCCAGCAGTTCCGTGCGATATGCGGCATTGCGCTGATCCTCGGTGACAGCGTTGGCCCTGTCCACATTGACATAGGAAATCGCTTTAGGGAGGATGAATATGCTGGCTACGGCCATCAGGCTCAACAGAATCATTGTGGCAAGCCCCTTGTTCTGCGACCAGCCATACCAGATGAGGACCAGGCCAAGGAAAATGCCGATGATCGGTGCTCGCGATATAGACGATATCCCGCCACCAATGCAGATAAGGGTGATCCAGAACCCATGTTTGCGCTTCTCGAAGTAGTCGTTCTTCCAGAGCCAGACCGCTAACGGTACAAACATGGTGTAATAATAGCCTGCACAAATCGGATGCCCGAAGGGACCGGAGGCCCGTTTCAGTCCGCCGCGCTTCATGCCGCCGCCCCACGGAACCGATTTGGGCCAGATCCTGCGGAGAGGCTCGTCGAACACGTTGAACCAGAAGCGGAATTCGATCATCTGGAAGATCGCTACCACCGCCCCGGTCAGGATAATGATTCGGAACATCTTTATCCGGCTCTCCGGGTCCATAAACCAGGCGCGGGCCATGATGAACGGAAGCAGGCGGATGGTGATATCGTTGTAGAGAATCTTCTGGGCCTCCTTGTAGGCGCTGTTTTGCCATTGCCCGCTGAACACGATTACAAGATGCACCAGAATCAGAACATCCGCTGGCAATAAGCGGTACCCATCGGCCTGACGGTTGACGATCCATGAAAAGGCGATAGGAAGCAGCACGGCGCTCCAGAATCCCATTTCGGGAATGCCAGCCACAATCTTGGTTTCGTAGTAGATCGGAACAACTGTAAGAACCGGCAGAAAGAAATAGAGGAACAGCTCCTTGGGCTCCTTGTAGAGCAAAAGGCCGATGGTGACAAGCATTAGAAGCAGTATGCTCTTATCCATCCGGTATTATCCTCTCCTGAACAAACGCCGTTTTTTCTCCCGACCCAGGATGTGATAGGCCTGAAGATTTTTGCGCAGATAGCCGCCCCGAACGAACCCGACCCGATTCAAAACAACGGAGATGACTTTGACACCGCAGTCGTCCAGCATTGACATGGAGCGCATCAGTTGACCCCAAAGCGAATGCCGCGCAAGCGCAGTCAATATAACCACGTCGGCGATGCCGGCGATCGCCTGGGTATCTGCTGAAAGCAGGATGGGGGGCAGGTCGATTACGATCATGTCGAATGAGTTTTTCAGCTCTTCAAGAAGTGTTCTCAAATCCTCGCTGGAATGCGCACGTCCCCCGTGCATCTCCGCGGCGCTTGGGTAGAAGGTGAAGGGGAATTCCTCAACTGCGTCATCGAGAAAACCCTGGGGAATATTGTCGCCTGAGGCGGTTTTCATGATGCTCTTCAGTGGTTCGCGACTTCCAGCAGGGTTGCGGGTGTTCAGGTCGATGTACAAACGGCGATTTCTTGGTACGGTACTCATGGCCAGAATATTCATGGCCAACATGGTAACGCCACAACCATCCCCCAGTCCGGTGAAGGCGAACACTTTTGAGCCGTGCTCCAGCCGTTCCCGGTCCATCTTGACAACGATCTCGGCCAGTTGCTGAGTCATGAAGGAGCGTGGATGTCGTCTGTGCAGAGAGTAAAGATCGCCAATCGGGATTTTCTCCTCGTCGGTCCGCAGCACAAAGCCGGTCAGCGGAAACCCGAGAATCTTTTCCATGTCGATGGGCCGCTTGATGCGACTATCGATCATATCTCGCCCGATGACCACGCCGACACCGGCAAGAAGCGATGCGATAAAGCAGATCGGAACCATTTTGCCTCGTGGATCAACGTTGGGATCTTCCGGTTTTTGCGCCCATGTTGTAACCGTGATACGTCCAGGCGAGGCGAACTCCATCTGAATTTGGTCTGTACGCTCGTTGATCCGGGTAAGACTTTCCATCAGCCGCTGATTTTCCTGGCGTTTGGTCTGAGCGTGCAGCACTGCTGTGTTATATTCCAGTATCTCCTTCTGTGATCGATCAAGCTCCTTCAGGAGCAGTTTTTCGGCATCCTTCGCAGTTTGGTAATCAACACGGGCGCTTTCGACGGCGAGTTGGTTGTCTTCCAGCAGTTTGTCCCGCACGACCTTCTCCTGGTGTTTCGTGGTCCATTCCAGTAGTCGCTCCACCTGCCCCTCCATTTCCTGCTGGCGCTGCTTCAGCAGGATGTGGCGGGGGTTGTCCACTGTTAATCCCACCATAAGATCATTGATTTCCAGAATACGACCATTGATCTGGTTGATAAGGCCGGACACCCCTTGTCCGCCATCTATCCGGTCGGCCACCTGCCCGGAGAACGGCATCTTCTTCAGTATGTCCCCCTTGGCATTCAGAGCATTCATGCGGCTCTCGGCAATGATCCGCTCAGCCACCAGCTTGTTGTATATCTTCTTCAGGTCGGCGAACGACTCGAAATAGATGTAGAGATTTTTCTCTTCGGTGATTGCGGTTCCATATTTACGGGAAATCTCCTCCAGATTGCGATATCCTTCATCTAACTCTTCTTGTACTTTCTGTCTTTCCCGGGTCAACACGTCCAGTTTGTAACTGTCCTGATTGTGGGTGTTTGCCTCGATTGAATTGATATACCCATTGATAACGCAGTTGATCATTTCCGCCAGGCCCTCGCTGCGTGTGCCCTCCATGGAAATGGTGATGAGCTGGGTGTCCCGGATCTGCACTACCTTGATGCGGCCGTTAAGGCGGCTGGCGGCTGATGTCATGGATTCACGGGGAAATACCCATTTGAATCCCTGGGATTCGTAGTTTTTGATGGCCCATTCCAGAATCGGATAACTGGTGATCACCTTGACCTGGGTTCGCATCCAGTCTTCAAAAGAGTGGATAAAACTGCTGTCCTCCACCCGGTAGAGTATCTTGGGCATGTACGGATTGATGTAGATCAGTCCTTCAGTCCCGTATCCGGGCTTTTTCTTGAGGATAACGTAGGGAACGGTGAGCACAGTACCGATCAGCGTGATGGCGATTACGATGTGCAGGTACTCGATAATTGCGCCGATCGGATTGAACGGTTTGCTGAATGTGCGCTTCGGGCGCTGAATCGGCTGGCTGGTCAATTCATTTACCAAGAGCGTAACCAGTTATGAAGAGTTGGGTAAAGGGGTTGATCATACGCAGGTAGTAGTTGTAATTGGCGATCCCTTTGCGGGGGACGAAGATTATGTCATTTTTGGCCAACATGATATTGCCGGAGAAGTCGGCTTTATTAATCATGCTGTCCAGGCTGACTTTGATTGGCTTACCGGCGTCGGCACCCTTGCTGCGAACCAGCAGAATGCTGTCGGTAGTTGCATTTTCCGTCGGCCCGCCGGCCTTTGCAACTGCATTAAGAAGCGACTTTACGCTGTCGAGATCGAATGCTCCAGGCTTGCTTACTTCGCCAAGGACATAGACGTTAGCCTCGTCAGGGTCGGGAACATAGATGGTGTCGTTTCCGGCCAGATCCATATTGCGACCAGTTGACCCACCTCGCAACATTTCATCCAGCGAGACCCAGAGCATCTGATCTTTCCCCCGGATGATGGCGCAATTGGACGGCGGGCGGGCCTGCGAACCGCCAGAGAAAACGCCGGCCCTGGACAGAGCCTCCAGAAGGTTCGGACGACTGCGGAATTTGACCGTTCCAGGTATCATTACCTTCCCAAGTACATGCACCTGATTGTTCTCGAACGACTTGATGCGCAGCGTTAATGCTGGCGTATCAAAATAGCGCCGGAGAGATTCCTTGAGGATCGTTTCAACTTCAGTACGGGTTTTCCCGATCACTTTTACCTCGCCTGAAGGATAAATCGTCATGGTTCCATCGGGACTTACAGTCTGCTCACATGCAACTTCCGGCGATGTTGGAGACAGAACCTCCACCACATCTCCAGGTCCCAGCAGGTATTCACGATTTAACCCGGCCTCAAACGCCTTCAACACCTCCAGCGGAGCAATCATCACCTCCGGTTGATCAGGTGAAGCCGCTATCCCTTTCACCGGCATGTTGACTGTGGCCGGTAGATTGGCGCATGCAAGCGGCAGCAGGCAGAGAAAAAACGAAAATGCAATGCGGATATGCAACGAAGCAGAAATCTTGATCACCCATTTCCTTCGTTCAATCTTTTGATCATGGTAAGACGTTTCCAGCCAGGAAAGTTCGCGATGGTCACTTCATCCATCAATTTTCGAATAATATAGATACCATAGCCCCCTGTGGCGGCAACCTCAAAATCAGGATCCGATATGTCTTCAAGATTCAACTCATCGCCCTGATCATCCACGGTGATGATAACCATCTGCGTATCCCACGAAAACCCGAGGCCGACTTTTCCGCCGGTCTGACCATGCCGGATAGCATTGGTCAATGCCTCGCTAACTGCAAGCGATATGTTGTACCCCAATTGCGGTGGCGGTGAATCACCCAGTATCTCACGGATGACATCATCTGTGAATTGGGCGGCAACGCGCAGGGACTCCAGCTCGGATGACAACTCTATAGTTCTTTCTTTCATGTCTCTAATTTACCGTGAAAATACTTTTAAACCACGAAATACACGCTCTTGTGTCGGCTGAAATACACGAAAAAATGTTCTTTGCGTCTTTGCGTGAGAAACCCTTATGCCGCACTGGGGTGCGGCGGTACCGGATATTAGCCATTCATAATTCATAATTAATCTGTGCTTATTCGTTTGTAATTTCCAACGTGGCGGCGGTCGCAGTTTCATAAATATCAAATAGCCGGTGCAGACGGGTAAGTTCAAAAATTGTATGTACCTCCGGAATAAGTCCGGCAATGCGGATTTCACCACCCTCCTTCACTACTGTGCGAAGAACGCCAACCAGTGCGCCCATACCAGAGCTGTCGATAAAATCTACATGCGCCATATCAAGGACAATCCTCTTTTTTTGTGCATCCAGCAACAGCGAGATGACATTCTTGAAATCGCGGGACCCGAGGGCGTCAAAGCGGCCATTCATGGAAACAACAGTAAATACTCCGTCCTGATTATGCGTTATAGACATGTAACCTCCATTTTAAAGTGGCCTTCGTTCAATAGCAAGAAGTGAAATATCATCATCAAAAAAATCGTTTCCACGGTGTTCTGCAATAGCACGCCTGAGACGATTCATAAGCTCATCCAGTGGCAGATTGCGCCCGGAACAAATTACTTCCTGAAGCGCGTCGTCACCAAACGCTCTTGTGTTCGCTATTTTATCATTTTTACCGCGGCATTCGGTAATTCCATCGGAATACAGAAAAAGACGACCACCAGGTTCAAAACTGAACGACACATCAACAAAAGAGGCGTCAGGAACGAGACCTATAGGAAAACCGCCGCCTTCGATTATCCGAACTGCTCCATCCGACGACTGATAGATAGGGGGTGGGTGACCTGCCTGAGTAACAGTAACGCTTCCATTTTGCAGATCAATGGTTCCGTACACCATTGTAAAGTACTGCATATTCTCTTCGTAGCTCATAAATCGCTTGTTCAGCGCCAGAGCTACATTGGCAGGTGAATGCAAGGAAATCATCGGATTTTTCCTGCGTTCGGAGGAATCGTGTCGTATCTGCTCCGAAGTCCCATACAATTGCAAGTGGGCATAAGGGGAGAGAACCCTGCTCAATGTCGTGGAAAGCAGTGCAGCCGGTATCCCATGACCACTTACGTCTATCAGATAAAAATTCAGGTGATTCGTATCAATCTGGAAGATATTGAAAATGTCGCCGGCAATAAAAGTGGAAGGGGTAAAAAGCCAGTCAAAATTGAAGCCAGGCAGGGTAATGCTCTTGTCTGGCAACATGGTTCGTTGAATCTGGGCTGCCGCTTCAAGGTCCATTTTGATGGATCCGTACATTTCATTAAGTTTCAGATTCTTTTCATCCAGCTCACGGTTGGCCTGAATCAGTTGCCGTTCAAGAGTCACAACCCTCGCAGCAGCATGCAGCCGTACCTTCAGTTCCCTGAAATCAACTGGTTTGGATATGAAATCATCCGCCCCGGCCTCCATGCCGAGGACAAGGTCTTTCTTGTCACCCTTGGCAGTCAGCAGAATCAGATAGGTATAGCCGGAAAACTTGGAGGAACGGACTCTGCGACAAAGTTCCGGTCCATCCATGCCGGGCATCAACCAGTCGGTCAGGACGATCTCGGGTCGTTCTTCCTGAATCATGTTCCAGCCGGTTTCACCATCCGAAGCAACCAATACCTGATAGCCCCACTTGGTTAAATAATGCGATACAATGTCGGTGCTATGCTTATGGTCGTCAACACAAAGAACTTTGATCATTTTAGGTAGTAGCTCCTTGTTCCTTTATTCATAAGGAACCGCAGGATATCTGGTGAGGTGATAAGAACAAGCAAAAAACTCAGCTTCACAGGTGGAGTCGGCATCTTGCCGGCTGCAGAGATC
>CAIMCT010000102.1 GCA_903839535.1 uncultured Desulfobacteraceae bacterium
GGAGGCTATCCACCTGAAAAATCCCCCTCGATCCCCCTTTTCCAAAGGGGGAAGTATCATTTTCATATATGGGGTGATCGAATTTAAGAAAGATACCATTTTTATTTATCATTCATGCTTTGTTGTCAAATTGCGGCCTGCATGTCCTGTCATAATTATCTGAAAAGGTTGGCCGGTCCTGATCTATAAATTTACCCAGCGTAATGCTGTTTCCAAAGTCCATCACCGCATCCATCGGGTGCGCGCCGTTTTTGATTATAGTGCGTTCCTGATATATCTTCAGCGTATCCAGCGATTTTTCCTTGTTCTTTCGTCCATAACCGGTCGGGCATGGAGCCAGTACCTCGATAAAGGAAAAACCACGTCGATTCAAGGCCTCTTCAATGGATTTGGTAAGATCCCGCGTGTGCAGAATGGTCCATCTGGCCACGTATGTTGCGCCAGATGCAAAGGCCAGAAGGGGAAGGCTGAACGGCTGATCAGGATTGCCGCGAGGAGTGGTTGTTGTTTTGGCCATGCAGGGTGTGGTGGCTGCCGCCTGGCCGCCGGTCATGCCGTAGATCAGGTTGTTCACGCAGACCACCGTGATATCCATGTTGCGTCTGGCTGCATGGATGAAATGATTGCCGCCGATGGCGAAAAGATCGCCGTCCCCGCTGAATACCACCACGTTAAGCTGTGAATTGGCCAGCTTCATGCCGGTTGCAAAAGGAATGGCCCTGCCGTGAGTGGTATGATAGGAATCAAGCCGGGTATATCCTGCGCCACGGCCAGAACATCCTATGCCGGAAACCATCACCGTCTTATTCAGATCAATGCCGCTGGCCTGCATGGCGACCATACACGCGGAAAACGCCGTCCCTATACCACATCCCGGACACCAGATGTGGGGAATGCGGTCTGTTCGTAACAGCGTATCCAGAGGATGATCCGGCCTGGTTTTTACTTTTTCCATATCCACTCCCAGTTGTCAGAAGTCATTGACCTAAAAAGCGGTTTTAAGGGTTTCAACAATCCGCTCCGGCGGTATGACTGCACCACCAGGATGTCCGACCAGAATGGCGGGAACCCTGCCTCTTGCGCATCTTTGAACTTCCAGGTGAATTTGACCCAAATTGATCTCGACCGTCACAAAACCGCGCACCTTTTCCGCAAGGTTTTTAATCTGTTGTTCCGGAAAGGGCCAGACGGTGATCAGCCGCAGCAGTCCTGCCTTGATGCCCTGGTCCCTGGCTTCATCCACTGCCGCCAGGCTGCTGCGGGCCGAGATTCCGTAAGATACTACGACGATTTCGGCATCCTCCATCCGGTAGCTTTCCGTCCGGATTATGTCATCAAGGTTATTGCGAATCTTCAGGGTCAGCCGGCCCATCATCTCAATCTGTGTTTCTACGTTCATGCCTGGGTAGCCCCGTTCATCGTGCGTCAGGCCAGTAACATGAATTCCGTAGCCTTCGCCGGCAATGGCCATCGGAGCAACACCATTAGGGCCTGGCTGAAAAGGCTTGAAACGATCTTTTCTGCCCTTGGGAGTTGGCCGGTGTCGCAGCTTGATGGCGCCCGCGTCTGGAATGACCACCCGCTCGCTCAGATGTCCCGTAACTTCATCCGTCATGACCAGAACCGGGGTTCTGTAGGTTTCACTCAAATTAAAGGCCGTGATCGTCAAATAGAAAAGCTCCTGCGGCGATGCAGGTGCCAGAGCGATGATTTCATAATGGCCATGAGACCCCCACCTTGCCTGCATCATGTCCCCCTGTGCTCCGAGAGTGGGCAGTCCAGTTGAGGGACCAGCCCGCTGAACATTGACCACCACGCACGGGGTTTCTGTGCATATACCAAGCCCCAGGTTTTCCATGATCAGGCTAAAGCCCGGGCCGGAAGTGGCGGTCATGCTTTTGACTCCGGCGCAGGAAGCCCCGAGAATCGAGGCCATGGCGGCGATTTCATCTTCCATTTGCACAAAGGTTCCGCAGACATCTGGAAGACGGGAGGCCATGTGTTCGGCGATCTCGGTTGCCGGCGTAATGGGATACCCTCCAAAAAAAAGGCACCCTGCCGCCAGAGCACCCTCCGCGCAGGCGACATCACCCGTCATAAAATGTTCACCGGTTAGCACTGCTGGTTTCATACAGTCGCTTTCATTAGAGCTCCCTCTCCCAGCGGGGGAGGGTTGGGGGGTTCAAAAGTTAAGATTATGACCGTCGATAGTTTACCTGGATATTTCTGCTTCAGGTTCCGGAAGAACAGCCTGCTGAGACAATTCAGGCGGTATTTCCAGTGAGTATATAGCAAAATCCGGACAGATCGTTTCGCAGTAATGGCAGTTGACGCAGTCATCCGGCTTTTTGACAATGGGCGGATGGTAGCCCTTTATATTGTATCCGGGGGACAGCTCAAGCACATTGCGGGGGCAGTAGGCAATACAATAACCGCAGCCCTTGCATCTTTCTTCAAGAATCACCACGATTCCGCGGGAAACCACAATTTCCTTCGAATCCAGAGGAACTCGCCAATATCTCATACGCGCCCTTTAATATGCTGAATACGGATTGTTCGGCAGATCAACCATGGGTATCAAATCGGCTGGATGTTCTTTGGAACAAAATTGAACAAGAATCATTGCATTTTATGCATTTGTTCAAGCATGTCAAGTTTATTTTGTTCTCGAAGTCATTTTTATTTGGGTTAGGGTGATAATTATACGGGGGGTATGTCGTGGTAAGTCCAGAATGAAGCACAGTTGCTTCGGATAATGCTCATGGGCATAGCAGTTTCAGCAAGACGATTTACGGAAGGAATATGCCGTCATGAAACAGACCCTTTATCGAATTGACAATTATTAAATATCAAGTATAATCCAGAGTCGGGTTTTCTCTGCTTCCGTAACGAACCCCCCAACCCTCCCCCGCTGGGAGAGGGAGCATAAGGAAAGTGCAGATTATGCCCGTTCGCAGTATAAATCAACCATTTGAAATGAGATGAGTCACTTAAAATGATAGCACGTATTCTTTTGATCGTATTTCTGAGCTTGATCAGCCAGGACATATCCCTTGCTATTTCTGCACAACCGCTTGAAGAACTGCAAAAAAATATAAATCAGGCAACATCCAATGTGATGAAATCCGTTGTCAGTGTCAAGGCTCAAAAGCAAAGTCAGTCGGATATTTTGTATGAAAGTATCGGCTCAGGATTTGTCGTTGATGACAGAGGTTATGTTTTGACCAATTTTCATGTGATTGAAAATGCTCAGAATATTACTGTATCCCAATGGCGGATAGGTACAAATGAAATCTCCGCAAAATTGATAAACGCAGATCAATCTTTGGATCTGGCGCTTTTGAAGATTGATAGCAATGATATATTTAGACCTGCGTCTCTTGACAATTCAGATCTATTGAAGACTGGCCACTTGGTGATATGCGTCGGCAGCCCTTTTGGGTTTAAAGATAGCGTTACTTTCGGAATCGTCAGCGATTTGCATAGAGAGATAGTGATACAAGGGGTGACATACAAGGATATGATTCAAACTGACGCTGTTATCAATGAAGGTAACAGCGGAGGGCCTATCATCAATATCTTTGGGAAAGTCGTTGGAGTTGGAACAGCTATTTATGCTCCGGATGGTACATATACAGGGATTGGTTTTGCTATTCCGATAAATCGCGCAAAACATTTTTTTTCTCAAACAACGGGCGTTGTGCTTGCCGCAGTCAAAGCGCCTGCGCCTCTCCCCGCCACAGTAAAAGAGCCAATAGATATCCATGAAAAAGTACCCGACGATCAGATTCACCAAGAGTTTTCAGACTGCAGAGGATGCCATGTTATTTCGGTAAAGCGCGTTGTAAGTGTCAAGGCAGCCATGTCACACATTCCATTGGAAGGATGCGGCGATTGCCATATCCTTACGAATGACAAGGTTGCAACAGGACCCGTTACAGTTGCTTTGAACGTTCCAAAACAAAATCCTGATTTTATGCAAATCGGTTTTTTTGTCAGGTCATCCCTCTTGATACTATTCGGCCTGGTCGTAGGAACTATTGGCACAATGGTTGGGGTAGGCGGAGGGTTTATTCATGTTCCATTTTTAATGCTTGTTTGTGGTTTTACCGTGCAGGATGCGATAGGCACGTCCATAGGCATTATCTTTTTTAATACCACCGCCGGTTCATTTATGTATTACTATAAAAAATGTATAGATGTTGATTTGGCGAAAAAACTCTCTCTGATAGTAATTCCGGGAGCTATTTTAGGGCCGCTGATTGTCCAGCAATATACAAATTCCTTTTTCCTTGTTGTTTTCGCCATACTACTATTAGTGATCTCCTGTTATTTGTTTTTTTCCAACTCCCAGATAAATCTGCTGCCTGAATATAAGTACAACAGGGAAGTTACCATAGAAGATCTGGATGGAAACAAAGTTTCCTATTCAACCAATATTGCACTTAGCTATATCGGCACTTTTATCATCGGTTTTTTTTCAAATCTAATTGGTATCGGAGGAGGAATTATTCATGTTCCTTTTCTGATTCTGTTTTTAAGGATTCCAGTTCACATAGCGTTGGGCACCTCTCATTTTATTCTGTGTGTGTCATCTTTTGTAGGAATGATCATGTTCATGATCTTGGGCAATATTCATATCGACTATATGATGCCCATCGCTGTCGGAGCAATACTGGGGGCAAAAATAGGAGTGGAACTTTCAAAGTTAACCAGCCCTGTTGTTATCAGAAAAATGCTCGCATTGATTCTATTATTTGTTACTTTCAGAATATTTATCAAGCACATAACAACCATCATGATGCTTAAATGAAAAGAGTGCGGATTGAGAGTGATCATTTTGCTATGCATAAGTTGTAAGACTAAAATTGTAAATAATGGAGCAATTTATTGAAAACTAACCATAAGATAATAAATGGAGACAGCCGACAGATGAACTTGCTGCCTGATGAATCCGTTCATTTGATTGTTACCTCACCACCGTATTGGCAGCTTAAAGATTATGGAAATGAAAATCAGATTGGTTATAATGAAAGCTATGAAAATTATATCAATAATCTGAGTCTTGTCTGGAATGAGAGCTACAGGGTCTTACACCAGGGTTGCAGGCTCTGCATCAACATCGGCGACCAGTTTGCACGCGCTGTTTATTACGGACGTTACAAAGTAATTCCGATCAGGACGGAAATCATCAAATTCTGTGAGACAATCGGATTTGACTATATGGGAGCCGTAATCTGGCAAAAAGCGATAACAACCAACACAACAGGCGGAGCTGTTATTATGGGAAGTTTCCCGTATCCCCGCAACGGAATTTTAAAAATTGATTATGAGTTCATACTGATTTTCAAAAAATTGGGAAATTCGCCAAAACCGAGCAAAGAGCAGAAAGATTGTTCTGTTATAACGAAAGAGGAATGGAACACATATTTTTCAGGTCATTGGAATTTTTCAGGTGTTAAGCAGGACGGGCATCTTGCCATGTTTCCCGAAGAATTGCCTGCCAGACTGATAAAGATGTTTACTTTTACAGGTGAAACAGTGTTAGACCCTTTCATAGGTAGCGGGACTACTTCGCTTGCCGCAAAAAATCTACAACGAAATTCTGCGGGTTATGAAATCAACTCTGAATTTACAGAAATTATAAAACAGAAATTAAATATATATCAGGCGGATATTGCCGGAACCCAATATGAATTTCTAAGAGACAGTTTAAAATTTGATATAAATAAAGAGATTGCCAATCTGCCTTATATATTCAAAGACCCGCACAGATTAGAGAGGAAGGTTGATCCTAAAAAACTTCTTTTTGGTTCAAAAATTGACAAAGACAGCGGGGAACGGGAAGAATATTACTCTGTAAAAGAAGTTGTCAGTTCAGAACTGATAAGGCTTAATAATGATCTGGTTATACGGCTGCTCGGAATAAAGGAAAAGAAATCAGTGGACGGACAAGCCATCCGTTTTCTCTCTGAAAAAACCAAAGGTCAAAAAGTCTTTATGAAATTCGACAGCCGAAAATATGATGAGAATAACAATCTGCTCTGTTATTTATATCTGAGAAATAAAACTTTCATCAATGCTCATCTTATCAAAGAAGGTTTGGCAGATGTTGATACTGACACTGACTTTAGATATAAAGATAAATTTATTAAAATTGTGGAAGGGACAAATGGATAGAATCCAAAAATATTCATTGGAATTCGGTAAAAAAGAAAAAGTCCTGAATTATGCGTGTCAGACGTATCAATTATCAAGACCCAACAAAGTCGGTACAGTGATGGCTCTTATAAGAGAGTGTCAGCCCAAAAGTTTTGAAGAATGGGAACAATGGTATTTTGAAAACGCATATACAACAGCCAAAACTCCGACAAAGATAACCCCTGAAATTTTAAGAGAACTCGGAGAAAGACTTCATGAAAAAATTACTGAAGTTGTCATACCTGAATGGCAGCAGGCTTTCAGTCAATTAAGCCGTGAGGACTGTGTTGATTACATTTACAATCTTACAATCAACAGAACCTATGACGGCTTTCTGAGAGAAAAATCGGTAGTCAATGACGGATTGGCAAAACATTTCCCGGAAATATTCTTTGAGGAAAGCAACCCCGAACTTGATCATGCAGGAGACATTGATTATGTAGCAAATGTGGGAAACAAGGCATTCGGTATTCAAATTAAACCTGTTACTGCAAGAGCCAATTTCGGCAACTACTCACCGACAGAGAGAATGAAAGCAGGTTTCAGAGATTTTGAAGAGAAATACGGAGGAAAAGTATTTGTTGTTTTCAGCTTGGATGGCGAGATCGGCAACAAAGAAATAATAATTGAGCAAATTCAACAAGAAATTGAGCGATTGAGGAGTAAGACAAACGTCTAATCTGGTGTTAGGGTTTACATAATGCTTTATAATAATATTAACATGTTATGATGTATAAATTTCTAATCAGGATAGAAGATACGCAATCTTCCATAACCGATCAGATTTTATTCTCTAACAAAGATAGAAATGAAATGAGGCGGATAGCCGGGGTGAATCCAATAACCCCTGTGATTATTGAATTGATTGTGCAAAGGGCAAAGGAAAAAGGGTATGTGATCGACTGTAAGGAAAGTATGCTTTTTCAAATTGCAAAGGAAATTCTGATTGGCGAAAATGGAACAGCCACCATCACCGGTCGCCTGTCCAACGCTCTCAAAGCATCCACAGCGTCCGAAACCGTGACATCACCACCTTTATCGCTTATTCAATATAGCAACCCCATAGATGAAATAGAGCATCTTTCGGCCTCCATAAGATACAAAGGGCATATTCCGATTGTCTGGTCCAAAGCCAGAGGGTTTATGGTCAATCACCTTTCCAAAGCCTACCCTTTATTTGATGGTTTCAATGTAGCCGGCTTAAACGATCCTTTGGAAGTAATCAAATTTATCATCAGTAAACCCCAGGATCGCGTATCCTATATTTTTGAGGACTTTCATCATTACATCGGTGAAAAAGATGTCATCAACCCGGTTGTCGGAGAAATACGATCCTTAGTCAAAGAATTATACCGCAATTTAAAAGACCGTAGTGAAAGTGTCTTTTTTTTTGTCCCCCGTTCTTATGAACTGCCGCTTGAGTTGCGACCCTTTTTCGCCCAGGCAACCCCAAAATCACCTAAAAATACCGAAGGATATCTGGATCGTTACGGCCAGTTGTTAACGGATTCCGTATTTCTTTCGCGCACAAAGCCCGTGATCGGAGCAGATACCCTGATTGAGCGGCTGCTTCAGGTATTATCCCAGATGGAAACGAACAACCCCTTGCTGGTAGGGCCGCCCGGTGTGGGTAAAACCGCTGTTGTTGAAGGTCTTGCACGTTTAATCCACACAGGACAGGTACCTTCCAGTCTTAGAGGAAAAGAGTTGTATTCGCTCTCATTAAACAGTCTCATCGCCGGTACGCGATATCGCGGAGACATGGAAGTTCGTCTTGAAGGTTTGATGGAGGAAGTACTCTACAAAAAAGATAAAATCATCATTTTTATCGACGAAATTCATACATTGATCGAAGCCGGCGCAACCGAAGGCGGTATGGGCCCCGCTGATATTTTAAAGCCAGTACTCGCCCGCGGAGAATTCCCCTGTATCGGAGCAACGACTCCAACAGGTGCCGAATACTTTGCCAAAGATGCTGCCTTGTTAAGGCGATTTAAAAAAATTGTGATGCGTGAACCAACGGCCGATCAGGCTGTGGCAATATTGAGGGGGATCGTCAACTGTTTTGAAATTCACCACAAATTGCGTGTGGACGATGACGCATTGGTAACAGCGGTGATTATGAGTGAAAAACATATCGCAGATGAGTATCTTCCAGGTAAGGCCATCTCTCTTGTTGACGGTGCGGCCGCCTTATGCGGCATGCAGGGCAAAAACAGGGTTACAAGCAAAGATATATTGGCTGAAATTGAGCGGTTGTTGATGGCGTAGTTTGAAGCAATAACCCCCCAAATTCAGGAGATAATATTTGTATCCGTTTGAAATAAACTCTTCCATAGGTTCTGCTGGGCTGAGGTCAAATTGAAAAGTCGTTTTGATATGAAAATGGTTCATGGAGTCTGCATTTTTATTGCGTACGCTCTTTTTTCAGCGGTGCTTCTGGGTCCTGGCGAAAACATTATCGGAAGTCAGTATTATCTTATTGGATCGGTGGGCATGTTTTTATGCATGCTCTGGATCATGAGGCGCTGGACTGGAAGGCGGATGCTTTATGCTGTTCTGTTGCTGGCGCTCGTTGTAAGAGTTGTTGCGATTTTTCAGTTTCCAGAGAACAGCGATATCAACCGGTATGTATGGGAAGGAGAAATCCAGATCGCAGGGTATAACCCGTTTCTGCTTGCTCCGGAAGCTGAAGGACTGAAACACCTTAGAAATGAAAACTGGCGGGACATTAATTTTAAATATATCCCTGCTATTTACTGGCCTTTTGCGCAGATTCTGTTTAAGGCGGGAGCTGCAATATCGCCAACCCACTGGTTTTTTAAGTCAATCCTGGTTATCTTCGATATGGGTACGATTTTCCTGCTGCTATTGATGATACGCAAGGTTTCTCCAGATTTCAGGGAAATTGTTCTGTATGCGCTTAATCCCCTGACGATAATCTCTGTGGCAGGTGAAGGCCATCTTGAAAGCATCCTGGTTTTCTGGATCATGCTATCCCTTTATGGATGCGGACAGAAGAAGCCATGGCTGATGTATTCGGCGCTCGGGCTTGCCGTCATGACAAAACTGACACCTGTTATCTTCCTGCCCCTGCTTGTTGAGCGCGGCAATCTCAAATACTTTCCCTTTTTTCTGCTTCCGTTTGCGCTGATGCTGCCTTATTACGATTCGGGAATCAATTTTCTGTCCACTCTCAATATTTTTCTCTCCACTTACGGCTACAATGGTCTGTTGAATTATGTCTGTATGTCCTTGATCGGCGTGTTGCCTTCAGCCTGGATTGCCATGTTTTGTGCAGTGAGCCTATGCGGTTTTGTGTTTTTTCTGACTCCGAACAGAATCCGGTCTGTTTTCCTGGTATCCGCTATTTTCTTGATTTTTGCTCCGACATTTCACACCTGGTATCTGCTGCTGCTCACCCCATTTCTTGTGTTGTACAGACCCACTCCATGGATCATTCTTCATGCTACAATTCTGCCTCTTGTTTTCTTTTTTCACCCATGGGCCACCCACCCATTATGGCACAACCAGCCGCTGCTTCAGGCAATCGAATTTCTTCCCTTTATCGCCGCCGGTCTCTGGTGTTTCTGGAAAAATCGCCAATACTGGCCAGCCCATTTTCCGCCAGCTCGAAGTGTGTCCTTAATCATACTGACGGGTAGTGAAACGCAGAATATTTCGGAGTGCATCCAATCCATAGACAACCTGGATTGTCCTGTTGAAATTATTGTTGTCGGCGACGGCTACATGGGGGGCGATGCAGACATCGTTCGAGCATTTCCGGATGTAAAACTTAGTCGACACAAGAGCGTTTCATCTGTGCCCGAAAGGGGGACGCAGATCAGCAGCGGCATCAACGCTGCGCAAAACGACGTTATTGTTCTGCTCCATGCTGATTCCATGCTTTTGCCTGGAGCGATTACCCAGATGCTGCGAGCGCTTCGGGAAAACGACAGCGCTATCGGCGGATGTTTTGGGGCCATCCATGATGATTCGCGGCCTGGCATGCGCCTGAACCGGCTTGCGCCTGTGTTGAACAGGATATGGACACTTGCCTCGGGCATTTCTTTTGGAGATCAGGTGAATTTCTTCAGGCGTGAGGCATTGTCTGATCATTTTCCTGCAATCAAGCTTATGGCGGATATCGAGCTGTCGCTCCGCATGAAGGAAAATGGGGCGCTTATCTTTATCCCGTGCGGCGTTAAGGGTAATGCTCAAAGGCGAAAGACGGCCGGGAATTGGTCGGATTTTATGAAAATGCTTTATGAGACGACGCGCTATTTGACGTTAAGAAGGTTGGGCCTGGTACAGCAGCCCTTTCAAGGTGGCCTGAGTAACTATTGATGTATCATACTTAAATGTTGTGGTAAGTGAAAAAAATTGCTTGTCAATATGATCTCAATGATTGTATAAACTGGTTTCATTTTGAATCAGTTTATACAATCATTGATATTCTATTTGCAAACAAAAAATTTCACTTTCCGCAACATTTAAGAATTATACAATGTAGCTTTAGCGAATTAAAAACTTGATAATCGAGTATCAGGAATAAAATAAGCCATTGTTTAGATTTTCTCCGGATAGTTTGGCCAAAACCGCTTCATCACCTACCGGCACAAACAGGGTCAGCGTAACCGAACTCAGATTCAGGCTGCTGGCGTAGGCAGCCGCCTGTTCTGCGCCTTTTCTGGTTTCAGACATATCCACAAAGCTTTTGACCTCGATGATACCTTTCTTACCATTGCACGACTGCTTCGGTGTAATGCATATCTGTTCTTCGGGGCTGATCCTTGAAGGGATTGAGTCATTTGGCTTTCATTCGAACCAGGTATGATGCAAATAATGAGGAAAACCTTTTTTTGAAAACCATTCAGCGCTACTACCGGGTTGATCGCAAGGCTATCAGCCTGATGCGGTTTACCTTTGAAGGTTATGAGGGAATTGCCGGAGTTACCACCCTGAATCCCGCAACCGGCCTGATCGTAATTAATATCGCGCCGGGATGTGAGCAGGATGTCGATCTGGTGCTTCTGGATATTCAAAAACAGGTTCACGTGGAAGCGGTTTTACCAGATGATGCTGTCGAAAGGAGAAATGCATAGCGATTCATGATGTATTCTAAAACCGTATATATTCACACCATCGGCTGTCAGATGAATGTTTACGACTCCGAGCGTATCGCCGGGGGCCTGGTGCCTCTGGGATACCGGCAGGTGTCGGAACCCGAATCCGCCGATCTGGTTATATTAAATACCTGCGCTATTCGGGAAAAGGCAGAGCAGAAAGTATTCAGTTTTCTGGGCCGTATGGCAGGACTTAAACGAAAAAATCCGGAACTGATCATTGGCATTGGAGGGTGCGTGGCCCAGCAGGAAGGCCGCAAAATCCTAGACCGTGCGCCATATCTGGATCTGGTTTTCGGTACCCACGCCGTCAGCCGGCTTCCGGTTTTGATACAGCAGGTGGAAACCACGGGGGGCCGCCTGGTAGATGTGGCGTTATCTGATACCATCCAGGAAAGCCCAATTTATGCGGCTTCTCCTAACGCCAATCAAATCAGCCGGTTTGTGACGATTATGCAGGGGTGCGATAATTACTGCACATACTGCGTAGTTCCTTATGTACGCGGCAGAGAAATGAGTCGCTCTCCGGAGCGGATTCTTTCTGAGATTCAAGCGCTTGCAGATGCCGGCATCCATGAGGTCACGCTGCTCGGTCAGAACGTCAACAGCTATGGAAAAAAGGAAGGACTTTGTGATTTTTCGGAGCTGTTAACCAGGGTGAACGGGATCGAAGGTATTATTCGCATCCGGTTTACCACATCTCATCCCAAGGACCTTTCCGATGATCTGATCGCGGCCTTTAACCAGTTGGATAAATTATGCAAACATATTCATCTGCCGGTTCAATCCGGATCGACCCGAATCCTGTCCCGCATGAACCGCAAATATACCCGTGATATGTATCTGGAAAAAATCGCCCGGCTGCGGGATGTCTGTCCGGATATCGCCATTACATCAGATATCATTGTGGGCTTTCCCGGAGAAACGCCTGAAGATTTTGAGGATACTCTTTCCCTGATTCGTCAGGTGGCATACAGTGGTCTTTTTGCCTTTATGTATTCGGATCGCCCTAATGCCCCGGCTGCGCATTTTTCGGACAAAATATCTGAAACTGAAAAGGCGGAGCGGCTTCAGCGGGTTCTTGGACTTCAGGAAACCATTACGCTTGAAAAAAATCAGTCACTGGTGCATTCTGTTCAGGTGGTTCTGGTGGAGGGCACCAGTAGACGGATGAACACGCATGAATCGTTCCACGAAGATAGTCGCCAGTGGTACGGTAGAACCCCCGGACATAAAATCGTGCATTTTCCAGAGCAGGAACGGTTTTCCGCATCCGGCAATATCGGCAGGCTGAAGGCGATTCGAATTGAAAAAGCATTCTCGCATTCGCTTTGGGGAATGCCTGTTTCTCAGGAGGAATGATTGGTGCAACATAAAGTGATAGTTTCAGGGCTGATCCTGGATCCGGATTCCAGCACGCCTATTCTGATCCTGAAGTCTGAAGAAAACGATCAGGTGATTCCGATATGGATTGGCCTTCTGGAAGCTACGGCCATCGCCACTTTGCTACAGGGCATCCGTTTTGACCGTCCTATGACCCATGATCTGTTTCTGAATTTTGTCGAACTGACCGGGGTAGCCATTACCAGTGTCGAGGTTTGCGACATCCTGGACAGTACTTTTTACGCCAGGATAAATTTTTTTTCTTCCGGAGCGTCGTTCAGCCTGGATGCCAGACCTAGCGATGCCATTGCCATTGCCCTTAGGGCGAATGCGCCGATTTTTGTGGATGAAAAGGTATTTCGTAAATCCAGCAATAAAGATGAACCTGTTCACGCTGCGGACAACAGCGAAGAAGGACAGAAATGGTCGAAATATCTTAACAATCTTTCTTCAAATGATTTTGGAAAGTATAAGGTGTAGAGATGAAGGGATGAGCGTTAAATTTCATGTAAAAGGATACATTTAGAATGAAACAAACCATAATTTCCGGAACCGGCCGTAGCCTTCCCATCCGCATGGTTACCAATGACGATCTGGCGCTCTGGATGGATACTTCCGATGAATGGATTCGCCAGCGTACTGGAATAGAACAGCGTTATTGGGTGCCTGAAGAAGGCGGGGTTGGAGCATCGGATCTGGGTTTTGATGCGTCGAAAATAGCTCTTGAACGGGCAGGCTGGAAGCCAGGTGACATTGATCTGATCATCTTTGCTACACTCAGTCCTGATATCAACTTTCCGGGATCAGGCTGCCTGCTTCAGCACAAACTTGGGCTGAAAACCACTCCGGCCCTGGATATCCGGCAGCAATGCTCCGGATTTGTTTACGGTGTTGCCACTGCGGATGCCTTTATCCGAAGCGGTTTTTACAACCGGATTCTCTTTGTCGGAGCAGAAGTTCACAGTACTGGCCTGGATATCTCCAGCCGCGGCAGAGATGTCACTGTGATTTTTGGAGATGGCGCCGGCGCATTGTGCTTGGAAGGGGTTGAAACAGATCGGCCTTGCGGGGTTCTGGCTTCCGTGTTGCACGCACAGGGTGAATTCGCCAGCAGTCTGATGACAGAAGCGCCGGCTTCTCGCTTGAACCCAAGGCTCAGCGAGGTCATGCTCCAAGAAGGTCGTCATTATCCAACCATGGACGGCAGGTCCGTGTTCAAGCATGCGGTCCGTCGTCTTCCCCAGGTTGTCGAGGAAGTCCTGGCAAAAGCGGGGTTGACGATAAACGATATCGACCTGTTTATTCCGCATCAAGCCAACCTGCGCATCAACCAGGCATTTCAAAAAGCAATGGATTTGCCAGACGAAAAAATCTTCAACAACATTCAGCGCTATGGCAACACCACTGCGGCCAGCATTCCGATCGCCTTTGACGAAGCCATTGAAAAAGGGCTTTTAAAAACAGGCAGTACGGTGATGTTTCTCGGGCTGGGTGCCGGGCTTACATGGGGCGCGATCATTTACCGGTTTGCAGGTTGATTGTGTAAATGTAGGGGCGGGTTCCAAACCCGCCCCTACGGAATGGTGAAAAGTAAAGTCATTCACCATTTACATCATTGGGGCTGGAAGCACCCGCCATGTTAACATTTGATTTGACGGAAAGGAAAAAGGTATCCTTATTAAATTTCATGAGATGAGCGTCTCATTCTTTTCGCTATCATCAGGAAAATACATTTTAAATACCATATCGGACAAAAGCAAAAAAGGCAGATTATCTCTTCGTTCAAAAAAAACTGGTTATCGGTTGCTGTTTGACAGCTAACCGACAGCTCAATTGGACAAAGCTATAATCAGAGATCAAGCGAAAACACTCACTTTAGACCTCGTTTTTCTCGTAACATCTCAAAAAGTCCTTATAAAAGATGAGAAATATCTGGA
>CAIMCT010000103.1 GCA_903839535.1 uncultured Desulfobacteraceae bacterium
AATTGTATTAAATCTGGCGGTTTGAAAATGTTAAATTGAGCAACCATATTTTCTTCCTGTAAAATTAATTTTTAAAATTCTTCTATACTCCGCGACAATCATCCAGGGAAAACAGCAAACTTGATCCATTCAAAGCATATATCGTCCAGCTTCTGGAAACTCATCCCTATTCGGCAACTCAGATATTCCAGCGGCTCCGGGAAGAGAACTTTGACGGCGGTTTTACCATCGTCAAAGAATACAACGGAAGTGATGGTAAGTGTATGGTAGCATGGATGTACAACCCATGGACAAAGACTATCCGCAATCCGATGGACGTAGCATCTGACATGTTTGGTCACTTGATTGTACCGCCAAATGAGCCTGTTGTGGCAGGTTAAAGAGGTAACTATGGACGCAATAATTTTAAAGTTCGTCGGTGAAAAATGATTGATACAAATAAAATAATCATAGAATTCTTCGGCCAGAATTGGATAGGAATTTTGATCGCAATAAATCTGCTTAAAGCCATAGCCGTCCTCACCCCAAGCAACAAAGACAATGATGTGGTTCAACTAATCTCAGATACTTTTGACATGGTTAAAAGTATGGGGAATATTGCAGGTAACATTGCAAAATTGCCTTTTAAGAAACGAGACGGAAAATGACAGACAAAGATATATTGATTATCGCTTATTTCCTGTTGGGCTTTCTCGTAGGCATTGTGGCGGGTAACTGTTTTAGGCACAAATTCTAACAAACAGGACGATATTATGAATGGAAAAGGATGATCCTCCGCCTGAATCATATCTCATAGATTTTGCAAATACCTTTAGAATTTATAAGGATTGTGACATTGCACGGGATATCGCTAATATCAGACAGTCACAAAACAAAAACAATCCGACAAGGGAAAAAAATGATAGAAATAGTCTTGATAATTATTTGCCTCTTGGCAATCAGCACCATTCCATTTACCATGATTTTTGAGATTTGGAGTGTTTTTCGTAATCGTAAACTAAACAAATCAAGTCAACCACCCATAGAATACGATATTGTGGATTGATTATGAACAGGAACGAACCACCAGATAACCGACAATTCATAATCTCAAAAACCTTCTCTTTCGATTGGGACATCTGGTTAGTTAATTTATTTAGGAGAAAAAAACGTGATCAAAATCCAATTCATTATGAGCCAGATGTGGGAGTTTCTAAAACCATTTATACTGGTGCTGATGAGCAAGATAGGCCCGGTACTGGCTGAGGCTGCAATTAGTGCGGTAACCGCTGCTGCGGCAAGCTCTCTCGGTAGCAGCGCAAAACATGATTATGCTTTTAATGCTATTGTTGACGACCTAAAACAGCATGGGATTGAAATCGGAACATCTGTCATTAATCTGGCGATAGAAGCTGCAGTTGCAAAAATGAAAGAACGATTGTGACGTTTTGATGCTGCCTGTACTATTAATTTTTATTTTAAATGCCGTGGCGGGCATTACAGGCGGTTGAGCCTGCAAAAGCCCGTTTAACTGGTTTTTTCACGATACTTATTTATCTTGACAGCTACATTATAGCCTTGTAATAAATAGATATAATTCAAGGTACGTTTTGGGGATATAGAATATCCCCAGGAAATCAAAACGGGTCACAAACAATTTGTGTAACCCGTTGATTTATTTGGTGGGCGGTAAAGGATTTGAACCTTCGACTTCTACCGTGTGAAGGTAGCACTCTCCCGCTGAGTTAACCGCCCCAATGATTTTTACTAAATAACGATATTGTGCTCATGAAGTCAAGTGTTTTCATCAGGAGTGGGAATAAAATTATTGGGGAACGTCATTTCATGGGCCTCGACGGTCGGTTTGCCCAGATCCGAAATGTCTTTGGGCACCGGAAGATCTTTGATATCTCTCAGACCAAATATTTCTAGGAAATGCCGTGTGGTAGCATAAATCAGGGGCCTTCCGGGGATTTCTTTTCTCCCCAGGATTTTGATCAGTTTTCTGTCCAGAAGCATCCGGATAATGCCGCCGGCATCAACCCCGCGAATGTGTTCGATATCGCTTCGCATGATCGGTTGTTTGTAGGCGATGATCGCCAAGGTTTCCAGGGCGGCCGGACTCAGGCGCTGGGCGAAGGGCTGGATGATTTTTCGTATCCAGTCGGCATATTCCGGACGGGTCCGAAGCTGGTATCCGCCGGCTACCTCGACCAGACAGATACTGCCTTTTCGATGGTCATATTCATCCTTAAGCATTTGAATGGCCTCTTTAATGGCCTTAACGTCGGTTTCAGGAAGCGCCAACTTCATTTTTTCAAGGGTCAGCGGCTCTTCAGAAACAAAGAGAAAACTTTCAATAATGGACTTCAATTCCGGCATTATGGACTTTCATTCAAATACAATGTGATGTTGCCAGTGTCAGTATGTTGGATGATGCTGGCCGCATTGCGTTTAACCATCTCCAGTATGGCCAAAAAGGTAATGATGATCTCAATCTTTCCATCAAGACTTAAGATCAGTTCCTGAAAAATCAGGGAGCCCCTGTCTTTCAGCAGCCAGATGAGTTCTATCATGCGATCCTTAATGGATAGCTTTTCGGCGACCACATCAATGGCGATATCCGGAGACAGGTTGTCGATGATTCGCTGGAAGGCTTGAATCAGTTCAAACAGATCCACCCGGATTTCGCGATCCTGAAGATTGCCCGCACCTGATGTTTTTGCCGGGGACCTGATAAAAGTATGTTCCCCCAGCAGTTCTCTTTCATTCAGTTGCAGGGCTGCTGATTTCATTCGAAGGTATTCCAGAAGCGGCCTGGCGATTTCCTGGCGGGGGTCTTCTTCATCTGAATCTTCATGAACCGGAAGCAGCATTCGGGATTTAATATGGATAAGGGTTGCAGCCATTACCAGAAAATCTCCGGCAATATCGACATTCATGGCTTTCAACCATTCAATATACTCCAGATAACGGTTTGTTATCAGTGAAATCGGAATGTCGTAGATATTGACTTCATTCTTTCGAATCAGGTAAATGAGAAGATCCATTGGACCTTCAAAAATATTTTCTAGTTGAACTTTATAGATGTCGCTGAACATGGGATGATTCACCAATCTGAAATGTTGCATTGATTATTACGAATCCAGCGTATAAAAGTCAACTGTAACAACTCAGGAAAGAGGGTAAAGGGTGCAGGTAAAGGGTTGAAGTGTTATAATGTTCATTGTTATAATCTGTGGTCTTGAACCACCCAACCCTCCCCTATTTGGGGGAAACAGCAATATGGAAAGTACGGCACCTTAAAGTATATACAGGGATCAACCATGCGTGATCATACAAAAATTCGGGATAGTGCTTTCTCATTCTATTCGTACAGGCTGGTGGTCGCAATTTTGCTGGCGGCCTTTATGTCCGGGTGCGCCGGGTATGAGCTGTCGCCTACTTCTCCGCCTTCACTGCCGCCTGAAAAACGTTTGCAGCGAATCGGCTATACCATCCAGGTCGGAGCGTTTTCCGTTGCAGAAAACGCAGCAAAGCTTGTCGATATACTCTCCGGGCAGGGACTGGATGCGACCTATTTCAAGGCGGATGATGGCCTGTTTAAGGTTCGATTCGGGGACTTTGCCTCCAAAGAAGAGGCCAGAGAGGAGGCTGAACGATTAAAGGCATCCAAAATCATTGAAGTATATTATATCGTCAGCCCCGATGACTATGCAGCGGCTTGGCAATCCAGCATGGGAAACACTTATCTGCGGAATGAACTGGTTAAAACCACGATGAGGTTCATTGACACGCCGTATTTGTGGGGTGGGAGTTCGCCCGATACGGGATTTGACTGCAGCGGACTTGCCATGACGGTTTATCAACTGAACGGTCTGAATCTTCCCCGAAACTCTCAGCGTCAATTTGAAACGGGTTATTCGGTTCCTCGTGACAATCTGTTGAAAGGGGATCTTGTTTTTTTCTCTGACAACAAATGGGGTAAAGTTTCCCATGTAGGGGTTTATACCGGCAACGCCCAGTTTATTCATGCGCCTGGAAGGGGTAAAAAAATCCGCCAGGATTCGCTTTCCGCACGGTATTTCAAACAGCGATATGTTGGCGGAAGATCGTATATATAAATGGCTGGGAGCGGGGGAAGGAGCCCTAACTGCTTTCAGTGACTCTGATTTACTTTTATGGCAAGCGTTCAGCCCCTCCCACCAGCGGGGGGAGGTTGGGAGGGGGGAAATGCCGTTATGCCAAAGTACCTTTTATACAAACATATTTGATAAGGAGAGATAGTAATGGCCTGCTGGATGAATCTTGGACAGAATCTTAAAATAAACGCCAGAAAATTTCCCGACACTGTTGCGCTTAAAGATAGGGACAGAAGCTTTACCTATCCGGAGTTGAACCAGCGTGTCAACCAGTTGGCCAATGCTCTGGTGTCCCTTGGCCTGAATAAAGGTGACAAGGTGGCTGTCTTTATGGAAAACAGCATCGAAATTATCGAGATTTTTCTGGCGACTGCCAAAACCGGCATTGTGATGGTACCCATCAATTTCCGGCTGGTCGGTAAGGAAGTGGCGTATATCGTCGATAACTCCGATGCCAGGGCGCTGATTGTCGATGACGAATTTGCACCAATCATTCAGGAGATAAAACCCGTTCTCCAGAATATTCCAGATGAAAACTATATCGTCGCCGGCAAGGAGGTGCCTGGTTTCAAATTCTACGATCAGGTGATGGCATCAGCTTCAGACCATGAACCAGACACCGTGGTGAATCCAGAAGACACCTGGATTTTGATCTATACCTCCGGAACGACCGGAAAACCTAAAGGGGTGATTCGCTCCCATGAATCCCATATTGCGTTTTACCTGATAAATGCCATTGATTTCGGCTTCAGCCATCATGACATCTGCATGAATGTCATGCCGCTTTGCCATATCAATTCAACATTTTTTACCTTCACATTTCTCTATATCGGCGGATCAGTCTATATCCACCCAGCCAGGTCGTTTCGGGCCGAAGAGATATTGCAGATTATTGAAAGGGAAAAAATATCCTTTATCTCCCTTATTCCCACGCATTACAATCTGATGCTGAGCGTCTGCGATATGGCCAGAACCTGTAATGTCAGCTCCATCAAAAAACTGCTGTGCTCTTCGGCCCCGGTCCGCAAAAGCGTTAAAAAAGCCATCATGGAGTTTTTCCCAGGAGTGAAACTTTATGAGGGCTATGGATCCACCGAAGCTGGCATCGTAACGGTGCTGAAGCCTGAAGATCAACTACGAAAACTGGGATCCATCGGATATGAGTCTTTGGGAACGGATTTTATCCGGATTCTGGATGAAAACGGTCAGGAAGTGGCGCAAGGACAGGTCGGCGAGCTTTACTCGAAAGGCCCCATGCTTTTTGACAGATATTACAAACTTCCGGAAAAAACCGCCAGCGCCTTTCAAAACGGCTGGTTCAGTGCGGGCGACATGGCCAGACGGGATGAAGACGGCTTTTATGAGATCGTGGACCGCAAAGATAACATGATCATTACCGGCGGCGAACACGTCTATCCCAGCGAAGTCGAGGAAGTGATCGGGAACCATCCGGATGTGTTTGATGTGGCGGTTATCAGCGTTCCGGATGATAAATGGGGAGAGCTGGTCATGGCCGTGGTGATTCCCCGAAACCAGCGAAGCGGTGATGAAAAGGTACTCATGGACTGGTGCAAGGAGAAAATGGCCGGCTATAAACGTCCCAAGAAGATCGTTTTCATCACACAGGAAAACATGCCCCGGACCGGCACGGGGAAAATACTTCACAGGGTTCTTAGAGAACGATTCTCACAAATTTAATTCAATGGAACCGTAATACTTAAATGCAGGATTACCCATAACCAACAGAAGGAGACAGAAAATTCATGTTAAGCAAAGCGTACATCCCATACAAGGGCTATTACAGCACCCCATTTTCCAGGTGGCAGGGAAGTATGGCCAATGAACATTCCATCATTCTTGCAGCAGAGACTTCAAAACGATGGCTGGCTGAAAAAAAATGGGACCCAATGATGTTTGATTACTTATTTCTGGGGATAACCATCGGGCAACCCCAGTGGTTTTATGGCAGTCCATGGGCTGCGGCGTTAATCGGCGCCGCCAGTACGCCCGGAATGCTGATCAGTCAGGCCTGCACCACATCCACCACTTGTATTTTTCAGGCGGCTTCTGGCATTGAAACCGGACTGTATCAAAATGTTTACTGCCTGATGACGGACCGTTGCTCCAACGGCCCCCATACCACCTGGCCGAACCCAAATGGTCCCGGCGGCGAAGTCCTTTCCGAAAACTGGATGATGGACAATTTCGGCAGAGATCCCTGGGCAAAGGGTGCCATGATTCAGACTGCGGAAAATGTGGCGAAGGAAGCCGGAATAACCCGCGAGCAGTGCGATGCCGTGGCTCTCAGACGTTATGAGCAATACATGGACGCATCGGCAAACGACAAGGCATTCAAAAAGCGCTACATGTTTCCGGTCGAGGTCAAGCTTTCCAGGAAAAAAACCATTCTGGTTGAAGATGATGAAGGCATTACGCCCTGCACCAAAGAAGGTCTTGTGACCTTGAAACCGGTCCTGCCAGATGGCGCCCACACTTTTGGTGCGCAAACCCACCCGGCGGATGGGAACTGCGCTGTTACCGTTACCACACGCGAAAAAGCCAGGGAATTGAGCGCAGATGCCGGCGTTGAGATACAGGTGGTTTCCTATGGATTCTCCAGGGCCAAAAAAGGGTATATGGCTATGGCTGTTACCCCGGCAGTTCAAATGGCGCTTGAAAAAGCCGGTATCGGCATTAAGGACGTGAAAGCCATTAAAACCCACAACCCGTTCGCCGCCAACGACATCAATATGGCCAATCAGTTGGGAATTGATGTCATGGGTTTCAATAATTATGGAAGTTCCCTGATCTACGGCCACCCACAGGCCCCTACTGCAGGACGGTGCATCATCGAAGGCATTGAGGAAGTCGTTATGGCCGGAGGCGGTTATCTACTCTGGGGCGGCTGCGCCGCAGGGGATACCGGAGCCGGGATGGTATTGAAAATTGGATAAGGTTGTCCACTATAGTCTACAAGATGTAGACTATTTTTCACAATGCATTTTCTCCCGTACATGGGAATCATTTACGGTGTATTCAATGATCTGAGAGTGTAAAAAATTTTCAGATCATTGAATATCCTGTCCGCATGTCTTTTTCGGCATCCTTCATTTTCTTGTTGACACTTTCTGAGTGTATCCTTTATTTCCAGGCCACCAGTTTTATATATTTTGTCGGCCTTGATCGTCGTTCCATCCAGATCATTATGACTGATTTCCCCCTTTAGAAAAGGGGGATTAAGAGGAATTTGAAAACGGGATAAGCTACCAATAACCACTAAATCCCCCCTGGCCCCCCTTTTCAAAGGGGGGGAATCGTTATCCGTCCATAGCAGTGACTGAAATGATGAGCAAAGCCATTTGGGCTCATTGAAAAAAGTGTCAACTACTTTTGAGGTAATATGATGGATACCCTAAATTAGATTTATTTTTATGGTTTTAATTTGTTTGTACCTTTATTTCGTTTAGTCTGATTTAAACGCAATGTTTATCAATAATGCCCGAAAGTCATGTATACTGCGAACTGGCATAATCTGCGCTTTTCATAAACTCCCTCTCCCAGCGGGGGAGGGTTGGGGTGGGGGATCAAAAACGTAAAATTATGCCAGTTCGCAGTATAATTCATAATTATCTTGATGTATAACTTTCTTATTGCTGTCCACGGACCAGGATTACTCTCATCTGGTTCTGTGTAACATCCTGTATTGTTATGCTAAATCCATCGAATGGTTTCAATATCAGGGCATCCGCCAGTTGCTTGGCTCCGTTTGGATACTCGACGATCAGGGTGTATTTGTCGGCTTTCATCTCTTTCACCTGGACGTTCTTGACACCCGAAACCTTGTTCAGGGCAGATCGAAATGCCGAATAATTTCCCAACTGGCTGGCGCCTTCAATCAGGAGTTCGACGGATGCGGATTTACGGGCCTGTTTTTGCCAGGCGGAAGTCATAAATTTACTCAATTCCTCACCGGTGGTTTTTCCGAGAGTTGCCAGCATCTGATCAATCCCAGCCGGGTCTTCGGCATTGGGTGCGACTGCCGTTTGTTCGACAGTGGCAAGTTCTTCTCCGCTTCCAGAACGGATTACACGCAACGACATGATGGCCTTAACGGTTTTCGGGTCTGTTTCCTGTACGGCAGGTACCCGCTGGAGCGTGGCGCTTCCGGCAATCACCATATCTGCGTTGGCCTTGGCGCCGATTTCGGCAATCAGAGCATTTCCCGGATTAGAATTCTGATGTACAGGAACCATGGCATCCGATCCAGCAACAATTTCATAGCCGACGATTCCAAAGCCCTTTTCGCTGAGCATCCGGGAAAGCAGGGCCTCGGCAGCCGGTTTTTCAGTGGTAGAGCCACTTGCTCCCCCCCACCAATACCGAACATCAGTACCGTCCATTCGCTGATCGGAAACCATCAGCAGGATGGACGGCGGATTTTTTTTCCCCATGGATATTCCAGCATTGGTAAGTTGTTTCTGTATGCCCCCGGAAGAAACACTGGCCTGAACCATGACGCGATAAAAGCCGCTGCCCCTGGATTCGGCAAGTACCTTATAGCCCTGAACAAACTGGCTGACGTTGCCGTAACAGAGTTCGGTGATTGTGGAAAAATTCGCAGCAGCAATTTCAACTGGAATAAGTTCAAGAATAGCCCGATCTATTGCAGCAGCTAGTCCGCTGGAGATCGCAGCTTCCCGGGCTTCAACGATTTTTTCGCCCTGAATTCTGACAGTGCCGACGGCCTCAAAAGTTTTCAATGAAGGCTGATCTTCCGCCCATACAGCAGGTTGCCAGATCATCAGCGCGCACAGCAGCATTCCCAACAAAAGACAGTTCATTTTTGTTCGCATCTTGGTCACCTTTAACTTTTTCGTTTCAGTGCGTAATCCGCTACATCCATCAGTATCTCCCGAGGAACAGAAGGCTCAAACCGCGCAATGGCGATTTTGGCCAACTCAATATGGGCATTGGCCTTTTGCCAGGTGTAGTCGATTCCGCGATATGCTATAAGATATTCAACCAGCTCATGGAATTCCGTGACCGAAAATTCCGTATTGGAGATAATGGTTTCCATGCGCTGACGGTCTTTGACACTTGCTGCATTGAGGGAATAAATCACCGGAAGGGTTAACTTCCCTTCCTTGAGATCGGCTCCGACAGTTTTCCCCAGGGCCAAGCTATCTTCGGTATAGTCCAGCAGGTCATCCGCCATCTGAAACGCCATTCCCAGATGAAACCCATAGTCTGAAAGCGCAGTCTCCCAACCTTCTGGGGCATCGGCAATCAGGGCGCTGACCCTGCATGCTCCCTGAAACAGCACCGCTGTTTTTCGGCGGATCACATCCAGGTACTCGGCCTCGGAGAAGTGAATATCCCCCTTTCGCATGAGCTGGTGAATTTCTCCCTGAGCCATGTTTTCGGTGATATCCGAAATGGTGCGGATGATCCGGATATTGCCGGTTTCAGCGGCAATCGCAAGGGATCTGGCCAGCAAAAAGTCTCCGGTAAGCACGGCGGCGGCACCGCCCCAAAGGCCGTGGGCTGCCGGCTTTCCCCGTCGCATCAGCGCCCCGTCTACCACATCATCATGCAGCAGGGTGGCGGCGTGAAGGTATTCGAAGATGATGGAAAAAATCTTGTCGTAGCCGCCCTGATAGTGACACATCCTGGCGCAAAGCACCATCAATAGGGGACGCAGGCGTTTTCCGCCACTGAAGAGAATGTGTCCGGCAATGGTTGAAACCAGCTCGACATTGGGCTTGAGATTTTCGACCAGTGCGGTTTCGATCTCGGCCAAATCGGTTTTGACCATATCAAGGATACGATTTTTCAATTCACTCATGAGGAATCCCAATCAGATCATAAGCCAACGAATCGGTAATGCGAACCCGTATGACATCGCCGATCTCCAGTTGATCAGCATGGATGATGGTAACGCCGTCCACTTCAGGTGCCTGAAAACGGGTTCGGCCCACATATACCCCTTTTTCCGGTGTTGATTCAACAAGAACCGGAATAATTTTTTCCAAATAGCCACGGTTGTTTTCTGTGGATATCTTTTTCTGGGCAGTCATCAACCGGTTGTGACGGTGCCTGGCGACAGTGGCAGGAATCGGGTTCGGCAGGTTGTGAGACGGCAGGTCGTCCGCGTCCGAATAGATAAAAACCCCCAGATGATCGAACCGGACTTCTTTGACAAAGGAGAGCAGGAGTTCAAAGTCCGCATCCGTTTCACCCGGAAAGCCCACTATCACAGTGGTGCGAAGGGAAGCCTCCGGCACCGTGGTCCGAATGTTCTCAAACAACTGGAGCAGCTCCTTTCTTCCGTAGCGCCGCCCCATACGTTTTAACACGCTGTCGCTGGCATGCTGGACGGGAATGTCAAAATAAGGACAGATCATGGGATGATTCGCTACGGTTTGAATCATCGCATCGGTAATGCTTTCGGGGTGACCATACAGAAAGCGGATCCATATATCGTATGGTAACTGGGACAGGCGGTTCAGGAGCTGTGCTAAATCTGCTGGATCATTCAGATCTTGTCCAAACGCCGTGGTGTCCTGGGATACCAGCGTCAGCTCCCTGACTCCGAAAGCCGCGAGCTTTTCGGCTTCCGTCACAATATCCTCCATGGATCTGCTTTTTTGCCTGCCCCTAAGCTTGGGGATAATGCAATAAGTGCAGCAACGGTTACATCCTTCAGCAATTTTAAGGTAGGCCATGGGCCCCGTTGTCAATTCCCTGGCGACACCAGAGTTTTCCACGGTGATCCCATCGGGGTCCGGAAGTATGCAGACCGAAAGAAACTGACTCTCCTGAACCGCTTCGATAATTCGGTTATACGCTCCGGTCCCCAGAAATACATCCACCTCCGGAAGGGCTGCAACAATGTCCTCTCGATAGCGCTCCGGAAGACATCCGGTGACGATCAACCGGCTGCATGTTCCGCTTTTTTTGAATGCGGCCAAAGCCAGGATGGTATCTATGGATTCGTTGGCGGCAGCCTCAATAAAGCTGCAAGTATTGACAATGATGATGTCCGCATCTTCGGGGTCCTGAACCGGAATACAGCCGGCTTCCCGCAGCTTTCCCGTCATGACCTCGCTGTCCACAAGATTCCGGGCACAGCCCAGACTGACTATATGAATATTCATGGGCGATATCTTATGAATTATGAATTATTTGTTTTCACTTTTTTCATTCAGCATATCCTTGGAAGCTGTTCCCCG
This sequence comes from uncultured Desulfobacteraceae bacterium, assembly GCA_903839535.1. Lineage (GTDB taxonomy): Bacteria > Desulfobacterota > Desulfobacteria > Desulfobacterales > Desulfatirhabdiaceae > RAAP-1. The sequence goes on from CAIMCT010000103.1 coordinate 11,354, forward strand.
GTCAACATGTCCACAATACGGGTTCCGCCGATGCGCGTTTGCAGAATCACTCTGCCCGCGGGCGTTTGCACCACCTCGCCGATGATGCAGGCATCCTTTCCGAGGGGATCTGCTCGAAGCACAGCAAGCACCGCGTCCGCATGATCCGGGGAGATCACTGCAATCAGCTTTCCTTCGTTGGCGATGTAAAGTGGGTCAAAGCCCAGCAGCTCGCAAAGCGCAGCAACATCAGGCTTGATTGGAATCCGCTCTTCGGCTATATGTATCCCAACCTTGGATTGACCGGCTATCTCATTTAAAGTAGTTCCCAACCCCCCACGGGTTGGATCCCGCAGCACATGAATGTCCCTGTCAACGGCGAGCATTCGCTGTACCAGGTGATTCAGAGCGGCAGTGTCGCTGATGACCGGTGAATCAAAGCGCATTCCCTCACGGCTGGTTAAAATGGCAATGCCATGATCTGCAAGGGTTCCGCTCAGCAGTATCTTGTCCCCTGGTCTTGCCCGGTGGCCGGATATCTGAACGCCATCAGGAATTCGACCAATGCCCGAGGTGTTGATAAAAATCTTGTCAGCGGCACCTCTGGGAACAACTTTGGTATCACCGGTAACAACCAAAACCACGGCTTTTTTGGCGGCAAGCCCCATCTGGCAGAGGATGACATTGAGATCTGCAGCAGGAAACCCCTCTTCAATGATCAGGCCAACACTTAAAAACATGGGGACTGCCCCGCTCATGGCCAGATCGTTCACGGTTCCGTTGACAGCCAGATCACCGATATTGCCTCCAGGGAAAAAAATGGGATCCACCACATAACTGTCGGTTGAAAATGCCAGCCGCTCATCTCCGACTTTGATTTCGGCTCCGTCATTCAACTGCGCCAGGATGGGATTGTCAAATACCGGCAGCATCATTTCCTCAATCATCGCATGGGAGATTTTTCCGCCGCTGCCATGGTCCAGAAGGATTTTATCGTTTTTCTTCATAATTGGTCCCTATAAATTTGAAACGTACCGGTAATAAGCGGCGCAGGTTCCCTCGCTGGAAACCATGCAGGGACCAACCGGATCTACTGGGGTACACCGCTTTTTGTAAAGCGCGCATTCCGGAGGGATTTTAATCCCCTTCAATATATCGCCACAGGCACAGCCATTGGGAATGACCGGTTCGGGAACCTGAATGTCAAACTGAATGGCTGCATCAAACCGGGCATAAGCCTCCCGGATTTTCAGTCCGCCGCGAGGAATTGTTCCAAGTCCCCGCCAAGCTGCATCCACTGGTTCAAAAACCGCGTCCATAACAGAAATGGCCTTGGGGTTTCCTTCCGGGGTCACTGCCCTGGGATAGGCATTATCCAGTTCCGGTTTTCCGGCATGAATCTGCGAAAGCAGTGAAGAAACCGCATGAAGAATATCGACCGGCTCAAATCCGGCAATCACACATGGCTTACGATGGACGGTTTTCAGAAACATATAGGCATTTGATCCAAGTATTACCGAAACATGGCCCGGGAGAATCAAGCCGTCAATATGGACATCCGGAGCATTCACCAGAACCTCAAGAGCGGGCGGAACTGTTTTGTGGGCTGAATAGACCAGATAATTGGTCAGTCCCGCGAAATTTGCAGTCAGGATGGAGGCTGCAATGGTCGGCGCAGTGGTTTCAAACCCCACGCCCAGAAAGACCACCCGCTTGTCCGGATGCTGTTTGGCAATATTTAGAGCATCCAATGCCGAATAAACCACGCGGATATCCCTTCCCCCGGCGCGCTCCGACTGAAGCGATGAATCAGTGCCTGGAACCCGGATCAAATCACCGAACGTCGCCACAATCACATGATCCATGCGGGAAATGGCGATAAAGGCATCGATATCGCTCTGATCTGTGACGCAGACCGGGCATCCAGGACCTGATACCAGCGAAATGCCATCGGGTAAAACTGATCGAATGCCGCTTCGGAAAATGGATACTGTATGAGTACCGCAAACCTCCATCAACCGGACTGATTTTGTCCCGACTGATTTTGAACTGATGCTCTGAATGCGATCAATCAGTCGCCGAGCCAGTTCCGGGTCCCGGTATTCTTCCAGATGTTTGATGCTCATAATCTCTCCGCACTAATTAATTATGAATGTTGAATTATGAATGTTTATCGTTGACGGTGAACGGTTCTGTTTTCACCTTTTCCATTCAGCATTCGTAATTCATAATTCATAATTCATATGCTGCACAAACCGCCTGCCCCAGGGAAATGCCGCCATCATTGGTCGGAACAAGGGAATGGGAAAAAACCTCAAACCGATCTGCTGAAAGCTCCCGAATCAAGCCCTTCAGCAATATGGCGTTTTGAAAAACCCCACCACTTAACGCCACACGGTTAAGGCTGCTGTCCTGTCGAATCACCCGGCAAAGCGCTGTCGCCATGCGAATGATCGTTTGGTGAAACCTGGCGCTGATTACGGCCGGTGAAACGTGTTTTTCAATATCACAAACCACACCCTGAATAATCTGATGGGGAAGGATTTGATACCCGTCTTCAGACACCCATTCAAAAGGATAACTCCCCGATTCCCCGTCGTCCGCCATCATTTCAAGTTCTAAAGCGGCTTGTCCTTCATAGGCAACCGTATAGCGTATTCCGATCATAGCTGCAACCGCATCACACAGTCTTCCCATGCTGGAAGTCCGGGGGCAGTTGACACCTTTGACGATCATATCCTGAACAAATATAAGCTTTTTCGCATCTATTTTCCGGAACATGGGAAGGTCAATATCCAGCATCTTCTCGCCAAAAACCATAAACAGGTAGCTTGCGGCCATCCGCCAAGGTTCCCGAATGGCTGCGGCTCCGCCCGGCATGGGAATATATGCCAGGTGAGCGGCCCTGCCAAAGCTGGTTTCGTCAGCAATCAGAAACTCGCCACCCCATAAGGTGCCATCCGCCCCGTAGCCGGTTCCGTCAAAGGCTATGCCGATCAACTTTCCATCTATCCGGTTTTCAGCCATACAGCTCACGATATGGGCATGATGGTGCTGAACCTGAACCAGGTTAATGCCGGATAACTGCTGTTCAAGTGCATAGCGGGTGCTTAGATAATCGGGGTGCATGTCGCAGGCCAGAACCTGCGGCGTGATATCGAGAATTCTCTTTATATGTTCGATTGTCATGCAGAAAAAATCGTAGGTAGCAGAATTTTCCAGGTCTCCAATGTGCTGACTAAGAAACGCACGATTGCCGGAGGTCAGACAGACCGTGTTCTTGAGTTCCGCCCCGCAGGCCAGCACCGGCGGAAGCGGCCGACGGAGAAAAACAGGAACCGGAACAACACCCCTGGACCTGCGAATCAAGCGATCAGAATCCGCAACATGTCTGACGAGTGAATCGTCGCTGCGAAGATAAATACGCCGGTCGTGAACCAGGAAATAGTCGGCCATCCCGGAAAGCCTGGCAAATGCATCGTCATTGTCAATGGCAATGGGTTCTTCGCTCATGTTTCCGCTGGTCATCACCAAGGCTGTAAATCCCTGGTTCAGCAGCAGATAATGCAGCGGGGTATAGGGAAGCATCACCCCGATGGTGACATTCCGCGGAGACACTGCATCGGAGAGCAGGAATGGCTTTTTTTTATTAAGCAGCACAATGGGACATCGAAATGAGGTCAAAAGGGCCTTTTCTTCAGACGCAATCCTCGCAAAGTCCAGAATCGTTTCCAGATTCATGGACATCACAGCAAGTGGTTTTTCTTCGCGGTGTTTTCGGCGCCGGAGCCGCTCCACTGCTGGCGTGTTAAGGGCATCAACCGACAGATGAAACCCACCCAGTCCTTTGATGGCCAGGATTTTCCCTTGTTTCAAATACCTGGCAGCCTGTTCAATCGGGTTTTCGCATGAAATAAGACCACCATCGGGGCCATGAAGGGCCACCCGGGGGCCGCAGGCCGAACAGGCATTGGGCTGAGCATGAAAGCGACGGTTTCGCGGATCATCATATTCGGACTGGCACGGGCCGCACATAATGAAATTCTTCATTGACGTATTGCACCGGTCGTAGGGAATATCGTCAATGATCGTATAGCGGGGTCCGCAGTTGGTGCAATTAATAAACGGATAGCGAAATCTTCGGTCCGCCGGATCAAACAGTTCTTTCAGGCAGTCATCACAAACCGATACATCCGGAGAGATCAGGGTGGAACGCATCAGACCGGCAGTGCTGGGGAGGATCGAAAAATCATCAAGCCCCCTGACAGTATCCTGGGTTTCGACAATGTCTGTGATTTGGGCAAGAGGCGGAAGGCCGGAAGGCAGACTTCGGCAGAACCGGTCTATATTTTTAGGGCTGCCTTCAACATGGATGAAAACGCCGGAAGAGGTATTCGCGATTTCCCCCATTACCTGATGAGAATGGGCCAGTTGATATATATGCGGTCTGAAACCAACGCCCTGAACGATTCCGTTCACAGTCAGCTTTCGTGCAACGATTTCATCTGACTTCATATCAAAGCTTCAAAGTACGCCAATATTATGCCAATTATGAATTATGAATGATGAATGATAAAGTATGGTGTTTTTTTATTCATAATTCATAATTCATATCACTTTCTCTTGAATCCGCCTGCATGGAAATCGCCAAGGACTCTCTTAAAACAGTGAGGGATTCAAGGGCGAATTGCTCATCAATCTTGTGAATGGCGAAACCGGCATGAACAATGACATAATCACCTACCTTGGGATCCTCGATCAGCAACAGACTGGTACTACGCTGAACCCCGTCCACATCTATCGTGGCCATTCCATTTTCGTCAATGTGGGTAATCTTCGAGGGGATTGCAAGACACACGGGTTTCACTCCTTTTTTGACAGCAAACGCCAAGATGTTCCAGCTCGGAAAGAACCATCGCCATCACCGGCTCTACCTGGCGCAGAACCACAGGCGACAATTCGATAGAGAGGGTGTCAATATCCTCAGGCTCAACCCCGATGATAACCGTTTCAGGTACTTTGTCGAGTGCCTGACACAAGGTAAGGGCTTCGAGAAAATCAATCTGATGAAGGGAATTCTTGGCGCGTATGCGATCGGGAATCTGGCTTTTTTCCAGACGGTAAACATCCCCTGGCACCCCCTTGTGCCGAATGGCATCCACCACAATCAGGTAATCGGCCTCGGACATCACACCCAGAAGGTTAACGCCTAAAACGCCGCCATCTATCAGGGACACATTATCGGGAAAATCATACAGAGACTGGAGCTTTTGAACCACACGAACACCAAACCCCTCGTCCCGGAACAGGATACAGCCGATTCCCAGTACCATAATATGCGAAAGGTTCATCAGTTCTCTTGTCTCTTTATAAAAAAACCCGATCAAAAAGATCGGGTTCTTGTTGGGATCAAAAATGGCGGAGAGAGAGGGATTCGAACCCTCGGTAGAGGTTTCCCCCCACACACGCTTAGCAGGCGCGCGCCTTCAGCCTACTCGGCCATCTCTCCGTTGGTTTATTCGTTACAACCGAATCAGTTTATCGTTTCAATCCAAGCATTTATGCGGAGGGGACAACTCCCGCCGGTCGTTCTGGCGGAGGGAGTAGGATTCGAACCTACGGAGCTTTTACACTCAGCGGTTTTCAAGACCGCCGCTTTAAACCACTCAGCCATCCCTCCATAATCGAATCTGTCCCTTCTATCATTTCACCGCTTCAGGGTCAATGATTTTATTTTCATGTTTATCAAACACCAGGCGATCGTTTTCAACCCTTGCCTCAATCCAGCTTCCATCGGGAATTTCTCCTTTCAGAATCGCCATGGACAGCGGATTCTCCAGATATTTCTGAATAGCTCGTTTCAGGGGCCGTGCGCCGTATATTGGATCATATCCCTTGTCCACAATCAGGTTCCGGGCGTTTTCCGAAATAATCAGGGTAATGCGGCGATCCGCCAGCCGCTGTTCCAGCCGCTGAGTCTGAAGCATCACGATGCTTCGAATCTGATCGGATGTCAAGTTTCGGAAGATTATGGTTTCATCAATCCTATTCAAGAACTCTGGCTTGAAACTGGCCCGCAATGCCTCGGTAACCCTGCGCTCCATTTCATCCCGCCGGGATTCGTCCAGTTCCAGAATCCACTGGCTGCCGACATTGGATGTCATGATGATCAAGGTGTTTTTAAAGTCAACTGTCCTGCCCTGCCCATCCGTCATTCTGCCGTCATCCAGAATCTGCAGAAGCACGTTGAACACTTCGGGATGCGCTTTTTCAATTTCATCAAAGAGTACAACTGAATAGGGTCGCCTGCGAACTGCTTCGGTCAGATATCCACCCTGATCATATCCCACATAACCTGGAGGCGCTCCAATCAACCGGGAAACCGCGTGTTTCTCCATGTACTCCGACATATCTATCCGCACCATGGCCTGGTCGCTGTCGAAAATGAATTCGGCAAGAGCCTTGGCCAGCTCGGTTTTTCCCACACCGGTTGGGCCCATGAAAATAAAGGACCCGATCGGACGATTGGGATCCTGAAGTCCGGATCTGGCTCGTCGCACAGCGTTGGATACAGCTTCAATGGCCTCTTGTTGGCCGATCACCCTTTGGCCGAGCCTGTCCTCCATGTTCACCAGCTTTTCCCGCTCTCCTTCCAGCATTCTGCTGACCGGTATTCCGGTCCATCTGGAAACGACCTCGGCGATGTCTTCATCATCCACTTCCTCCTTCAGCATCTTGCTGTGTTCCTGAAGCCGAGCCAGGTTTTCATTGGCTGCATTCAAGTTCCGTGAAAGGTCTATGGCTTTACCGTATCGAATTTCAGCTACCCGCGCCAGGTTCCCATCCCGCTGGGCCTGCTGTTCCTCAGTACCCAGCAGTTCCTGCTCCTCCTTTATTTTACGAATGGTTTGAATCATATCTTTTTCATTCTGCCAGTGGACCTTCATGGTCAGGATATCTTCCTTCATAAGGCTTAAATCAGCTTCAAGCTTTTCCAGGCGCTCCTTGGAAACAGCATCTGTTTCTTTTTTCAAGGCTTCCCGTTCGATTTCAAGCTGAATTATCTTCCTCTGGATTTCATCAATTTCCGTGGGCATACTGTCGATTTCAATGCGTAGTTTGGATGCGCATTCATCCATCAGATCTATGGCCTTGTCCGGAAGAAACCGGTCGGAAATATACCTGTGAGACAGCGTTACCGCAGACACAATGGCGGAATCCTTGATCCGGACCCCATGATGCACCTCGTATTTTTCCTTGAGGCCGCGGAGAATGGCAATGGAGTCTTCCACGGAAGGTTCTTTGACCAGAACCGGCTGAAACCGTCTTTCCAGGGCCGCATCCTTTTCAATGTACTTTCGATACTCATCCAGTGTGGTAGCTCCAATGCAACGCAACTCTCCCCTTCCGAGCATTGGCTTTAAGAGATTGCCTGCAATTGCATAGCATGATCAACGCTTTGAACCCGTCCAGAGTAAAGTAGCTTA
>CAIMCT010000104.1 GCA_903839535.1 uncultured Desulfobacteraceae bacterium
AAAAAGCCCGTCATGGGGATTGTTGACAACGATACCATTTTCAGCTTCATCCATTTTTGCATCCGTTTGTGAATTTTGAAGAAATTACAAATCAATTACCTGTTTGGCTTTTAAGCTGCTTTGTGATAAAAACGTCGTGGCCTACTATAAACACAGTAAAAATTCATAATCTGGCTGGGTTTTCAGTTTATGCCAACAGGGCATTGGCCACACCTTATGGTGAACCGTCTGTGAAGTATATGAGGTGATTGTAACCAACAGTTGGGAAAATGTAAAGCGGTTATGACCGTGAGTGTATCTTGCATGTCAGAATTTCAAGCGTGCGGCCGCCTCAGGCGGAAAAAGCCGGAGTGAAGAATGTTTGCGGGAAAGCCGTGTTTTATGGTCTGTTGGTGTGCTTTTGGAAATGAAAAGCATGGGGGGGAATAAGTCATTGATGTCAGTTTTTTTGATTGACATCCATTGCGGGTTGATATACCGAACGACAGTTATTTTGTGTGCTTTTTTGCAGTTTTGATATGCCAACTGTTCAGTATTCCTACAAAAACTTAATATTTTAAACGCAATATATTGTGGATACGCGTGGATAAAAGACACAGGATGAGGTGTTATCGTTGCCAGCTTGTATTATAGGAATATGGTAAGATCGGATTTTAGCTCAGATTTCATGGAGGAATGAATGAAAGGGATAACACATGAAAAAATGCAACTCTCGCAATAGATTTGACCGATGGACTGGTGGCATATTATCCGTTTAGTGGGAGTGCCAGTGATGAAAGCGTGAATGGTCATAATGGAGTAGTGCATGGAGCAGAAATCTCTTCCGGCACTGGTGTTTCCGATGTATTGATTACCTTCAGCAACGGCGGTGGAACGGCAACAACCGACAGCAGCGGCAATTACAGCATAACTGCACCTGATGGTTACACGGGTACGGCAACGCCGTCCAAAACCGGATATACGTTTAGCCCAGCAACCAAATCTTATTCCAGTCTGACAGCAAACCAGACGGGCCAGGATTAAACTGCTACACTTGCACCGGCTCAACCCGTGGTTTAACCCCTATTGGCTGGTGTTTTTTATTTGACAGTCACCTCTTCCCACCAGATACGCTCATAACCCAGAGACACTACGGCATAGCATTTCAGATTCAGGTTCCCATATTTCCGGTTAAGTGATTCTCCATACTGACCCACCTGAATTCTGGCATCGGCCATCTTCTCAACCATTGTTGGGACGGATTTCAGGGCATCAAGGCTAAGACCGCCGGCATCTTCACCACTCAACCCCGCATCTGCAAGGGATACAAACTTGAATTCAATCAGTAGATCAAAAACCTTAACCTGCACCATATCGGGTCTTCTTATTATGGTCAGATCCGCATACCGCCTGTTTATTTCTTTTTCTGAATCCATCACATACAAAATGTCGTTATAGAGCAAGGTTAAAAACGCTGTCTTGACCGTCAACTCGTTGGCCCAGCGGTAATCCCTGTTGTTAAATACCTTGAAATAGCGCTGTTCCACAAAATCGCACAATGGCTGCATTTCTCCGTGCATATAGAGCTTTTCTGCAGCCATACGACCTGCATCGCGAACGGCTGGCTCCGACAGCAGCGCGGTTTTTATCCTGTCAAGATATAAGCCCTTCATGACAAGATTGGGCACTTTCAGCACCATCTGCATGGTATCAGAGAACCCTTCCAGGGTCAGAACACCAAAATAGTACAGATATGAGGCCAGAAATTCCTGATCCTTGCTGTTAGCCGAAAGCATCTCCTTAATGCCGAACCTGTCAATCACATCCGGTATGACAATGCTTTCCGCATTGTTGATGATATCCAGAAGCATCTGACTGCCGGCTGAGAGTTCTGCAAAATATTCCAGTTTACCCCGGTCAGTAGAAAGATTTGCGTCCAGCATCTTCCGGGGACAGGTACAGGTCTGCTGAAAGTATTTCATGAAATACAGAGCCAGAGTGGGGTTATAGACCGGTTCCCTGGCATCGGCGGCAAACCGGTATCCATTATACCAGGTTCGCATCATATTCAGAGTGGGCGCTACTTGATTCTTGTCGAATTGACAATTGTCAGCGATACTGGAAAGAGTGGATTGAACTTCCTCTTCCCTGAATCCGCACAGGGTGTTGAATTGCGGATTCAGATAGATATCTTCAGCAATGTTATACCCGCTGGTGATATCACTCAACACTACCGGAGATACGCCGGTTATAAAGGTTCTGGCAAAGCCGGTGCTGACAGAAAGAGATTTCACAGCCTTGAACAGGGTTTTCAGCGGTCCTTTTTCATAAACCAGCGACTCGTAGATTTTTAAACCCTCCGACATATCCATCATGACTTCATTGGCGAAGTTGTCGTATTCGTCGATCAGCAGATAGACGGGATATGGTGTCTGGCGTACCGCATCAATCAGGGATCGGATGGAGTTAATTGCAT
>CAIMCT010000105.1 GCA_903839535.1 uncultured Desulfobacteraceae bacterium
AGTGATGAGTGATGAGTGATGAGTGATGAGTGATGAGTGATGAGTGATGAGTGATGAATGGGAATCATCTGTTGCAGGCTTTTCCTTATTCATCATTCATCATTTCTTTACGCCATCAGGGAAGCCGTTTGTCCTTCAGAACATGATCCGAAATCACGATGCGCTGAATTTCGGAAGTACCTTCGTAGATCGTAAATACCCGCGCATCCCTAAAAAAGCGCTCCACTGAATAATCCTTGATAAATCCGTATCCACCATGAATTTGAAGGGCTTTGCCGGTGACCCTGTTGACCATTTCGGAGGCAAACAGTTTGGCCATGGATGCCTGAGCCGTATATTTTTCCCCCCGGTCCTTCATGGATGCCGCCGAAAGCATGAGCTGGCGCGCTGCTTCGATTTCAGTGGCCATGTCTGCTATGATCCAGCGAAGCCCCTGGAATTTGCAGATTTTCTGGCCGAACTGATCTCTTTCCTTGGCATACTTGACGGCGGCATCCATGGCCGCTTGCGCTACTCCAATGGACTGGGCTGCAATGCCGATGCGCCCGCTGTCCAGTCCCTTCATGACGATTTTAAAGCCATCTCCTTCCTGACCCAGCAGGTTTTCCGCCGGTATCCGGCAGTCTTCAAAAATGAGATCCGTGGTGTCCGAGGCGCGAAGCCCCATTTTATCCTCAGTTCTTCCTACAATCATGCCCTGGGTTTTCCGGGGAATGATAAATGCGCTGATTCCTTTGTGACGAAGGGTCTCATCAGTTTTGGCGGTGACAATCACCAGCCCGGCGTTTTTACCCGTTGAAATGAATCGCTTGACCCCATTGATGACGTAGCTATCCCCATCGCGAACGGCAGTGGTGATCTGCGCCACGGGATCGGAGCCGGCATGAGGTTCTGTCAGGGCAAAAGCGCCAATGATTTTTCCGGCGGCAAGGAGTTTGAGGTATCGCTGTTTTTGATCCTCATTACCAAAATGGTAAATGCTCTCGCAGACAATCGAATTGTGTACCGACATGACCACGGCCGTTGAGGCGCAGGAATAGGCTATTTCTGAAAGCGCCAGTACATAGCTGATGGTATCCGCGCCCTCGCCGCCGTAAGTCGGGGGAATCATCATGCCCATGAACCCCAGCTCACCCATCTTTTTTAAAATCTGAGCTGGAAATTCCTTGTTCTGATCGCGCTCTGCTGCTTCCGGAGCCACAACCTTTCGGGAAAATTCCCGCACCATGGCTTGAATCATGAGTTGTTCATCTGTCAGTTTATATGACATTTATACCGTCTCCTCTCAACCTGTTGTATCAGGGGCTGTACACCACCACGATCAGCTCTGCAGTGGTTTCACCGCAATTGCGCAGGTTGTGCTGAATGCCGGAGTTAAAATGCAGGGTATCCCCGGTCTCCAGCTTATTGACGTGTTCGCCCACCACGATCTCGATTTTTCCGGACAGCACATACGCGAATTCTTCGCCCTCGTGATGGTATCCAACGCCAAGATGCTCCTGAAACGCATCAATGGTCACCAGGAATGCCTTCAAATGCTTGTTTTCAGCCCCTGGAGTCAGGGTAGTGTAGGCATAGTGATCGGTTCGTTTGGTATATGCCTTGATTCGGTCCTTGAGGTTTGATGGCTCTTCCTTGAGCAGGGTTCCAGAATCGATTTTCAGGGCTCGGGAAATCTGAAGCAGCGCCCCGACCGGAGGAGTAATTTTCCCAGATTCGATTTTCTTCAGATGATCAATGGAAAAACCGGTCTCATTGGCGATGCTATCCAGCGTAATATTCTTATCTGTGCGAACTTTCTTGATTTTTTGTCCGATGACGCTGGTGATTGAATCCTCTGTTTTTTTCCGCATAATGCCTCCACATTATATTAAGGTCCTCTATTTTTATTTAATATTCAAAAAATCCGCGCCCAGTTTTTTTGCCCAGCCATCCGGCCTCGACATATTTACGGAGCAAGGGGCAGGGTCGATATTTGGAATCCTTGAATCCGTTGTAGAGGGTTTCCATGATGGCCAAACAGGTATCCAGGCCGATGAGGTCTGCAAGCGCCAAGGGCCCCATGGGGTGGTTCATTCCGAGTTTCATTACCGTATCTATGTCTTCGCGGGTGCCAACTCCGTGATAAAGGCAAAAAACAGCCTCGTTGATCATGGGCAGCAGAATCCGGTTTGCTATAAAGCCAGGATAGTCGTTAGCCAGAGCTGGTGTTTTGCCGAATTTTATCGAAAGATCCCAGGTCGTTTGAAAGGTTTCATCTGAAGTTGCGATACCCCGAATGACTTCAACCAGCTTCATTACCGGCACAGGATTCATGAAGTGCATTCCGATGACTTTATCCGCCCTCTTTGTTTGTGCGGCGATTCTGCCAATTGGAATGGAGGATGTGTTGGTCGCCAGGATTGCATGGACAGGACAAATCTCATCAAGCTGCTTGAATATCTGAAATTTTAGGGTTTCATTCTCGGTTGCAGCCTCTACCATAAAGTCGGCGGATGCCATGTCCTTGAGCGCTGTACTCGGGGAAATCCGGGCCAGGACAGCGTCTTTTTCAGCGGCGGTCATCTTGCCTTTTTCAACACTTCGGGTTAAATTTTTGATGATTGTGTTCATTCCGTTCTGAACGAATTCCGCTTTTATATCGTTCATGATGACGCTAAGACCGCTCATGGCCGCCACCTGTGCAATGCCATTTCCCATCTGACCGGCGCCTATGACACCGTAAGTTTTAATATCCATAAAGAATTCCTCCGTATAATTACAGCCGTTGACCGTTGACCTTTCACGGTGAATGGTCAACATTGTTATCGTTTAACTATCATGGCAACCGCTTCGCCGCCGCCCAGGCAAAGAGAAACCAGGCCGGTTTTCTTGTTCTGTTTGATCATTTCATGCAGCAGGGTTACCAGCAGTCGACACCCGCTGGCCCCGATGGGATGGCCAAGGGCTACGCTGCCACCGTTTACATTGACTTTTTGGGGATCAAGGCTGAGTTCCCGAAGCGCGGCTACGGTCGAGCCGCTGAAAGCTTCATTGACTTCATACAGATCAATGGTGTCTTTGGATATGCCCTCTTTCTTCAGGCATTTGGGAATGGCCCAAATCGGAGCGACCAGCACATATTTCATATCAATGCCATAAGAAGCCTGAGCCCCGATGGTCGCCAGAACTTCACAGCCCAGCTCGGATGCCTTTTCGCGAGACATGACCACAACGGCTGCAGCCCCATCGCTGATGATCGAAGCATTTCCTGCGGTTCCCACACCGTTTTTTTTAAAAGCCCCTTTCATTTTGGACAGGCTTTCCAGGCTGGTTTCCATGGCACATTCGTCCTGGCTGAAGAAAATCGGGGTTCCCTTTCTCTGTGGAATCGGGACCGGAACGATTTCATCCTTAAACCGGCCGACAGAGATGGCGGCAATAGCCCTTCGGTAGGATTCTGCGGCGTATATGTCCTGATCTTCACGGGTTATATTGTATTTTTCAGAACACAGCTCGTTGGACATGCCCATGTGAAAATCATTTACGATGTCCCAGAGTCCATCATGAATCATGTGGTCTTCCAGCTTTCCCGGTCCCATTCGATAACCGAATCTGGCTTTTTCCAGATAGTACGGGGCCATGCTCATGTTTTCCATGCCGCCTGCGACCACCACGTCGGCATCTCCGGTCTGAATGGCATGGGCCGCCAGCATCACAGCCTTTAAAGCAGATCCGCAAACCTTATTGATTGTGATGCATTCCACTTCCCAGGGCATGCCGGCCCTTACCGCAGCCTGTTTGGCCGGATTCTGGCCATATCCGCAGGGAAGTACTTGTCCCATGATGATCTCATTGACTTCGGATTTGACGATATTGGCCCGCGTGATCGCGGCCTCAATAACGATGGCTCCCAGCTCGGTCGCCCCAATAGCGTTCAGTGATCCGTTAAAACTACCCAGCGGGGTTCTGACCGCGCTGACAATAACCGCTTCCTTCATTTAAAATCTCCTATATGAATTAAAGTAGTATTAAGTATTAGGGGTTATACTGCGAACTGGTATAATTTTACGTTTTTGGTCCCCCACCCCAACCCTCCCCCGCTGGGAGAGGGAGTTTATGAAAAGCGCAGATTATGCCAGTTCGCAGTATAAGTATCGGCATCCTTCATATTACCTCAAAAGTAGTTGACACTTTTTTTGATGAGCCCAAATGGCCTTGATCATCATTTCAGTAGGGGCGGGTTCCGAACCAGCCCCTACTGATAACGATTCCCCCCTTTGAAAAGGGGGGCCAGGGGGGATTTAGTGGTTGTTGGTAGCTTATTCCCGTTTTCAAATCCCCCTTAATCCCCCTTTTCTAAAGGGGGAAATCAGTCATAATGATTTGAAAGTGTCAACAAGGAAATGAAGGATGCCGAAAATTTGTATTGATCTGAATTTCTAACTATGGCATGATTCATGCATAAATATATAATTTGAAATGTTAGTCAGAAAAGTAAAATTATGTTCGCACTTCCTGAAGAACCGGATGCGGATTCCTGAGGATCAGACAGAACATATCGGCAATTCCGATTCTGCTTTCCCGACATTACAGAGAGAATACGATTTTTCGAAATACGAATTGTCGCCAATCTCCACAGCCTCCCTACAATTCCTCCATAATTTTTCCACAATCAGGTGTTATATTGCACTCAACTCTGATGACTGTCATGTTTTTCAGACCTAGTCCTCAGAAGAGACAAAAATTTCAGCAACGGAGGCATTATGAAACGAAATTTTATCACGGCGATTTTCATTCTGACGATTATGGAGATGGTCAGTCCGGGCAACCTTATCGCGGGCTGCATAACAGTGGGAGATGATCTGAAACTCAACATCTGCGCGGAATATCAGGGCGCAACATATCAGACTCCGCTTATTTTTTCACCACATGATACCAGATTTTATTGGAAAGTAGATACTGCCGGATTCGGACAGATTCAATCCGGCGACAACTGTATCCCTGTCGAAAATGATATGGCTTTCAAATTTTCCTGTGCCGATTATCAGGGCGTTGGTTATGCATTTGTTCTGAATCATGCCGCATATCCGAATGATTCTTCAGGACTGTATTGGAAAATGGATACTTCCACATTTTCAACAGTTTATCCTTATGATCCGGGAACCGCCAGAACTGTCGGTCTGATGTTGAATAACAGCAAGGCATTTCCAGGTTATACCTTGTTCGCACCCAAGCAGAACACAATGACGTACCTGATTAACAATGAAGGTAGAATTGTCCACCAATGGACAGCAAGCAAGTATCCACCGGGACAGTCGGTTTATCTTCTTGAGAACGGACATTTACTCCGCACCTGCATGACCAAAGGGAAACTCAGCAGCGGCGGCGGTGAGGGAGGAAGAATCGAAGAATATGATTGGGATGATAACCTTGTATGGGAATTGGATTTTTCAACAGACACCTACATGCAGCATCATGATATCAGAATTCTACCGAACGGAAATGTTATCATGCTGGTTATTGAGAAAAAAACATACACAGAGGTTATAGCTGCGGGATTCAATCCGAATAAGCTTCAGCCGGATATAGCCCAAAAAGGAATGATGCTTCCTGATTATGTAGTTGAAATACAACCGACAAAACCAGTCGGAGGAAAGGTAGTTTGGGAATGGCATACATGGGATCATCTGATTCAGGATTATGATGCTATAAAAGCGAATTACGGAGTAGTAAAATCTCATCCTGAGTTAATTGACACCGCCGGCGATCAGAGAAATCTTCCTGCTTTCTGGAATCACATGAACTCAATTGATTATAATCCTGATTTTGATCAGATAGCTCTCAGTGTAAGAGGAAACAGTGAGGTTTGGATCATAGATCATAGTACGACAACAGCAGAGGCAAAAGAACACACCGGAGGCAAAAGAGGAAAAGGCGGTGATCTTCTCTACCGCTGGGGAAATCCTATGGCGTACAGAGCCGGTACGTTGAGCGATCAAAGATATTTTGAACAGCATGATGTGGAATGGGTGCGACCTGGATATCCCGGCGCCGGAAATATGACTTGCTTCAATAACGGCTTGGGCAGAGGGGATTACTCTTCTGTTGATGAATTCACACCTGCGGTTGATGCGGATGGTAATTATACACTTGTTTCCGGCTCTGCATTCGGTCCTAAAAATTTTACATGGACATATAAAGGGGATACGACAAATCCAATGTACTCGGAAAATATCTCAGGGGCGCAACGTTTGCCGAATGGAAATACGATCATCTGTTCCGGCACTCTGGGCTTATTTATCGAAGTTACTTCAGCCGGTGAAATCGTTTGGAAGTATATCAATCCAATTGATCAGAACGGACCACTGACGCAAGGCGATTTACCTCCGGCAGATCCTGCCCGTACGAGTGAAACAATGAATTCGGTCTTCAGAGTTTATAAGTATCCTGTTGATTATCCAGCATTTGTTGGGAAAGATATGATGCCTGGTGATTATGTTGAAAAAAGGAAATTGTAAAATGAGGAAACAACTTATTTCGTCTGTTTCGAAGTGTCTGAATAACAGATATTTTTTTGGGGAAATGGAGTAAGCCGTTGACCGTTGACGGTGAACGGTCAACGGCTTCTCTGACATTTCAGCAACGGAGGCATTATGAAACGAAATTTTATTGTGGTGATTTTTATTTTGATAATCATGGTGATAGTGAATCCGGGCAATCTTATGGCGGGCTGCATAACAGTGGGAGATGATCTTAAACTCAATATCTGCGCTGAATATCAGGGCGCAACATATCAGACTCCGCTTATTTTTTCCCCAGATGATGCCGGATTTTATTGGAAATTAGATATTGCCGCATTCGGACAGATTCAATCCGGCGATAATTGTATTCGTGTCGGAAATGATCTGGCTTTTAAAATTTCCTGTGCCGATTACCATGATGTCGCTTGTGCGTTTGTTCTGAATCACGCTGCCTATCCGAATGATTCTTCGGGGCTGTATTGGAAAATGGATACTTCCACATTTTCAACATCATATTCGGAAGTAAGATTGCCAGGTGGAGAATATGAAATGGGTGACCATTTAGGATTTGTTGACCCAAGTCATCCAAGTGACGAGTCACCAATTCATAAAGTCAAAGTCAACTCATTCTATATGTCAACAACCCACACAACCAACAAACAATTTCTCAGCTTCCTGAACGACTCGTTATCAAAAGGGTTGATCGAAGTATGTAACAACATTGTTTATGGTATTGGCGGCAATGAAGTTTATTACTACACTAACCAGTATGCTTTTTATTACAGCATCGGTTTTGACGGAAAATCCTTTTCGATTGCGGATTTCAGGGCAAACCATCCGGTAGTCGGAGTAATGTGGTGCGGAGCCGCAGCTTATTGCAATTGGCAGAGTTTGCAGAACGGGTTACAGGAATGCTACAATCTCAAAACGTATGTTTGCGACTTTACGAAAAATGGCTACCGGCTCCCCACCGAAGCAGAATGGGAGTATGCGGCGCGTGGTGGACAGTATGCACCATACTACAATTATCCGTGGGGTAATGATCAAAACATTACAAAGGCAAACTGGCCTGATTCAAAAGATCCTTACGAAGGGATGTCTCCTTCTACCTATCCATGGATAACTCCGGTCGGTTTTTATAATGGACAACTCCGGTTGAAGTCAGAATACAACTGGCCCGGAAGTGCTTCATCCTATCAGACATCCGATGGTGCTAATTCATTCGGTCTTTACGATATGGCAGGAAATGTTTGGGAGTTTGTGAACGACTGGTACGGAAATAATTATTACAGCATCAGTCCTTATGATAATCCCAAAGGACCTGATTCGGGGTCTGTTATGCCTGATGGAAAACCTTACCGTGGAATGCGTGGAGGGAATTGGTATAACGGCTACACAACGACCGGAGTGAATGACGGACATTCAAGGGTGTCAAATCGTAATCCTTCTTATTACCGTGGTCCTCAGGATCCGAATCATCCATGGTACCATATAGGTTTTCGCGTAGCGAGAAACTATTAAGACAAGTGATTTAGGTGTCAAATTGCCATAGGTATATCTTGCACTGCGAAGGGAAATGGTCCACAAGGCGAATTGGAACAACAAATGCCTCCCCACGCAACGGTCATCACGGCTAATCACTCAAATGCCGAAATTATCACTTGTATAGGCAATGTAGACTGGCTGCTCCCGTAAGTATTTGAGATTAAAAGTGTCCAGGCTTATGTGTATCCGCCAAATATACTGTGAACTGGCATAATATGCGCTTTTCATAAACTCCCTCTCCCAGCGGGGGAGGGTTGGGGTGGGGGATCAAAAACGTAAAATTATGCCAGTTCGCAGTATATATATTGGGCACCTTACTGCTATGATTATATGGGCATCCCCCTTTGGTAAAAGGGGGGCCAGGAGAGATTACTGGCACTCTGCTGAAGCCCGCCCCCCCCCATCAAAGCCATATCCTTAACCTCCGAATCACGGTAATGGCCTTGCCGGATGCCGTCCGGATTGTCAGCCGCTGTTTATGGCTATTTGAAAATCGCCGCTGCCTTATCAATATCTTCCGGGCAAAACACAAACAGGCACTTGGCATCCGGCGAGGAAACTGAACCGTAAACATAGTTAATGTTGATTCCTTCTTCTCCGAATTTGGTGGTTATTCTGGCCATCTCTCCAGGTTTGTTCTCCAGTTCAACGGCGATCACCGGCATAACGTCAAACAGGTATTCATTTTTAGACAGCAAATCGACGGCATTGTCCGTGTTATTCACCAGAAGGCGTATCAATGCGTGTTCAGCGGAGTCCTTTCGCATGGAGTTGTAGCTGGAAGCAGAGGCAATCCGCTTTAATGACTTTCCTCTTGCCTGAAAAATCTCCTTCACATAGCTGGATGCATCCTGTATGGTCAGGGCATCAATGTTGATTCCGGCATTTGCCAGCAAACAAGTTAATTTGCCCAGTTCTCCGGGTACGTTTTGCAAGAATAACGAGATTTCAGTTCTAACCATGACATTTTCCTCCTGTTGAGATTGTATGAGTTGTTGGCCAAAAGATATACTTGTTCATTTTTTATGTTTACAGTTCGGTTTCCTTGCAATATAAGTTAACCAATTAGTTATTGCATACTACGTTATCGCCAACTTATCAATACAGAGTCAGAGCTGCCATGAAGATTTTTTATGAAGTTTCCACACTTTCCCCCTGTTCATTGACAAACCCTACAAAGGGGCTTAGTTTACAGCATGTGGTAATTACCAGAACAAATAACCCAATTTGATTCCCTGTCTGCATGAATCGGTGCATATCTTCGGGTGATAATGGATGTCTGATTTAAGAAGAAATTCACGGTTCAACAGCTTTAAGTCAGCTTAAACGGAGGATGATTTCAATGTATGAGACCAAAGAGCAGGTACTGGAAAAAGTGCTTTCCCAGGAAAGACCACACTGCCCACACTGCGACACAGAAATGAGCATCTGGGAAGTACCGCCGATTCCGGTTGGTGACGGACTGGGATGGGGAACGCCGTATTTATTTCTATGCTTCAACGACGATTGCAAGCTTTATAAAGATGGCTGGGAAAACTTGATGGAACATTATTCACATCACGCATCCTATCGGTGTATGAATTATCCTGGAACCCAGCAGTTCGAGTTGATGCCAGTCTTCAGCCCCGTGGGCGGAACAGGACAGATCATTGATAGTCAAGTCCTGGCTCAGGAAGAAGTGCTGAAAGAAAACACCAAAAGAGGATTTTCCATTCTGGCCGATTGTTATGTCGCCAAGGATTCGCCTACGATTCTCAGAATAATTCTGGACCCCACGGAGCCATCCCGTGTCCGATTAAAAGCAGCCGAGATGATCGGTGATATTGGAGACCTGGAAGCCGTTGAACCGTTGAGGAGTCTCAAGGTGGGAAATCAGCTTATTCAGGAAAAGCTGGATGCATCTGTTCAAAGAATCCATGAGCGCTTTTTTACACGGGAATGCCCATTCTGTGCCGAAATCGTCAAAAAAAGAGCCACTCATTGCAAGCACTGCAACCGGGAAGTCGCCGGTGTTTAGATACTGAACGACATATCGTGAATGGTCATATACTGCGAACATGCATATTCTTTCGCCGTAGAGCCGGCATCCTGCCGGCTCTACCTGTGTACTCCCTCTCCCAGCGGGGGAGGGTTGGGGTGGGGGAACCCCTGCGTCGTTCACTACATAATCAGCGACTGCCCCGTCATCAACTCCGGCTTTTCAATGCCCATGATATCCAGAATCGTGGGAGCAATATCGCCAAGCACTCCCTCTCTGAGACACACCTGCTTTCGCGTATCATCCACCAGAATCAATGGCACCGGATTTAGTGTATGCGCGGTGTGAGGGTGGCCATTTTCATCCATCATGGTTTCTGCATTTCCATGGTCCGCCGTGATCAGCACCACGCCTCCCATAGCCTGAACTTTTTCCACGATTCGGCCCACACATTCATCCACTGTCTCACAGGCCCGGATGGCTGCATCTAAAAATCCGGTGTGGCCCACCATGTCCATGTTGGCGAAATTAAGCACTACCAACTGGTACGCGGTTTCATCCAATCGGGTCAACAGCAGTTCTGTTATGGACCTGGCGCTCATTTCCGGTTTCAAATCATAAGTGGGGATGTCTCTCGGAGATGGAACCATGCACCGATCCTCCAGTGGGAATGGTTTTTCCTCACCACCATTGAAAAAATAGGTGACATGCGCATATTTTTCCGTTTCTGCAATCCGCAGTTGGTGCAGATTGCTCCGGCTAATGATTTCTCCCAGAATATCCTTCAAGTTAACAGGTGCAAATGCAACGGGCAGTGGCAATGTCTCATCGTATTGCGTCATACAGACATAACCACAGAGGCTCGGCGGAATCTGGCGCTTAAAATAAGGGAATTCCGCATCATTAAAGGCGTGGGTAATCTGGCGGACCCGGTCGGATCGAAAATTAAAGCAGATCACGCCATCCCCATCCCGAAAAATTCCAAGTGGGTTATCACCTTTATCGATCAATACAATGGGTTTGACGAATTCATCCATTTCTCCGCGTTTATATGCCTTTTGAACGGCTTCCACCGGATCTTTTTCATGAAGGCCTTCGCCAGCGGCATAAAGACGATAAGCCATTTCAGTTCTGTCCCATCGCTTATCTCTGTCCATGGCGTAAAAACGGCCGCAGATTGATGCGATATCCCCGAAATTATGGCGGCAGATATGCTCCCTGAGCTTTCTGATATACTCAACGCCACTGTCCGGGGACGTATCCCGGCCGTCAAGAATGGCGTGAACAAATACCCGTTTCAATCCATTTTTTCTGGCCATGTCCAGAAGAGCCAGCAGATGATGAATATCACTGTGAACTCCGCCGTCTGAAACCAGACCAATGAGATGCAGCGAGGAACGGGTGTCCAAAATATCCCCTGCCACCTGGGACATGATGGTTTTCAATGTCGGATTTTCAAAAAAATCCCCTTCGCGAATCGCCTTGTTAATCCGGACCAAATCCTGATAGACGATCCTGCCAGCCCCGATATTCATGTGGCCGACTTCGGAATTGCCCATCACCCCCTCCGGAAGCCCCACCGCCTCTCCCGAACACCTAAGTTGGGTTTGAGGATAGTGGCTTTTCAAACGCCTGAGATGGGGTGTATCCGCCAGTTCAACTGCATTGTCATCGCGGCCAAAAGATCTCTTGTCACGAATTCCCCAGCCATCAAGAATCATGAGCAGGCACATCCGATGTGTCATCGGTATCATCTCCCTCAAAGTCATTCATTTCAATTTGCGGACTGGCGATCTGAATCCTGGGAACATCCACCCATAGTCCTTCAAGGTTATAGAATCTGCGAATCGGATCATAAAACACATGAATCACGACATTGTCATAATCCAGGAGAATCCAATGCCCGGAGCCAATGCCTTCGACTCCGAGAGGCCGGATTCGGTTATCTCGCATCTCCGTCTGAATATGATCGGCGATAGCCATGACCTGACGACTGGACCGACCGCTGCACAAGATGAAATAATCGGTAATAGCGGTCTTGCCCCGGAGATCCATGACAACAATGTCAAGGGCTTTTTTCCCTTGGGCGGCTTGAATAAAAAGATCCAGTGAAGGATCGAAAGGCAACTGCTGGGTCATTGATAAAGTCCTTTACTGGAAATAATATGGGATACTGTTTCCGGAACCAGAAACCGGATGGATCGGCCACTGCGAACCAGAGATCGAATGGCGGAGGATGAGATATCCAGAGATGTCACGCCAATCAGATAAACTGGCTGAAACTCAGGATGAACAAAAACTGCTTGTTCCCGGTCATATCGATAGCCGGTCACAAGCCTGTCGAGGTAATCGGCCACAGCCAAGGGCATGTCCGCAAACCGCCCCTGGCTGTATGCCCCGGGCCTCCCCATAACAATTAATGGGATCCTGGTCATGATTCCCATGAAGTCTTTCCATGTGTGAATTTCCAGAAAGGCATCCAGGCCGACAATCAAAAAATGCGGGTCCGTTTCCGTAAAAACTTCTGCAAAAAACGACAGGGTATCAATCGTGTAAGACGGACCGGCGCGCATCAGCTCCACATTCGATACCACAAAAGCGGAATCATCGGCTACAGCCTGTCGAATCATTTCCAGACGGTCCAATGGGCTGGCGATGCCAACTTCCGATTTATGCGGCGGAATAGCGGATGGGATCAGATATACCCGGTCCAGAGCAAACCGCTCCCTGACCTCCAGAACTGTCCGCAAATGCCCGAAATGAACCGGATTAAATGTGCCTCCGAACAGCCCGATCCGCATGAACATCCTTTCATAAATTATGAATTATGAATTATGAATTACGAATGGGAATCACTGGTATGTTTAATTCATAATTCATAATTCTTAGCTCCTGACCTGGCCATCCCCGAACACCACGAATTTGGTGGTTGTCAGCTCTTCCAGCCCCATCGGACCAAAGGCATGGAGCTTGGTGGTGCTGATTCCGATTTCAGCTCCCAGACCCATTTGGTTACCGTCATTAAAGCGTGTTGATGCATTCACCAGCACCACGGATGAGTCAACTTCCCGAACAAAGCGCCTGGCTCTTTCATAATCCTGCGTAACAATTGCGTCGGTGTGGCTGGAGCCATACACTGCGATATGCTTCATAGCCTCATCCATGCAGGAAACAACTTTAACAGCCAGTGTCAGATTCAAATATTCAGCCGGCCAGTCCGCCTCGGTCGCCATTTTGGCCTGGGGAAGAATTCGGCAGGTCTTCTGGCATCCGCGAAGCTCGACACCGGCAGATGTCAGTTTTTTCGCCACTTGAGGTAAAAAATCAGGAGCCGCATTTTCATGAACGAGAAGGGTTTCCATGGCATTGCAGACGCCCGGTCGCTGAACCTTTGCGTTGAAGCAGATCTTTTCAGCCATGTCAAAATCCGCCCCTTTGTCCACATACACATGGCATACGCCCTTGTAATGCTTCAGAACAGGGATTCTGGAATTCTCGACAACAAAACGGATCAGGCTTTCGCCCCCACGGGGAATAATCAGATCAATCCATTCTTCCTGTTGCAGCAGCGTGGTTACGGCGCTTCGGTCTCTTACCGGAATGACCTGGGCGGACTCCCCTGGCAGACCGGTTTCCAAAAGAGCCCGGGCAATGAGCGCGGCCAGAACCTGGTTCGAGTTATGGGCTTCGGAGCCGCCTCGAAGGATTACGGCATTTCCCGATTTCAGGCAGAGGGCCGCCGCATCAATAGTGACATTGGGTCTGGACTCATATATGATGCCGATGACCCCGAGTGGAATCCGCACACGCGAAACCTCCAGGCCGTTGGGCCTGCGAAAGCTTCGGATGGATGCTCCCACCGGGTCTTCCAGTGCAGCCACCTCCCGAAGCCCGCCCATCATGGACTGAATCGTGGCATCCGTTATGGTCAGACGGTCTATCATGGCAGCGGAAAGACCAGATTTTTCAGCCTCAATAACATCTCTGGCGTTTTCCTGCTGAATGTTAATGGCATTTTCCTGAATCAGATCCGCCAGCTTCAGCAGCATGGCGTTTTTCTGAAGAGTCGGGCACTTGGCCATTTCCCGCGAGGCTACCTTTGCAGCCTTGGCCATGTCGCTAACTATGGATTCAACAGTCATGTATTCCTCCGGATTCCATTGTAATTACAAGATTGTCCCTGTGAATGACTTCATCAAAAGGTTTTTCCCCCAGTCGTTCCTGAATCTGGCGGGACTGAAGCCCCATGATTTTTCGAATGTCCACGGCGCTGTAGTTCACAAGTCCAGTACCCAGAATGTCGCTTTCCGCAGTTTTAAACTCCACAGGCGCGCCAATTCCAAACTCACCTTCAATACCGACGATGCCACTGGAGAGAAGGCTCTTTCCCCGTTTGAGGACGGCTGTTGCCGCGCCCTGATCGATAACGATAACGCCTTCGGGTTTAAGGGAATAGCCGATCCAGCATTTTCGACTGGGCAGCCGTTCGGCCTGGGGAACAAAAAAAGTGCCGTAGGCTCCGCCATCAAAAAGTTTTTCTAGAATGTCCGGAACATTGCCATTGGCTATCACCATGGGAACACCCGCAGCCGTTACCTTTTTTGCAGCCTTGATCTTGCTAAGCATTCCGCCGGTTCCCAATGACCCCGGAAGATCGCCTGCAACCTTCTCCAGGCTCTTTCTAAATGTCGTTACCGTCGGGATCAGTTCAGCATCGGGATTGGAACGGGGGTCTTTGGCATACAGGCCGTCAATATCAGACAGTATGATCAGGATATCAGCATCCATCAGCAACGCAATCATGGCTGCCAGATTGTCATTGTCGCCAAATTTGATGGATTCTATGGCAATCGTATCATTCTCGTTGATGATTGGAACCACCTGCCAGGAAAGCAAAGTATAAAGGGTATTTCTGGCATTCAGATAGCGCTTGCGGTTATTCAGGTCATCGCTGGTCAGCAATATCTGGGCGACCTTGTTTCCATACCGCTCAAACGCATTTTCATATTCCATGATGAGACTGGCCTGTCCCACTGCCGAGACTGCCTGGCGTTTGGGAATTTCGTCGGGCCTTTTGGCAAGACCGATTTTGCGAAGGCCGGCGGACATGGCGCCGGATGTTACCAGAATGACTTCCAGTCCCCGGTCTATCAGCCTGCAGATCTGGCGGCTGATTGACCGGACAACTTTCAGGTCCAGACCGCTATCCTCGGTAAGCACATTGCTGCCTACCTTGACGATCACCCTTTTAGCATTGTCAAAACTCGTTTTCCTGTCGGTTTTCATCAGTTGCGTCCAGAAAGCTAACGATGGTTGATATCAAATCGTCGATACCCGATCCGGTCGCGGCGGATATCCGACCCAAATATATTTTGGGAGATATTTGGACCAGATGCGATTCAATGGCCTTCTGAAAACTGTCCGCAGCCTCTTCAGCCCCGGTAAGATCCATCTTGCTGAGTACAACGATCTGTGGCTTATGACTTAGCTCTTCGCTGTATAAGGTCAGCTCGCGATTTATAGTCTCATAATCTCTGAGCGGATCATCTATATCAATCGAGGAAACATCAATCATGTGAACCAGGAAACGGGTACGCTCGACATGCCTTAAAAATTGAATGCCGAGCCCTGCACCTGCATGAGCCCCTTCAATCAAGCCCGGAATATCGGCAACCACAAACGCCTCTCCTCCCCAGCGGGGTTTAACGACACCAAGATTCGGGATCAGTGTGGTGAAAGGATAAGCACCTATTTTGGGACGTGCAGAAGAAATCACGGAGATCAGCGTGGACTTTCCGGCATTTGGAAGTCCGACCAGACCAACATCTGCGATCAGCTTCAGTTCCAGGCGAATGTTAAACGTCTCGGCAGGTTCACCTGGCTGTGCAAACCGCGGGGTTTGATGCGTTGAGGTTTTGAAGTGAGTATTTCCCTGCCCCCCCCTTCCGCCTTTTGCCAGAACAAAGGTTTCATCGGGGTTGACAAAGTCCTTGATGGGTTCGCCAGTATCAGCATTGACGACCACGGTGCCGGGAGGAATTTCAATGATCAGGTCATCGCCGTCTTTTCCGGTTCTCTGGTTTCCTTCGCCGCCTGATCCGTTTTGAGCCTTGAAGACTTTTTTGTAATTAAAATCATAAAGCGTGCGTTTCCGGGATGACGTTACCAGGATAATGTCCCCGCCTCTTCCTCCGCTACCGCCATCCGGGCCACCTTTGGGAATGAACTTCTCTCGCCGGAAACTGACGCAGCCGCTGCCGCCTTTGCCAGACTCAACCGTTATATTCGCTTCATCTATGAATTTCACTCGGCATAAACGCTTACTTTTTTACGGGTACGACCGTACCGTTCGTATTTGACAATGCCATCCAACGTGGCGAAAAGCGTATAATCCTTTCCCAAACCCACATTGTTGCCCGGATGTATCTTGGTTCCAACCTGGCGAACCAAAATGTTTCCAGCTCGAACTATTTCACCGCCAAAACATTTAACGCCTCTGCGCTGGGCATTACTGTCACGACCATTTCTTGAACTGCCGCCTGCTTTTTTATGTGCCATATCCTGAACTCTCCATGTCACCTGAATTTATTTTTTACGCCAAAAAATATTCTGGCATCAAGTACAACTCGCTCAAACCCGACAAATTCCGGGTTCAGACCTCAATGCTCTCAATTTTCACGGCTGTATAATCTTGACGATGACCTTGTTTTTTGCGATAACCTTTTCGGCGTTTGAATTTAAATACGATGATTTTATTCCCTCGATCCTGTTCCACAATAAACGCATTGACTTTCGCGTTCTCAAGAACCGGTCTGCCCACGGAAAGATTTTCACCATCCGAATAGAGAAGTATCTGATCAAAAGCCACAGACGACCCGACTTCACCTGGAATTTTCTCAATTCTCAGTGTTTCACCCGTCTGAACCCTGTATTGTTTTCCGCCAGTTGCAACTACAGCGTACATATCCTTGACCCTCCTTGAAACAACAAATAATGGACGTTTTAAAATCCCCAATTTTTAATCTATTTGTGAATAATGTCAAGATTTTTCTGTGACAGAAACGAAAAAAATGTTATAAAGATGGGGTGTAAGGGCAGGGCATGCGGTATGCCAAGGCATAACCGATGGGGAGTTTAATGACACCGATTGACACCAACAATCTCTGTTGTTTGGGGTTGCGCAACCTGACTTGCAATCCTGGCATCTTTTTATTATAAAACTTTCATGCTTCATTGCGCTGAAAAGCATGGAAATTGGAAATACATTTCGATAACGGAGTCATGCCATGAATTCATTTTCAGAGGTCGCCGTCATACACAAAGATGGCGATAAAATTCAATCTGTTTCTGTTGATCTTGTCGGGGAGGAGCCACTTTCGATCCGGATTGACGGCAAGCCGTATTCTGTGGTTATGCGAACTCCAGGGGATGAAATCGCCCATGCCGCCGGGTTCTGCCTGACCGAGGGAATCGCGGATGTTCCGGAGGACATTACAGCCATTGCCTGTTGCGACGGCTTGGACAGCAATGTTGTCACGGTGACACTCACAGAAAAGCAGCGGCGGAAAATTGCCGGGTACATGGATCGGCGCAGTTTCATCAGCCAGACCAGTTGTGGCATCTGCGGAAAAGAATTAGTACAGGATATATTGACGGCCATCACGCCCATTATTGACGACACACGATTTACCATCAAGCGTGCAGTCTCCGGTTTCGAAGATTTTTCCAGGCATCAGCCACTTCGCACGAAAACCCGGGCCACCCATGCCGCCCTTATAATCGACGCCAACACCGATGTGCTGTCTTCCGCCGAGGATGTGGGCCGCCATAATGCTGTGGATAAGGCCATCGGCAAATTATTCCTGAATCATGTTCTTTCGAGTGCGAGAGGGCTGGTTCTGTCCTCCAGGATCAGTTACGAACTGGTTCAAAAAGCTGCCCGCGCCAAAATTCCCATCATTCTTGCCGTATCCCGGCCGACCTCGCTTGCGGTGAACCTGGCCTCACGACTCAACATGACAGTGGCATGCTTGGCCCCAAAAACCGGTCTGTATATATTTTGCGGAGAGCAGAGACTTCTTGCCTGAAAATATATGGATTGTGAAAGGAAATCCTCCCTTCCTCTTGAATTCTTTTTACATATACGATAGAATGTAAAATGATCATGTAAAGTTTCTCATCAAAAGATATAACGCTGCCGAATAAAACAGCCAGAACCCATACGACGATATCCATGCAATCCAGCACTCAACATAAAAAACATATTGCAGACAACCGAAAAGCCAGGTTCAATTACTTCATCGAAGATGAATACGAGGCCGGGATCGTCCTGAAAGGCACCGAAGTCAAGTCCATGAGAAATGGCAAGGTCAATATCAAGGACGCGTATGCCAAGATTCAGAACGATGAGGTATTTCTCTATCAAATGCATATTGGCGTTTATGCCTTTGCCTACTATGAAAACCATGATCCGCTGCGGGTCCGCAAACTGCTGCTTCACAAGCGTGAAATCGAAAAGCTTTACAGTAAAGTCAACGAAAAGGGGCTGTCACTTATTCCACTTCAGGTCTATTTTGTAAATGGCAAGGTCAAAGTCAAGATTGCGCTGGCAAAAGGCAAGCACCTGTACGACAAAAGGGAAACCATTAAAAAACGGGATGCACAGCGGGATTTTGACAGATCTCAAAGGTAGATTGTCATTCATACACCATTGACAACCCAGCACGCTTGTTATATTATCAGGTTAGAATTGTTCTTTACCATCATCACCGCAAATGGGGGCGTAACGGCTTCGACGGGGATATTGAAACTTTGGCTGCATACCGAGCTCCTGCCTGCTCGTTAAACGACGGGAATAAATATAATCGCAGACGATTATAACTACGCTGTAGCCGCTTAGGCTACCGTTCTGTCGGATTACTCCTGCGGATCCGATAAGGGCGTCAACAGCGGGATAGTTGGCTTCTGTACGCCTGATTCAAAGCCGGCGAAATTAATATCGGGATAACTGCTTAAGGATCCAGCCTGAAGGAGCCGTAAGTGGTGACAATCAAACTTCAGGATATGTATGTAGATGTCAAAGCGGAAAGTTTTCGGACGCGGGTTCAACTCCCGCCGCCTCCACCATTTTTATGTTGTTATTTCAAATACTTACATTTTCTCGCCACCTTGCTCTGGTAGAATACTGGTAGAATTCCAAGCATTTTCAAGTTTGGCTCCATCATCCGGGGCTGGCACATGCCTGTAATAATGATCCACAATCATTCTCGTTGTTGTGTGTCCGACCTGCTTCTGGATGTAGCTCATCCGCTCATTGTTGTCGATGGCATTGGTAATAAATGATGACCTGGTGTCCTTAATGCTGATGGGGGTTGTAATACCCAACTTTTTCAGGGTTGGACTGATTACGCATCGATTGATGGTATGCCGATGGATTGGATGTCCCTGCTTGTTCAGAAAGACAAGGTCGTCCCCATTACCTTTCCACGTCCATTTTTGCTGTTCCCGCAAGGATTCCACTATAAATTCAGGAATTTTTACGTCTCTGATGGAACTCTCGGTCTTCGGCGCTTTATAGACAATCTCCCCCCCTTTAAGGCGGACCAAATTTTGTCGTATCTTTACCGAACCCTTTACAAAATCGATGTGCTTCCATTTCAATGCCGATACTTCCGCAACACGGATGCCTGAAAAGAACATAAGAATAAATAACGGCTTCCAAAACTCATCCACGGCTTGAACAAATTGATGGATTTCATCTATCATAAGAGGTCTTTTCTGTGTGCTTTTCGTCTTTTTGATAGGATCAACGTCCATAAAGGGGTTGCTCTGGATAATTTTGTGTTTTTTGGCGAATTTCATCACAAGCCTGAACGGTGTCAAAATGTTTTGCTTGGTCTTACTGCCACAAGTAAGGTGGCTGATAAAAGTTTCTATTTCGAGGCTGGTAATGGCATCAATGTGATTGTTTCCGAAAACGGGCAGAACATGCTTATTCATTGCCTTCTGGTAATTCCAAAATGTGGTTTCCGCAATTTGTGTTTTCACGATGTCCGCCCATTTCACAGCAACTTCCCCAAACACCACAGTTTCTGGTGCTAGAACCGCATCAATCGCTGTAATGAATCCCTGTTGGTCAATCTGTTTCAAGTATTCATCACGTTTACGCCTTGCCTCTAGCTTGGTTGTGGTTTCCAGTGAAAGTTTATAGGGTTTTTCACGCCCCCGCACTTTTTTCTGAAAATACCAAACCCCACTATCCTTGTCTTGATACAAATGGTGGTTGATGTTCTTTGCCATGCTATATCCTCCATGTCTTTTTCTCGGACGATACAGATGGCTTTACCTTATTGATTTCAGCCTTCGGTTTATCCTGCCCTTTCTTTGCAATAGTGTGTTTGTCTCTAAAATCCCTGATGTCATCGCGGTAAAACAATACCGAGGATGAACCAGGGGCTTGCCAATATCGAAGTAGACCTCGGTCCCTCCAATTCTTTATCGTACCTGGAACAACCCTAAAATACTTTGCTACTTCATTTTGTGTCCAATTTTCATTTTCCCATAAGTCTTCCTTTCCGTCCATTATTGTTTAGTCCTCCATAAATATTGATATAGCAGAGGTCTTGCTTTGTTCGGTCCAACAGCATAAAGTAATTTAATGTACCGACAAAACCTGCTCGTATCACTTCAATGACCCTTTGGAGCTGATAGGTGTTTCTCCTTCGGCTCCGATATTTGCTGGCATCAAACCAGTCAGCCAGTTTTACGAGATGGTACTCGCCAGGCTTGCACGGCTTGAAAAATTGATATGCCGCCCTGTGCTGCCTGTTCCAATGAAGGAACACTATGATTTCTTAATCTAATCAATGATGGGTTCAAATCCCATCTCTTTCTTATATTCTTCCACCATTATTTCACGCAGAAAATCTTGATGCTGTTCAGCGACAATAACACTGTCAAAGACACTCAATCCCAAAATTCCCCTGTCCATCAATTTCATCAAAATATTATTCATTATCCTGCTGTCGATGTTCATCAAATGTACACCCATGTCCGCACAGATGTATTTTGCGATGCGTGGGTGTGCATCTTTGAAGCGATTGACAAGCCGAGTAATCGGTTTTTTCCCTGCGGGCAAAGGAATGCCCCTACTTTTCAATTCATCAAAGATACCTCCATATGCTTTGCCAACATTTTCAGCATTGATAGCCACCAGCCCAACCGCCTTGTAAGTGGCTCTCATCTCTGGACCTTCACAAACCAGATACGGGTCATCTGAGTAATCAATACCTTCCATGTGATAAAGCATACGAATGTGGTAAGCTGAGTAATCCGATTCTACGGTCGGTTGACCATTGATGTGGATGTACGGTCGCAGGTTTTTGGGCAGACGTTGATGGATGGCACCATAGCCACGACCACCTAATTTGAAGGATTTTCGATTAAATACACGATGAATGTATTCATAGACTAGACGGAGAACCAGGCGGTCAATACCAATGTCACCCAGAGGGTATTTTTCTTTCAATCGCTCTTTTTGCCTTTCCCTCTTGGGGTCCATTGAAATAGAAAGGGATAGGTCAGTCAAGAAATTGGTTAGCATATCCGTGGATCTGTCCACATCGCGGAAACCAAAGTATATCATGTAATCAGGCAGAAACCTTTGAGTCATGGTAGTAGTATTATATAACGTATGGTAAGGAATGATATGTTGGTTAGTAGTGATAGTCGTATATAGACTATCACTACTGAATTGTTGTATAAGTGGTCTATGAATATTGTTAGTAGAGTTAGGATTCCCAATTCTTGTAGAGAGTTTAAGTAATTCCACTTCTATAGTATGTTTGAGTAATGATTTATGTAAGGTATTAGATAGGAATTCTGTAGTGATTTGAACCTCCTTATTGAGATTTACAGTGATACTATGCTCTTCAACAAATTTATTATAGTGTTCCAGGTCGTCCACAAGACAGCGAATATCAGGGTTCATTACAAAGTTCATCTCTTTATTGTGCTTCTCACCGTCTCGTAGAATAATGACATTCTCTGTTCTCGCTATACTATAAAATCCATGTTGATTGAGGTTATAAACACGGAACTGTTTCCATAGCTTGAATGTTGACCACATCCGAGTAATTCGCCCTAACTTTTTTTTATCGTCCCAAAACCCGCATTTCTGTTGGATGTATCCAAGTGTTTCAAGTGTATCAATTACTGGAATTAGCCTGTCATATTTGATGAAGAGTTTGCCGTAGCGTGAGTTTCGAGAATAATAAGCCGTGTCGCGGGAATACATTATCGGCTTCCCAAGGAAATGGGCGTGCCATAGATTGATAATGACCATTTTCAGGACTTCCTTATATCGGTGGCGACTGTGGATGGGTATGATGAGTTCAACTTCGGTAAAGAGGCTATCTATCAGCCCCCGAAGGCGTTTTGAATTTGAATTGTAAATGTCCAATGGAAGGGCATCTTCAAGCCAGTTATTGTCATCTTTGATAATGTTGAAGGACTGCGAAAGGTCCCAATGTTCTTGGGAATAGGGGAGCACAAGTGTAGGGGTGTTGTAAATTATTTGGTCAGTCATTTTCCTTCCCCCGTTTTAAGGTAACGGAAACCTAAGTTGTTTGTTGGTTTGGCGTGCCCAGCCACTGCCAGCGTTTTATTCGACGGGCGTAAAAGCATAAAAATGAGAAAACAACAACGGTATATGTCTTACTGACCGTCTATTGCCATCAAATAAAATTGTAGTAAATTGGAAAATGAAAGAATAAGGAATGCCCCGAATAAAGGGGATTGTGGAGATATGATATGGTGAGTATCGTAATTTATCCTATCTGTCATAGTCCTTTCCAACCCTTAATTGGAACCACTTTGAAGTGGTAAGGTCTCGCAAGGGTGAAGCTAAACACTATTTCTATTAAATGTAAGTATTAGCAATCAGAATATTGTTATAAGATTGTTATCTATAAATAAACTTAATCACTATTTTTCATTTGTCAAGTAAAAAGTAGTAATTATTTACTATTGAATGAGTAATTTATACTATATTAGTATATTAGTATATTAGTATATTAGTAT
>CAIMCT010000106.1 GCA_903839535.1 uncultured Desulfobacteraceae bacterium
ACCCACCACTATTTCACATCCAAATCGCAAACGCGCTCATCTGAAAGTAATCAAGTAACATAATAGAGAAGGTGTAATCAACTATGAACTATTCATTCTAACTATTTTGTCGTTGTTGCAAAAGAGCCGCACCCAAATCAATTGTCAGGAAAATCACCATTTACTATTTGATATGATTATGCTTAATTGATTTTGGCTAATGTTAACTTTAATATAGAAGTTAACATTCAGATTGATTGGTTTGATGAAGGGGGCGGAAGGATGCAATTGAATCTCCCCGTGGGTACGCATGACCCCACGGGAAGAGGTAAAGGATGACTGTTAACGCATTTTAATTGATGCTTTGATGTTTGGAGAACTCACTAATTGCCAAAATACTATCCTGAAAACATTATCAGTTGGAAACAACTCCATATTTTGTAACAATAAAGTAGGTATTTCCATCGGTGGAAAGAGTTGGACTGTATTCAAAGTCCATCCACAAACGACTGCTTTTATCCGGAAACAAAACATCAGGAATATGGATTTTTAAATCGGCTGATAATGTTGATGCTTCGCATGAATATGAAGGATTGGTCATAATAATGGCATTGGCCACCATTTTAAAAAACATCAACGTCGGATACATCGGATTGTACTCATAAACAAAATCTGCCCAAAGTAGAAGCGTTCCATGGGTAATATAGGGGATATGTAGCGAGAAATTTTCATTTAAAGTTGCCGTACAGTCTGTTTGTGGCTTTGGTACTCGTTTCGCTTGTGTCACTGTTACATCTTTGGGACTGCCGGTTGCGCCAGGTGCCGTCACCCGAATCGTTCCAGTACGCGATGATGTACTGGTATTGGCCGTGAAGCTGCAATTGATGGTTCCAGCATCTGTTCCGCTGGTTCCCGGTGGTATCCAAAGCCAACTATCGCCTGAAGTCACTGCCGCTGTCCACGGCATGGTTCCAACTCCAGTATTTGAAACGCTGAATGTGGTGGTGCCTGTGTCTTTAGCCACAGACCGGCTGGCTGGACTTACGGAAATAATCTGATGATCCAATGGCCCAGACTGTCCACCCCGAACGGCGCGGACATACAAACTGCTGCCCTTAGTGTTGGGGAAGTCGTAGCCGTTGTCGAAATGCACGCCCCACGCATAGTCCGTACCGTTCGCGTCGGTAGTAGAAGACCAATAATAGGACGAAACCGTATTGGGAAAGTAAGTCGTATTGATCGCGGGATTGTACCGGCTGTAATCCGCCAGGCTGAATAATTCTTTGATAGTAGGCAACCGCCAGCTTGTATGGCCGCCAAGAGTTAACCCTTCACAATAGGCCAACGCCTGCTTCCAGGTCTTTTTTTCTGGCGTTTCCTTCTGCCACATCAGACCGGTGGTTTCATTTGTCACCGTACCATCGCCGTTATCCGCATAACCGCCGGTAGAAGCTGTAGCATCGTTTATTGGTACGCTGTCCTCAGCATCAAATGATCCAATAACCGAATCACCCAATACCCCAGACTGTCCCCCACGAACAGCGCGAACATACAAACTGTCGTTCTTATTGAAGTTGTTGATGCCGTCGAGGAAGTCCACGCCAAACGCATAGTTCGTAACGTAGGCATCGGTAGTAGAAGACCAATACCCCCCCCTGTTGGGTAGTGGGAAAATATCCAGTATCTATCGTCGGCCCTGAGAAGATGCTGTAATTAACAATATATATCAACTCCTTAATAGTGGGCATCCGCCAGTCGCTGTAGCCGCCATAATGGGCATCATTCAAAGCTTTGATAAAGTCTCCGATGTAGTACCAAGCGTAAGTGTCACCCCAATCATGGATTGTACCATCATTAGTTTTCATCTCCCAAAATAGGCCAGTAACATTATCCTTCACCATAACCCACGACGTAGCCGAATCCGACAGCGCATTGCCGCTGCCATCCAACTTGGTGTAGGACATCGGATTTATGTTGAATTGAGCATCTTGTCCGTAAAATGGCTGCCCAGATGAAGGACAAGGAATCTCGACTGTGGCATTGTAACACTTGCTCTGTCCGGTATCCGGCACCGGCATTGCCCAAACATCCGCTGTGAAAAAGGATAATGCAAAGCATACAAATATCCACATCAGGTTTTGTCTTTTCACTGAAATCTCCTTTGTAAGTTTAGGCGTTCGTTTGAAATTACGGTAAATGATGCAATATGGAAGGAAAATTTGAAGGTAACAATACAAAATCGAA
This sequence comes from uncultured Desulfobacteraceae bacterium, assembly GCA_903839535.1. Taxonomy (GTDB): domain Bacteria; phylum Desulfobacterota; class Desulfobacteria; order Desulfobacterales; family Desulfatirhabdiaceae; genus RAAP-1. The sequence goes on from CAIMCT010000106.1 coordinate 2,224, forward strand.
TAAGCAAGAAGATTAATTCCAGTCAGGGGTACCATGGAAAACCTGCCACAAGTTTCTGAAACGATAACTTTGATACCCTGAGCTGGAATCGGACAGGTTTATTCAATGCTGCTTTAATCTCTGCCGCATTTTCCGGGTCATCGTCCTGTCCGCCGCCGCAATCGCCGCCAGTGTCATGTCGTCCTGCCGCATTTCATTACAATGTTCATTTTATGGAATAGCCTGTGCATAGGGTCACGCAAAACATACTTCAACGGGTTAATGAATGTTTTCCGTTCGGAACGTTTGTTTTTTTCCGTTCGGGTTCGTTCGACCGTACGAATTTATCGTACAGAAAATGTACGGCTATAAAATCAATCCTGTCATGGTTTTACTGCCTTCTTGATTGTCCGATGGTAAAATGAACCGTACAAAATCCGTCCGGATAGTCCGTTCGTTTGTCCGGCCATTTTCCATTCATTCGATTGCTCGTTGATCGGTCTGTTCGCTCGCTGTCCGGTCACAGGTGAGAAACAATTCCGGCAACTGGAATGTCACCAACCCGACCATTCGCTGAACGTGGGGACAATCATATCTGCCTGGAAGTCACTACCGCCTGCATCAAATACCACATCAGAACACACCACCTCGCCCGGCTTTCATATCACCGAGTGATAAACTTGCCGGGCTTTCTGCCGGTCACGCCCCACATATAAAATCTCACCGCGCTCGGCATCGCCGTCATGGTCAACAATCTTAAAAACGCGGTGGATCACCGTACTTTTTTCTGCAATCTCTTTTTTGATTCTTTGCTCCATGGTCAGACCGTCTTTTTTCATGCAGACCACCGTAGATTGTTTGAAAACGTTTAAAACACTGGATTTATAGCTAAGACGCCGCAGAATCGCTCAGGTGAGCCGTTCTCTGGTAAAGCCTTATGACCCCTTTTTTCAAAAGTTTAGGCTTTCTGGGCATCTCAAACCTGTCTCAATTTTCAAAAGGTGAAAAATCCCATATCTTTTTTGATAGTTTTGTGATGTGAGGGGTACTGTTTATGCTGCATTCATCATCCGCTTTACGGCCGATATGGTTTCAGGCATCATATCTTCGCCGATCAAATTACTGGGTTTTTGTAATAAGTTCATTCTGGACATGGCATCTATCATTAATTCGCTCGCTTTCTTAATTCTCTTTATAATATCTGCCATACTCTGGTGATAAACTTGCGACTTCCTGTTGTTCAGATAGTTGATGATTTTTTCAACCATTGACGGAGAAGGCATATCTTCCAGCGACCAAAGATAAAACCAAAGTCCACTTTCGGTCATTAGAAGTGCTGTACAACAACATCCAGCTTGAGTGCATCCGGGTCCACGTCAACCATTTGCATGATCTGTTCCCGTGTCGGTCGGAGTTGCCTCTTTGGTATCTTTGCCCTGATAAAATCCAAGAGTTCAGGCATCGTTAGTGCGTTCAATTCGACTCGACGATATTTGAAAACATCCTTGCCACCGAAGTTTCGCTTTTCTTTCAAGAAAAATGCTCTTTCCTCCGGGTTCATCACCTCCAGAACGTTGACATAAGACATTGTATTTGTGTATTCCTCGGCATCCTTGATCTTATCAAGCGCCAAAATATCATCATAGGATAGGCCAATGACATTGATATCTAATGTTTCCTTGAATGTTTTGCTTCCTCCAGTTAGACGGTTTCCTATAATTTGCCCTGGGATATCACAATCGGTAAGAGCATAGACCTTAATGCCCATTGTGATAAAATCCTGCATGAGTGTCTTAATGGCGCGGGTTCCGAATCCCTGTGAAGATATTAGTCCCAGATTCAGCTCATCAAGTATTCCTGATTTTTTGAAAACCTCAACGAAGCCCTGCTTTTCGATAAACAAAACTGAACTGACAGCCAACTCATAGGGAAAATCAAGACGGTGTTTTGACTGCGTGTATATGCCGTTAGTCACAAAAGAAGAGCATCTATTCCGTCCGGTCAATGTGGATATAAAATTCGACACACATTCAGTGTTCATGACAATCTCAGCACCAGTTTCAACGTCATGATAAAAACCGCGCCGTTCAAAATGAATCCATTTTTCAAGTTCTGGATGCACATCAAACATTTCAGTGATTATTGTCTGTGTGAGAGTGCCGTAGTCACCTTTCCCGTTCAGCGTTATATTATGCTCATTGGATACGATCTTCCTTATGGCATAAAATACCTGCCTTGCTTTGGTCACATATTTATAATCACCCGTCGCTATCCTGGCACCCTCCATGAAATACTCGAACATCAGTGCCTTCTTGCTTTGTGACTTGTCCTTGCGTGTCGGTTCGGGTCTCACCCTGCTCTCTCTTTGCGACCTTCGGACTGCTTTTATAATAGGCGTGACAAGTGGCGCAATCGTGCTTAATAGATCATCTTTGAACAAATCTGAATTGATAATCGACTTCGCTTTATCGTGAAACTCCATATATGGACTAACAAAGTGGATGAAGAGTTTATGGCCAAACCCACTCATGAAACCGGATTCGCGCAAAACGTCACTCAACCCCATGACATCATAATTCTCCCCTGCTAATTCGACTTCTGCGTAGTTGAAACGAAACGGGTTATCAGTGTAATTGACAGAATTGTTGATGCAAGTAGTTACACTGTTCCGGTTTTCGTGAAGTGTCTTGATTAGCACGACCTCAACCATGTATGGTATTGAGGCATCTCGTTCATATTCTCCGACTGTTTTTCTATAACCAACAAATTTATCACCATAAAGCAGTTCAGCAGTAGCTTTACCCATTGAATGTTTTTCGAGTATATGTGGTCGGAATTTCTCTGATACAGTTTTTAATTCAGCGAATAGCAATTGAATCGCGTCATTATCAGTATAAAAATCATGCAATAACTTCCCTGGGAGATTTAGCTTGCTCATAATTCTTTGTGTTTTTGAGAAGTCTGATAAAAATTGTTTGGTCGTCTTGTCCGGAAAGTTCAGTGCAGTTCTTTTTACCAGCTCATCGAATACTTGAAATTCGTACCAGTGAATACTGTGGACATGGGAGAATTTTCTTGTCTCTGTGTGTCCGTAGCTCTCGCCGTTGACGATTAGAAGGACATCTGAGTTCACATTTTGATACGAACTGAGATATTTAGTCAAAACATTTATATCAATGACCCCATTGATATAAACGCCATTCGGAAACTCAGTATTTTCAACCTTTTTGTTGAAGGCATCTTCAACATGGCCTAAACTGATCAAAACCGGATCTGGTGAATATGTGATCTTCTGCCCACCAGTCACGAAAAATAGCACCAATTTTCTTAGATAACACAATGCGACAAGCGACTTGATCGCGTTCCCCTGACAGCCACGGCTAACTGTCCGGGTGTGCCTCTTGGATGATACATAGATGTTGAAATTATAGATGTCATCCAGCGCCGCAGCAGGGATACCGCCGCCATTGTCGCAAACGCTGAAAAGATCATCTGTGCAGGTCACGGTTATCTGTTTCTGGTCAAGCTGATCGACGGCATCAAGCGAATTGTCCATCAGTTCCTTGACGACAACTTCCTGCCACCGATCAAGAGACAGACCAATCAGGTTTTGCAAATTATTAAAATATTCATTGCCACGGGACTCTTTTAGAATATCCATTTGTAATTTTTCCTTTTTTATGAAATGGCGCAAGACATGTATGGCGGTTTTGTTTTTTTGATTATTTACAGATTTCCACGCCTGGCATTCGTGAAAATGTTCGCGCTCTCGACCTTGCACCAGCCGCCAGAACACCAACATTGCTATCGTTAAAATCAATGATCCGCGCATGACTTTTTCCGGCTGCTGGTCGTAAACCTCGGCCAATGCTCTGAATCACTCGCCCTTCCCACTTCATCGGAGTTGAAAGTATGATTGTTGATATCGACGGGCAGTCAAAACCTTCGGATAATAATTGTGATGTTCCGATCAACACCTTGCATCTGCCATCTGCCAGCCTATCAGTTAATTCAATTCGATTCTTTTTTGATACATCGCCGGTTAAAATATCGCTATCAACACCTTGACTCAATAAAACGGCTCGCAATGCCTCACAGTGAGTTTTCCTATCACTCAGGACTAAGGTTATGCCTGCATTGCCATTCGCTTCGCCTGCGGCATGTGAGGCTATCAGCTTATTACGAGTTTCATCCCCGCATAATTCAGAGAGCATACTGGAATATTGGCTGGACCCGTCAAAATTCGTTCGGAATTGAGTTTCAATCGTTTCGACTATTGCCTTGCAAATATGGCCTTCATTAACGAGATGCTCTTTATCGACTGTGTGGACTATATCGCCAATACCAAAAAAGATTAATTTCGATAATCCATCTCTTCGATATGCTGTTGCACTCAACCCCAATTGATATTTGCAATCAAACTGTGAAATGGTATCAGTAAAGGTTTTGCTCGGGATATGGTGACATTCATCGACAACTAACATACCGATAAATGGAAAGACATCATTGGTATGTTTTGCCAGCGTTTGTATCAAAGCCACTGTTATCCGGTTCCCTATTCGCATCTTACCAGCGCCAATGATACCGATTTCCTCTTTCGGTATTCCCAGAAAAGTAACAATACGATCTACCCACTGATGAAGTAGCTCCCCGGTATGCACCAGTATCAATACAGGTTGTTGTCTGGCTGCAATCACAGCCAGAGCCATTATGGTTTTTCCGGCACCCGTCGCGGCCTCTAATATACCAAAGTCCTTTTTGAGAATTGCATCGACGGCCGCATGCTGAAAGGGTTTGAGACTTCCAAGAAACTGATAATTCACAGAAGAAAATGATCTCCTACAATCTTCAATATGCACCTGTTCTCCATTCTTTTTAGCGATCCTACAAGCCGCCCCGGTGAAGCCCCTGGGGAAAACCAACCCGCCTGGAAAGGTGGTGAAGCATTCGATTGTCCTGGCGGTTTTCCAGTTTGAAAAATTCCGTTTCACGTTTTCCAGATACGCTGGGTTATCGAACGTCAATTGTTCCCGGATTTCCGCAAAGGTCCTGTATTGGCAATCGGTGATGATTGCATTGTTATCAACTCTGATTTTCATTTCCATATCCTTTTAAAAAATTTCTATACCCTGAAACAACGTCCACAAGTCCTCAAGTCCTCATAGTGTTACAATTCAACATGTTACGCTGTGGACATTGTTTTTTCGATGTCCACAAGTCCACAAAAAACACTAAATCTTGTGGACTTGTGGACATGGGTTTTTCAATGTCCACAGCGTAACTACTCGTTTTCATTATGTTTGTGGACTTGTGGACTTCATTCTTAAGGTTTAGAAATTTTTTATCATCCCAAACCAAACAATATGCACCGATAATTCCGTTACATCGAAACTTGGAAGCGGAGATTTCCAGCCCGCATTTTCTGATTAACGACCCGATAGCTCTTGGCGATAAGGTTTCATCGACCGGCAAACCCTCATTATATTTCTTGCAAATATATCCGACTGCAAGCCGCCCTGATTCGGTATCATTTTTAAGTGATTCGAGTGTAATCAAAAGCCTTTCCATCTGTGCTTTATCCACATTTACGGGTATGAATCCCTCACGTATATGGCGGATAGCTGCAATCGCATTACCCATATAATAACTCGCTGCGTCTATGCCTTTCTGGATGTCCTCCACTTGCAGTATCGGAGATATATCCATCTCAGCGTTTAGGCATGATATACAATGGATAGCTGCTGACAATCTGACAGCATAATCAACGGTTTTCGGGATAAACGCTCTGACTTCTGGCGGAAAGGATTTGATTTTTTTATAGATGCTGTTGCGCCATAAACAGAACTTAGTGAAAGCATCTGTCGTGAATATCAGTTTCAATGGTTTTTCAATGTGCGCCAGACTCCATTCGTTCGATCTGTTAATGAGATATGACCAGATTCCTGCATTTACAATACTCCAAACTTCTTCAGTTAATAAATGATTCGCTTCCGGTTCAAATGTCCAGAGGAAACGGGTCACTGTTCCATCTGCAAGATAAAATCCATTCTCAGCACCGAATACCTTCTGAAAAACAAATGGCTGGATACCGCCGATAATATTTAGATCAATATCAACAGAAACACTTTCCGACACTCGACCAACTCTTGATCCAGTGCCAGAATGTATATTCAAAAATGATTCACGATCATTACCTTTGCCGCTCTTATATTGGTTTTGCCCGTTAATCATGGCGGAGAGTTCATCTGTGTGATAGAGAATGCCGCCTGTTGGACATGCTTTAGACTCACCTCGCAATGCCTCTAACGTCATATCTGTAAGCAGAAACGACCTGCCACGGGTTAACCTTCGGTCTTTTGGTTTTTTGTCCATTTCGATATCATTGATTTTCTCGACCCGATCGTCTTCTGACCTTTGCAAACTCCACACAGGTTTGAGTAATAATTTGACCGGTGGACTTTTGCCCTGCCCACTTGACTTGATATCGCCAACCCATAACATGATAGGAGAAGTCCACGATGCTTTCGGTGATACGGATATGGTTTTGCCCAACATTGCACAGATAATCGTTATTGCTGCACCAGCAAGAGAATTAGAAGATGTAGCGCATGACACAGCAAGTTGCTTCAACGACGCTGCAATATCTTCAGGCAAAACTTTAAATGGAAATTCAGGAAGCTGTGGGAAAAGCTCTATCGCACCGATCCATTTATCAGATTCCGGTGGAGTTGCATCAGTATCAGAATTCTCACATGGTTCTTTCATCTGGCATTTTTTGCAGTCAAACGCCGATCCCTTTAATTTTATACCTAAAATATACGAGCAACGAAACGGATTATCTGTGCGGCCCTGATGGTATGCCCATTGCTCGCGGAAATGCTTTAGCCGTTCATTGTATGTGGTATAGCTCGTTGAATATGGGTAGCTTTGTAGAAGCTTTTCTACGATGCTCAGAGTGTTATTTAAGTCCGATCCGGTATCACGGAAATACTTACAGAGATTCATCGTAATTGTGTTAAAACTGATATCGGTCTTGGGATTATCACGGAGGATATGGAGTATGCAGGGAGCAACCTGGCCCTTCAACCTGCTGATGATTTCGGGATCAACCGGAGGCTGGTTCTTCAGTGCTGCGATTTCTTTGTGGACTTCGGACTTGAATTCCTGGTACAGCCCGGCTAAATCTTCGCAAGCAGTATCAGACTCGACGGGTTCAACATCGCGGGGATTCTCTGACAGCTTCCATAAAGCCTCAATCGGAAGAGATTGCACTTCATCCAGCGTCAAAGGCACCTTATAGTGGCCGTTGCTTCGCTTGACATTCGCAACCCGGAACATCTTCCCACGGTTCATGCAATACATACTCGTATCAATGCTATGCAATTCCAGCGAAGCAGCCCACTGACAAACGATCCGCTTATAAATCAACGGAAGATACGGATCACCATCCTGGGAACCAAAACATTCTGATGGTATTTCCGCGTGAAAACCTTTACCACCACTGCACCAAAGCAATATTGTATACGGATCAAGTCCGTACATTTCCACAAGGTGGCCTATCAGCACCAATAACTCACGGAGAGCATTCCCCGGATTTTTTTTATCATCCAGATCAATTACCAGCCCATCGAACCGGTTAATTTCCGCATCAGGGTTTTGTGCATCAAAGGGGGCGGAGAGTGCCGGCGTACTAATGAACATCGCACCTTTACGGATAGCCTCTGCCGCCGCTTCCGGCGTGTCCTGGATAATTATCCACGGACTGACAGGCTGTTCTTGCTTCCAATATCGAACACGCAAGGCATCCATCGCCAGTTCGGCCAATGATTTTTTACTTGTTTTTTTGTCAAAATCAAGATATCCTGTCTTCACTCTTGCACTCCTTTCACCCCACCCGGATCCGGCTGCCGCGCCGATCCGGGTTTTCTATTTTCTGCATTCATACCGGCTTGACGCGTGCGCAAATCCAATCAATATAGTCTGTTTTCGGATACGCAACTTTTCTACCGATAAAAAACCGGTTTTTTGGACCCAGCCCTTGTGAATCAAAATTCGATAGAACCGACGCGCCAGTGCCGTCAATGCTTTCGCGCTGCTTGTCTTGACGAAAAACGTGTGTTTTACCTGCCAATAACTTCAAAACCTCTTCCCTGAAATTGTCCGTGTAACTCTTTTCTTCTTTCATGCTTGTGTCCTTTCCTTGAAAATTGTTCGAGACGGTCGAGACGTTCGAGATTCGTTCGAGATTCGTTCGAGACGGTCGAGATTCGTTCGCAATGTTTCATATAGTTCATGAAATTTAGATAAACTTGGCACAACATCTTGATAAAGTAAAGAACTATATGTCTGCATATTGTGTATTTTCTTTCTAACGGTGTTCGGAAGTGTAGATAAAATATAGGTTATGATAGTTTGGGAACAAATAAAAAAATAAAAAAAAAGCCATAAGGTTTCCCCTATGGCTCTATAAATTCTAAATTGTTTGTTTGTATTATTTCATCGCTTGTTCCATCGCGTCCCGGATACTTTGCTCACTCAAGTGACTATACCTCTGCGTCATGACCGTTGACTTGTGACCGAGAATTTTTGAGATTTTAAACAAGTCCACGCCGTTAATTGCAAGCCAACTTGCTGCGGTGTGGCGTAGGCTATGCCAGACAATTTTCAACCTGGTGTCGGTAATTCCGTCATTCAATCCAGAATCCGCTAACGCCATTGTGAATGCGTGCGGACAATGATTGTATGCTTTCCCTGACTTATCCCGGAACACAAAGTCCTGCGGTAGTCCTGGCTGCTGATTCCTGATAATCTGGATGGCTCTTTCCGTGAGATACAGATTCCTATCACTCTTATTTTTGGTATCCAACAACAAAATAGACGCTGTTTCGATTGATACTTGCTGCCATTTCATCCCGAACAATTCACCCTGTCTACATCCAGTAAGCAAACTAAATTCCGCCATGTCTGCAACCACGGTATCACGTTCACGAATCAAAGAAAGTAACTTACTGGCATCGTCCCTGCTGAGAAAGCGCTGTCTTGAATTGACAGACAGTTTCAATCCGCATCCCGGATACTTTACGGCTGCCGGTATGATTCCCATTTGCTGGGCAAACTTGAAAACCTGGCCAACTGTCGCAACCACATATTGTGTGGTGCGCGCCGCTTTTTCGGCTGCGTTCATTCCGTCTTTCAGGATAAGCAGAGTATTCATGTCGGACAATTCCACAACCGGCCTATCGCCGATAAATGGGATAATCCACACTGAGCAATGCTGGCATTCTTTTTTGTGTTGTCCTGGTGATTTCGTAATTTTGCTGTATGGAAGATAACGGGTATTGATAAAGTCCTGGATGTTTATTGTCTGCAATTTTTTGGTTGCATCTGCTAAATGCTGTTGTTTCGTTGTGGTAGCGCCGCTGCATGTCTTTGCGTTCGTCTTGAACGTCTGCAACTTTTGAATGCAATCCGCAATGCTGACACCCTCGGACAACCAACCGATACCAGTCTCAACTGCCACGCCTCGTACCTGGTAGCGGATCGAGTAATACCGATCTTTCTGGATACGGCCAACCTTACGGCTCTCATGTTCCCGGTACCGGATACCACGATGAACTGTTTTTATCCACTTACTCATGATTCGCATTTCCTGTTATTGGCTGTTGCTGGAAAATTGGGATAAGATTCAGATGAAAAAATCAATCCCAATTTTATCCCAATTTTTACATGATACATTACGTTTTGGTACATGGTAAAAGATGTTGATGAAATAACAGGATAAACCTATGATGTCAATGACTTTTCTTGTGAAAATGGGATAAGATTATGGTAGGTTTAAGGTAGTAAAAGGGAGTCGCAATCCCTTCTATTCAGGTCTGTGGTTTGATTCGCAACTCGAAAAATAAAACCAGACCACCTGCGGGGAAAGTATGTAAACCCGTCATGATCCCATCCGTCCGTTGGGATGGTGAGCGAGGATATCAGTTTCACGAATATTGCGGATTGCTCTTCTGCAGGTACTCTCGACTCCAGCACGTTCAGTCTGCTATCAATTTCACGAGGTGTCATGGTTATGGTCTCCGTTTTTTGATATTGGCCTGTGATTCCAGTTCAGCGATCCGGTTCTCAAAATCGGTTGCCTGAATTACTTCCCGATGCACAGTAACGATTTTGCAGAGTTTTTCTGCCTCTGTCGAGCCAAGCAAACCCTCACTAACGCCACTGAGTAATGCCGAGGTAAAACATACAAGGTCTTGTAGTCCATTGATTTTTGGAAGTTGAATATTCACCGGATGATCTTTCCTTATGGGGATTAAGCGATCAAGGCACATTTTCAAAGCAATCATATCGCCATTCAAAGCCTGGTTTACCGCAACTCGCGTCAGTCGTTCACATTCATCATCGAGCAACAAAAGCGCCGCAAGTGTCGCCTTGCCTCTGCTTCCGGCTCGGCGGCCTGAAGGATTGCCAGACTTGCCTTTTACAAATCTACCTTTAATCGTCGGTATCCCGTCTGTTGTTACAGTTTTTTCTACAGGAATTGCGTCTTTTGCCATTATACTGCCAACTGTCACAATCTGCACTTTTGGACCCCCACCCCAACCCTCCCCCGCTGGGAGAGGGAGCATAAGGAAAGTGCAGATTATGCCCGTTTGCAGTATATACCCTCCTTTACGGTCGAAAAAGTGTCTCATTATCTGTCAAAAGTGTCTCACTGTATCACTTTTTTATTTAGTTTTCGTCAACTCATTAAATGATTCTGTTGTTTTCCGGTCAGTAAATTTGCACCATTGCGCCTTTAGTGACCGGGGGTTCATGTTATTGATGTCAGCTTTCTTCAACTTCTGCTACTGGCGATTCAATCGGCCCATACCATTTGCCAACAACCTCGGCACTATATTTCAAGTCTCTAAAACCAAGGTGTTCAATTCCGAATGTGACTTCGATAGAAAGCCCCTCCATATCGGGATAGTATTCTCCACTAAAACATCCGTCATCAGCTACAATTTCACAAATAAGCCCATTGGGATAACGAGGATACCAACTTTCTTTCACTGGAAAGCACCACCACCCCGGACATTTCGGAGCATCAACATTATTGTATTTGTACATAATCATTCCCCCTTTATGGTTTGTTCAACTTCTTTTCTGATATTTGGAGCACATTTATTCAGATGTTCCCGGAATGACCCACTAACAGCATCCCTCCATGACTGCGAACGGTCATCATTGAATTTTGCTTCAATCTTATCCTTGATCACGGATGTATCCCAACTCCATTTACTATGAATATCTTGTGCTATTTTTGGGATTGAAAAGGTTTCTGAAATGATCCTTTCTACCAATTCACGAACCATCTGATTCGTTATTTCATCGGCCATACCTGGTAAACTATCGGCATCAGGGATAACTTTTTCAGTTACTCCAAACTCATTCAGTTTGCTTTCTATGTGGTCGATAATCTGAACAGATGTAAAAGCATTCAGTTCTACACGTTCGCATTTAAACATCTTATCGGAGCGGTTTATTTTCTTTCCCGTAAAGCGTTCTAATGCAACACCGGATAGCACCAGCTTCGATGGTAGCGCCTTTTTACGAACAAACGTTTCAACAGGCAACCCGATTGACAGCGCATAATCTATTGATAAACCCATATCGTGAATATCGACTTTATAACCTGGCATCCGTGCGGTTTCCTCTGCTAATGTCCTGCAAATATTATATCCGTCTGGGTCTGCATCGTGAAGAACAAATATTTTGTAGCTTTGGTTCTTATCGGCATTCGAGAATAACACTCTAACTGCTTCACAGGCATAACCTTCACCAACAACTACGGCCATATCGTACTTTTCCGCCAGCCTTGCAGCTTTCAGAACTGGCCAGAACCCTTTCTTTTCAACATACAAAATCTTATCGTAAAGCCATGACGGAAACTCATAACTATCGACTTCACGCGTACCCAAAGGTACAGCTATCCCGGTATGCGGCTCGTACAACACACCACGGGGATCGTAGTACAAAATCAAGCGGCCCGACTGTTTGCCGGTAGTCGGTTAGAAGGGTTTGAGAAAAATAGTTGTATCCCAATTCTTTCTCTGTGTATTTCTGAATTAACGGTCTGACCTGGTAGAAGACAGCCCTCGCGCCCGCAGGTAAAAGCCCGCCAGTAGCCTTTAGCATCGCATCAGGTAGAACCTTAAACACCGCTTCCTTGAAGGATACACTTACTTCTTTCACTGAGTTTTCATCGGCTTTTAAAGCTGCCCGTTCATTCCTATCACGTTTCTTTTTTTCGAGATATAGTTCTTTGGAGCATTCCCATATCAGCTCTTGCAGCTCTTCCTTCATTGTTTCAGTCAATGACAGCGCAGTCTTTCCACGGTCTTTAAAGTTTAGCGCCGGTGATGTTAAATGAAATGCTATCGACACGTCATCATTACCTAATTCTCGCTGTAATTGTGCAAGAGAATAAATCTGCATTCCTTTATCACCGCATTGGAGATACGATTGAACCGGATCACCGAATGAATGAGAAAAGTTGATTCCGTAGAAAGTATGACAGCTATGTTCGTTTATTTTTGCAATAGCCAATTCCATGACATGCGGAATACCGGCATCAATAAACATTCGTTTCTTGTAATAAAACTTCTTCACCCCGTAAAGTTCATTAAATCTATTACGGAAATGATCCACACCAATAACACCTAAAATTAATTCTTTAGGCGGCTGTGATGATTCCTTGAGAGTATCCAACAGCCTGGCGATATCTTCTTCCTTAGCATCGAATTCGGATAACCGTCTTTGGTTGAAATAGCTGCATATTGTCTTAGCCTTTCCGGTGGAGGAAATACCCCTGAATTGCATCACAAAATCACGAAGTAGAATATCTGTTTGTGCATCAGAAATATAGCAATAGACCAGTCGCTTGAACGCCGATAAATCATACCAGTACGCTGACGCCGTGTCTCTGGTGGAGAACTTATTCCATTTTTTATCGGCGGTATTTTGGTAAGTTTCATCGAAAATGGTTTCAGACTGAGCATGGTTATTTTGGTATTCGATTTCTTCGATTTTTACCGAAAACGAGGCATGGGGATTAAATAGACTGAATCCCCTTGCCCATTTTACAGGATCAACATTGACGGAATAGGGTATGGGAACTGAAACTACCGTGCCAGATAGAATACATGAATCTGCTTTTTGATGATCTATTCTCAGCTTTCCAGCAGGATCAAGCCGAGCCTTTATGCTGTGTTTGATTCCCAGTGATTCTATGGTAACCGGAGCATCAATCCCCAAAGCACAAGGCATTCCGATCAAGGTTTTTAGTGAATTCCCCTGCGCGCCTCTCGATGGGGTTCTGTACGCTGCCTTGTCTGATGTCCGGGTTTGAAAATTCAATATCCGGTCAATGGTATCACCGGAGATGCCATTGCCATTATCGGTGACTGAGATAATATGTAAACCCAATCCGGATTTAACATTGATTTCGATAACCGGAGAAACGCCGGCATACTCGGCTGCATCAATGGCATTATCCACAAGCTCTTTAATAACTACCGACCCAAAGTTATCCCGCCCCTGCCCGGCCTGAGCAGTTAGGCCCTTTTGAGTGAAAAACTCTTCGACCATTGGGGTTTCAAACATCGTGCGATTAAAATCAAGCATTTGTATTCCTTTCATTTTCACGTTCTTTGTAGTACCCCCGCCGGATTTTATACGCCTTTTCCTCTGCCAGTTTTCCATAAACTTTTTGCATGATCTCAGGGTGATTCTGCCGGAACCAGCATGGTTTTTGGCAGTTCCAGCCATGATGATGAACCTCTGGACACTCAAGCAGGAGCTTAAAAATTGTATGCAAATAATCACGCTTCAGATAATTCAGCAGCTTTTCAAGTGGCCTTTTCCGCAGCAGAAAGAAACGATCACGATCACATGAGCAGATGGGGTGTTGGATAACTTTGATCCATTGTGCATCAAGGTTCTGGACATCGACTTTTGCACTTTTGCCGATCTGGTAAGTGCCTTCTATTTTAGATTTCATGTGTCCACCTCACTGAATAGAATGATTACCGAAAATCCGTTGCGAATATGCCGTTAAGAGTTCATCTCTATCAGCGCGCCGTTCGCAATTCTGGCAGAGAGCGGCCATCACCCGAAGGCTACGGCCAAAGAATGTGGCATGGACTGGTACGGTGGTTGACGCTGGTTTCTGGCAAATTGTGCATGTGTCTGTTGAGTTAAGCATTTTGTTCATTCCTTATTTGTTAAATTAGTATGGGTTTCCGTAAAGGTAGGGGTGCGCTGTCGGTGATTACTCCCTGAGACTTTTGAGACTTTTGAGACCCCATACTCACGTTTATGAAAATCATCTAATTTTACCCTAAAAAACAGTGAAAAGTGATTATATGTAATAAAATCAAATAGTTAGTTAGTTTATTAAAAAATGGTTATATAGGGATTAGCTTCAAAAGTATCAAAAGTATCAAAAGCACCTCTTTTCTTGTAGATTCCGATGGATAAAGGCACCGATTTGAATACTTTTGAGACCTGCAAATATTCAAAAGTCTCGAAAGTCCACCTCATCATGTCACTGTCGCCTGGTTATCGACTTTGATTTTCATGTTGCCATCCCACGGATATTCACGACCGCCGCCTCAATAGCATCAGCATCACGAGGAAACTCATTTTTTAGCCATGAAGCAGGACAAAACCAGTGTCTCTTAAAAAACACCCCGCCAACGCCATCAAATGACATTGCCAGCATATTTCTCATTTCACCGCCATACAAACTCGCTGGAAAATATATCTCGCCATTATCAGCATATCCAACAATCCTTTGATGTTTTTTAAGTCTCGAAGTTCTGACTTTGAACCACTGAATTTCCATATTTTTTTCCTTATGTTTTTTGAAACCTTACGAATTAAGCTAATTAAGCTAATTAAGCCTTTTATCAAGTACTTACACTGCGAATTATGTGCGAATTAAGCCCCCCTGTTTTTTTGCCGTACCCTTCTTTCGCACTTCTTTCGCACTTCTTTCGCATCTACAAACCTATACTGGAAGCCTTTCTTCGCTTAATTAGCTTAATTCTCTACATTATAAAATCACAACCCTGTAAATTGTCTTTGATCTTCCGGGTGTCCGGGTACGATCCACAATAACTTTGTTGCGTTCCATTAGTGATTTCAATGTTGACTGGATGTTTTTACCGTCGGCGTGGTTCCCTAAAGCCTTATGGATGCCAGTCAATGAGGACGGTTGAACTGTCAACAATTCCATAATCTTTTTCGCCAATGGATTTTTAACGTCCTTGTCGGCAAATATGTATCGCGCGGATTTTTCGCAATAATCCCAAGCCATAATCGCGGTTTCAAGATGTTTAGGTGTGAGTTTTTCCATGCAATCCGCCAGACAGTGGAGCATCGCCAGCCGTAAGACAAGCGCCGGAGCTCTCTCAAGAACAGCGCCCATGAATCCCCCGTCACTATCCGGATAGCCCAGGGTAGAACTCTTCCCATAATTCCCGTGAGGCTCTTGAATGCTTGATTTCGCCAACCTTGTTTGAAAACCGAACAATGTCTTTTATCTCAGATTGAAAAATCAGAATGTCGTTGTCCGGTATTGGCTCAGGGAATGTACAAACATTCTGCCGTCTGCTGCAAAACCACAAAAAGCGGTTTATCAATCCATTATGAATCTGACATTCCTGCAACAATCCGTTCAACTCATAGATGGTAATATGGCCAAGAACCCCGATATGTGCGCCGGTGGCTTTGATCTTGCTGCTTTTAGTCAACGGCTCAAGGTTCCCTGAATCAAAAATCTGTCTTACGATTGATGATAAGGTGTTGCCTTCGCGTGCCATAGCCTGTAGTGCTGATGATAGCTCTTCAGTGAGGATAAAGAGTCTTTTGTCGTCAACGCCTGGATGAACAACTACCCATGACCCTGCACCGGTCTTGGATTTCTTATCAACTACCCAATTAAGAACCTGATCTTTAACGGCATCAATCAATCCCTCACCAGATGATAACGGCCCGGGTGATGTCCGTGCAGGAATGTAGTCTTGTGCTGCCAGTTGAAAGAGTCTTTCTACTGGCTTTGCAGATGTTCCTTTCCGGCCCGCTCCCGTAGGCCCTGCTATTGCTGCCAGCAGGTTGACATGCTGCCTGCCGTCCCCGATCATCATAAATGGATTCCGGCCCACTTCCACGGATAACCTGGTAAGCAGTGTTCCCAAAACCGCCGCCGGATCAGCTTCACTATTTTTCGTAGCTGCCTGAATGAAGTCGTGAATCAACCCTGGATGAATAGCGCCAGGATCAAGTTCCGGCCATAGTTCAAAATCATCAACCTCAACAATGCAAGATGAATGATTGTCTTCGCCCTGGCTGTGCTTTTTCCCCTCAGTTTGCTCTCTGGGTTCGTTCGCCTGGCATTTCTTACAATCAAAAGCCGACCCCTTAAAGCCGTACCCCTTGATATACGAGCAATTGAAATGGCTATCAGAGCGCCCCTGATGGTACGCCCATTGCTCTTTAAAGTGCTTTAGTCGCTCGTTGTATGTGGTATAGCTGGTAGAATGTGGGTAGCTTTGCAGGAATGATTCGACAATGTGGAGGCTGTTATTTATATCCGATCCAGTACTCTGAAAGTATTTGACCAGATTCATAGCCAGAGTATTGAAGTTGGTTTTGGCTGTCTTGGGATAACTCGTCAGGATATAGACAATGCAGGGAGCAACCCGTCCCTTCAATCTGCTGATTATTTCCGGATCAATAGAAGGCTGTCTTTTTTGCTCTTCAATCTCTTTGTGGACTGCTGACCTGCATTCCTGGTACAGTGCGGCCAAATCCTCGCAAGCAGTATCAGCGTCAACGGGTTCGACTTCGCGGGGATTCTCTGACAACTTCCACAATTCATCAATCGTGCATGATTGTAACTCATCCAGCGTCAAAGGCACTTTATAGCGGCCATTGCTTCGCTTGACACCGGCAATACGGAACATCTTGCCACGGCTCCTACAATACATCGAAGTATCAATGGTTTTTAGCTCCAAAGAAGCGGCCCATTGGCAAACCATCTTTTTATAAATCAAAGGTAGATATACGTCTCCAGCCTGGGAACCAAAGGATTCAGCCGAGATTTTCGCATGAAAACCTTTACCACCACTGCACCAGAGCAATATCGAATACGGATCAAGTCCGTACATTTCCGAGATATGGCCTATCAGCACCAATAACTCACGGAGCGCATTGGCCGGATTCGCTTTATCGTCAAAATCAAGCACCAGATTAGCGAAACGCATAATTTCAGCGTTCGGGTTTTTGTCGTCATAGGGTTTGGAGAGCGCAGGTGTTGATATGAACATGGCGCCTTTGCGGATAGCATCTGCGGCAGCTTCCGGCGTGTCTGGCATGGATTTCCAAGCTCTTTCCGCTGCCTCTTCTTTCCAATACCGACTACGCTTGATTGCATCCATCGCGTAATCGACGTACGAAACTCTTGATTTTTCAGCATGTTGGGAGTATGGTATTTGCATCGTAGTATCCCTTTCATAATCCGTTACAGTTCACTCCTGTGGCGGATTTTTTTATTGGCATTCACGCCGGTTTGCGACGTGAAGCCCAGGATACAGACGCTCGGTTTTTCATCCAGGCGATAAATGATTCAACGGAATACGCTTTTGAACCACCAACGGTGAAGCCACCTTTCGGCCCCGATCCTTTGCAGTCCTCATTCGCTAAGAATTTTGTTGAATACAAGCCGCCGGTGAACACTGAAACCGAACGACGGGCGACTACGGGTGACGGCCATTTGTCGGCTAACGAATCAATTAATTTTTCAATTTCAGCCATCTCTGCATCGGATTCTACGACTTCTTTTACTTTATATCTCATTTTCTAATCTCTTTCCGGCTATGCTGCACAAAAAAAAGGGCGAACACCAGCCGATAATACAAACATCGGTTGACGTCGCCCTATGGCAACTTCTCAGAAAAAGCTAACAGAATCACAGCTATCGTGATCTTGTTTTTAACAATAATCGCATATAACCTAAATGTCAAGACATTTTTTTAAACATTATGAAAATTAAGGATAGTGAGTAATATCAAGCACTTTTGAGGATGTGGATGATATAAAGGGAAAACCGGAAAAGAGGTTCACGGCCTTGTCATCCGAGTTCATGAGGCTCGGACTATCCCTCAAACTGCGAAAGATCACATACTAACACCTGTCATAATATGGTCAACGGTATAAGGACAGGACGAGGGGAAAACAGATTCCGGTAAGCCGGTTTCATCCGCCGCCCTTTGCCTCGCAACTCGATAAGTCTCATCAATTACAATTCCAAGATTATGCTTTAAACTGGGATTGTCTTTCAGTACAAAATCAATATCCATTCTTTGAGTACTTATGGTGCTTTTCCAGCTTCCTGAACGTCGATCTGGTTGATAATCCCATTTCAAAAGGTGCATCAACAAAACAGTCAACCGGCTTCTTAACTCCCTCTTTTCAGAACGACCCATAGATTCAATTTCCTCAATCAAGTTTGGAATATCAAGCTGTGACAGCGCCCCTGCCTTCAATAAGCCAGCCTGTTCATGCGTCCACTGGTAAAAATCTTGTTCGTATAACATGATAGCCTCTGTTTTTTTTGAAAAGTGTTTGTAGAAAAATCTGGTAATCAGAAAATTACAATACCATCATCCAGCCCGCACTGTCATTTGAATGACATTGCCTTTTTTCTGTGAGTTCATCGCCGCCTCCATCGCATCAACCGCTTCGCGTAAGTCATCCGGTCGCATGTGAGCATATCGCAATGTCATTTTTGAGCTTTTATGACCCAATAGCTGTTGAACCTTGAAAAGATCAACCCCGATGGCCACAAGGTTTGAAGCGAAACTATGACGTAAGTTATGAAACGTGAATTTCATTCTTCTATCTTCAATGCCTGCGTTTAGTTCCAAACTTTTAATGATCTTGTCCCAGGTATGAGAAATGCTTTTTATCTTGTTCCCTGAGTCGTTCTTAAAGATAATCTCTGCTGGTTTTCCGGGCTGTAGTGTCATAAGCTCTTCTTTCAACGCTGATGTGATAAAGCCATATCTTGTTTCAGTGTTTTTGGTGTCGCGTAGCAGGATAAGGCCCCGGTCAAAATCCATATCCCCTCCAGGTTAGTGCAAAGATTTCACCGGCTCTAAGCCCTGTGTGTAGGCTCACCATTGCTATTTGATAAAGCTGCTTGCTTCGAGATTTTAATGCCAGCATCAACAGTTCCGTCTCTTCATGGGTCAAAAATCGCTGTTTTCGGTTGTCATATTTAGGTTTATCCACTTCCAATACTGGATTATTCCCCATGAATATTTTAAACTTTCTGGCAAAAGTAAAGACCTGTCTCAAAACTGCCAGCACATATTCAATCGTTCTGTCTGACTTCCCACTGGTACGCATCCGCTTCTTGACTCGTTCACAGTCGAACGCGGAAATATCTTTTAATGGCTTGTTGCCAATAACAGGATTGAT
Source organism: uncultured Desulfobacteraceae bacterium (assembly GCA_903839535.1). Taxonomy (GTDB): domain Bacteria; phylum Desulfobacterota; class Desulfobacteria; order Desulfobacterales; family Desulfatirhabdiaceae; genus RAAP-1. The sequence goes on from CAIMCT010000106.1 coordinate 21,733, forward strand.
CCAGTTTTTAAAAAGGTGTTCCTCATTATCAACAGATAGCTGTTTTTTGTTGTCTCTGGCATGAGGCAAATACTGAGATTTGAAAACAACGGTCAGAGTGATATTCTCTTTCAGTTCCGCCGCCGCCGCTTCCTGTTCAGCTCGCAGTCGGTCAGTATATGCTTGTTTTGCTTCCAGCGTCAGCGTCTTTTTTTCTGCGAGGGTGTCCGGCCCCACGCCAGTTCTTTTGTTCCCTTTGATCTCCGCCATCGCATCAATGGCATCATCCAAGGTTACGCCAGCACTGGCCCATCCTAAAGCCTCAGACCGTGTTTTCCCGTCGTGTTTGTATGTTAAGACGTAATAACGATCAAACGCCAAGCCATGTTTCCTTGTGGCGTGAAGCCGGTATCTGATTCCAGGATATTTTGATTTTATCCATACTGTTTTCTTGTTTTTGGCCTCTTGATGTTTTATCATGTTCCCAATTCTGTACAACCCCTGTACAACTTTTTATGGTTACAGTTGATTATTTTGAAGGATACTTAGTGATGAACAATATACACAAGTCATTGAAATGTCAAGCACTACATGAAAGTGAGGGATAGTCAATGATAGCAATAAAACTGACTGGCAGTCATGAGGCCAACGGTTCGATCCCGTTCAGCTCCACCAATTAAATCAAGGGGTTAAGGCGAAAGCTGAAAACCTCTTTTTTGTTTTTGGTGTCACTTATCCCGTATCTGTCCCGCGTTTTTCATTTACGATGGGTTTCTCCGTTATATTCCGGTTTCAGTCAATCCCGAAACGAAAAAAAGGCCATCACCCGATCAACCAGGCACGGCCTTTGATATTTGAATCACCAGCACAATTAATGAATTGTGTGTGTGGGGGGGGGGGGTAGTTCTGGGGATTGCATGTTTACATCGTGTTATTCCTTTCATTCATTACTCCATGGAATCTGGGTTAAAATCCGGTGTTACCATATTCCCACAATACAAGCCGGCAACAATATCACCTCATGCTGCATCTTTAATCCACGTTTATCCACAATATATCGCGTTTAAAATGTTAAGTTTTTTAGGAATATCGAACAGTTGGTCTGTCAACACTGCAAAAAAACAAACAGAATGATTGACATTCAGTATATCAACCCGCAATGGGTGTCAATTAAAAATACTGATCTTAATGAATTATTACCCCAATGCTTTTCATTTCCAAAATGAAAAACGTTGCCAAATTGTCACCATAACGTTATAACGCAGAGAAAGTCGGGAGGGTGCCTATATGAGAGCTACGCGAGTTAAAGAACATGAATCAGCCAATGACCGAATCACTGCCAGAGTACCGCATGCTACCCGGTCGATCATTGAGCGGGCAGCAGCAATATACGGGGCCACAATCAATCAGTTCATCGTTCAGGCTGCCGTTGAAAGGGCAAACGAAGTCTTGCAGAGTACAGAGGCAATCAATCTCTCCACCCTGGATGCAACGATTTTTCTGAATGCACTGGCAAAGCCGCCGCAACCGAATGAAATCCTGCTGGAAGCCGTTTGTGCCCATGCCCGTCTCGTTGAGTCCCGGGACTGACATGGCAAAGGATTTGATTGTCAGTCTTCTGGACGGCAAAACCCATGACCGCACGGTGTTCGACTGTGGGGAACCGGCGCTAAACGACTATCTCCAAAAGACAGCATGGCAACACCTGCAAAAGGGAATCGCCAACACCTACGTTCTGGTCGAAATCACCAAACTCCATAGGATACTTGGATTCTTCACCCTCGCGTTTATGCAAGTGGATATATCCGAGATGCCTGCCGGACTGAGGAAAAAACTCCTGCGATCCCGTCTTCCCGCAGCGAAGCTGGGTCGTATCGCCATAGACAAAAGTTGCCAGGGGAAGAACTACGGCAGGCTCCTCCTGGTCGACGCCATGCGCCGTGTTGTCTTTGCAGTTCGGACGACAGCAGGTGTTGTCGGTTTGTTTGTGGATGCTAAAAATCCTGAAATTGCAGCTTTTTATCGGAAATTTGGTTTCATCCCCCTGGAAGATAACCCTCTTTCCCTGATTCTCCCCTGTAAGACCATGATTGCAGCATTTCCCGAAGGCAAAGCGGATTGAGTTTTCTTGTATGATAACATGGTATAGAAGGTTAAACAGATTTACCTTGGGTTTAAGCCGGATTTTTGTGGAGTAGGAGCGGTTTTCCAGAACGATACCGACAGGAATTATTTCACGGAGCGATTGAAAGTTGATGGTCTTTTTTTTAAGGCCTAATGTCTGTGTTGCTGCCACAAGCCGGGCAATCAGGATTTTTCTCCACTTCAATTTTCCGGAACGACATACTCATCCCATTGAAAATCAGTAGTTTATTTGTCAACAGTTTGCCGATTCCCAGAATGATCTTGATTGCTTCCAGGCTTTGAATCGAAGCGATCACTCCCGGAACGGGCCCGATAATGCCGATAGGGTCTTTTTGCCCGGTATCCTGCGAAAAGAAGCATTCCAGACAGGGAGTCTGTCCGGGAACAAATGTACTCACCATTCCGGTAAACCCTTCGACTCCTCCGTAAATGAAAGGAATGTCTTTCAGAATGGAGGCTCGATTGAGAATTTTTCGAGCCTTCAGATTGTCTGTTCCATCCAGAATGACA
>CAIMCT010000107.1 GCA_903839535.1 uncultured Desulfobacteraceae bacterium
AATAAGCCATATTGCGAATGAAGAGCCAACAGCACCTGTAAGGACGACTGCAAGCACAAGGAAGAATATAAATGGAACAGCATATTAGCGAATTAGACACATTAAGATTTGGCTTCAGGGTTGCCAAGATTAATACATTTGATGACCTACCGTTCGAGATAATCCGGAAATTTAAGGAAAACGGAGTAAAACTTATTATCAGTAGAGTTTTGACCAGCGATATAAAACTTATTAATCAAATGGAAGAAGCTGGTTTTAGGCTCAAAGATGTACAGGTTACATATAATTTAAATCTTGGTGAAAAAAGTTTGCCTGCAAATACAGATGATATTTATCACTATAGAGGTTTTGAGCCAAATGATATAACAAGTATCGTAAGAATAGCATCTGAATCATTTAGAAATTATGGGCATTATTCAAATATTGAAAAAAATGAACTGGCAAAAACCAAAGAGATATATGAAGATTGGGCAAAAAGATGTTGTGTTAACAAAAGTGTTTCAGATCATATAATTGTTGCCGAAATAAATAGGGAAGTTGCGGGGTTTCTTTCTTTCAAGATATTGACTGAAGTACAAGCCCAATACGCAGTTGGCTTATTGGGCGCAGTTGACAAGAATCACCGTAATGGAGGCGTGTTTCAAAATATTAATCTGGCTGGCTTATATTGGGCATATAAAGAAGGAATGAAAAGAGTGGAACATAATGTATTAATAACTAATTTCCCAGTTAACAAAACATATATGTCACTTGGATTCCAAATCATCAGGAGCGAGGCTACTTTTCATTGTTGGCTTGAAAATTAGGGGTCAAATCTTTGTCCTGACATCATTTGGGAAAGTATTCTGATATTAAGATTATGTGCATTGCATTTGAACAACGCCTTTTGGCGATGTGGATCATTCGACGCGTTGTGGTTTAATCAATCGTTCTGTGTTCTTAGACTTGTTGCACCAGTCTTTGGTAATGACCGTTATGAACATTTAGCAGGTTTTTATGGGCGGTGATTGACGTTTTATGAATAGAGATGGTCTTATTCAATATTTGAAGATGCTGGATGCTAATCTGAAAAAACAGGCGAAGCTCTACATTTATGGCGGCGCTGCGCTGATGTTGCTGGAGGAAGAAACCCGCATCAGCTTGGATATTGACGTGGCTGCTCCATACTCGGACGTGGATTACGTTGATTTCCAGCATGCCTGCGAAGCTGCTGGAATCCCGCTGAATCCTGATGTCGATTATGCTCGCGAATATATTGAGTGGGTGGGGCCGCTGCGTCTCTGCCTTCCGAAACCAGATCCGGAAACTGACCTTACTCTCTGGCGAGGCTCCAATTTGACTGTTCAAACTGGTGCTCCGGCGAAACTGGTGGCAAGTAAATTGATCCGTTATGATGCAACCGACCAGAGCGATATTCACTTTCTGTGTTTCCAGCATAAACTGCAATTTGACCAGGTACGGCAGGCCGTTGCGGAACTGCCACCTCCGTTCCGTACCGACATTCTTGTGCTTGAAAATCTGGAAGCTCTGAGGGTTGACATGCACCAGTGGCGGCAGACATCATGAATGCCCGAGATAAACTTCAGGTAGCCTATGAACTTGCCTTTTTCCCGCCACGACTTCATAAGACTTGGACGAATATCCGGCGCAACGAAACCGTGGATACTGAAATTACGGGGGAACTTTTAAAAATGGCGCTGGCCCTCCATCAGACTCTGCCCGAATATGGGTACGCATCGCACCGAGCTTTGAAACGGCTGGCTCTCTACCAGGCAAATGCCCGGTTGTTTGGTACGGTTTCCTTCCTCAAGAATATCCTCAGCTACCTGGGGGAGGAATTCACTCCTCCTGCCACCGTCCCTCCGCAGTGGGTGCGCGATATCGGGTTGCCCGAATTCAGGGGGCAAGATCAACACTCATCCCCGCTCACCAGACATTTCGTTTAAACGATTGAGCAAATAACATAGTTTCAGGAAATTTTATAAGAATGGTGTAAAACCCCTATCCCTTTAGAGTAGGGGATGTAAGCCTTTTTTTTAAGTTGGCGAGAAGGGAATAACTCGCCATTTACCCTTTTTAACGCTACATTGCTGTAGGTAATGCGTATCTCTAATCTGTAACCAATTAGAGAATCCGACCTCATCTCGACAATGATAAAAATGCTTTTTAAACTTATGTCACCGAACCTTACATCAGTTCTACTTAAACATAAGCGACAGAGCAGTGGTCTGATGCGTCAACCAAAGGTGTCATGACCTAAATATCGTAGTATCCGTTTCTGGATACTGAGTCTGGTGAACTCAGGCTCCTTTCAAAGCCCCTATCCCTTTAGGGTAGGGGTAGCTTCCGATCTACCATCAGACATTTCCAGCCTTGTTGAAAGGGATTTGCGCCAACTCATATCGCTGAATGATACATGGTCAGATGGTTGGCGGCAGTAAAGCAGGTCAACCCCTTTTAGTTTCCCCTGATCATGATGAGTAGCATTTTAAACTGAACCTGCGCAAGCAGGGCATGGGAGACGTTAGCAGGCATGATCAGCATCTGCCCGGCTTTTACCGTCTGAATCTTGCCGCCGATGGTGATTTCCGCCTCGCCGTCCAGCACATTCACAACCGCATCATAGGGAGAGGTGTGTTCGGAAAGTCCCTGCCCCTTGTCAAATGAAAACAGCGTGATGTTGCCGGTATCTTTTTTCAGAAGCGTCTTGCTGACAACTGATCCGATGGCGTAGGCAATGTGTTCTTTCAAATCAAATGAAACACCTTTGGTGGCGACTGCATCACTGGCCATGAGAATTTTCCCTTTCCTTAAAAATTGGTTTTATATGTTGTTGGCATCGATTTTTCTTAGGGGCGGCTGCGAGCCGCATTCTGCAAGATCATCAAAATATCTTTTGCAGGGTCATCATGTTTTTTTGGCAACTCGCTCAAGATAGGTGGGTGCGGAGGCCTTGGGTATTTTGGAAAGCCTCTGCATCAGATCAAAGGGCACTTGCCGAAGATGATAGACTGCCTTTAGTTCGTTGATCATGCCAATCCACAGACGGGCTGTCATTTCTGCATCGGCAAGCGCCCGGTGAAAGGCGCCGTCCGTGGTGATTTTAGTATAACGGACAAGCGATTCCAGATTATGGCTGGGTGCATTAGGGTAAATCCTGCGTGATGTTAGCAGCGAGCAGGCGAATTCCTGGGATCGGCGTTTTCCGATGCGCAGGAGTTCAGCATCCAGGAACCGCCGGTCAAAACCGGCATTGTGAGCCACTAAGTGGTGCCCTGCCATAAAGACTGAGAACTCGTGCATGGCTTTATCTATCGGCGGAGCCTTTTTCAGCATCGCATTGGTGATGCCCGTATAGTCCTGAATAAAACTGTTGATGCGCTTTCCGGGATTCATCAGACGTTGAAAACGATCCACAATCTGGTTGTTTTGGACAAGGACAGCTCCAATCTCGATAGCCCGGTCCCCATTGTCCGGGGAAAGACCAGTCGTCTCAAAGTCCAGAACTACAACACTGTAATCACCCAAATTTCACCTCACAATCCATCAGAATGACCAGAGCCATCTTAACGGCATCCCCTTGCCTCCGTCCAGAATGGCTATTTCATCATCCATAAGCTGTATTCAGGATTTATCCAGCCCGAACTCTGAGTGCAGCGCCCGAACCGCCAGTTCAGCATATTTTTCTGAAATAACGCATGAGATGCGGATTTCAGATGTACTGATCATAAGAATGTTGATGTTTTCAGCGGCAAGCGTACCAAACATGCGGGAAGCCACTCCGGAGTGGTTCTTCATGCCGACCCCGATGACCGATACCTTGGCGATATGGGTGTCGCCCAAGACATCTTCCGCACCGATTTGCACTGCAATCCCGCGTGCCAGCTCCATGGCCTGTTCAAAATCGGACGTGGGAACCGTGAACGTTAAATCATTGAATTTTCCGGAGTGCCGGTTCTGAATGATCATGTCCACATTGATGCCGGCCTCGGAAATGGGCAAAAAAATCTTTGCTGCAATTCCAGGCTGATCCGGCACCTTAATCAGAGTAATGCGGGCTTCCTTCTTGTTGACGGCAACGCTGGATACCACCAGACGCTCCATGCTTTTATCTTCATTCACCACCATGGTTCCTTCCTCCTCTGAAAATGACGATCTGACGTGAACTGGGACATTGTATTTTTTGGCGAACTCAACCGAACGGATCTGGAGAACCTTGGCACCAAGGCTGGCCATTTCCAGCATTTCCTCGTAAGAAATCCGTTCAATTTTGCGCGCATCGCTGCAGATATTGGGATCTGTGGTATAAACACCTTTGACATCGGTGTAGATTTCGCAGATATCTGCTTTGATGGCGGCGGCAATGGCAACGGCAGAGGTGTCTGATCCGCCGCGGCCCAGGGTCGTGATATCTCCGTCGGCATCGCACCCCTGAAAACCGGCCACCACCACAATGCAGCGGTTAGCCAGAAACTCCTTGATGCGGCTGGCCCCGATATCCATGATCCGGGCATTCCCAAATGTGCGGTCCGTAACCACTTCCGCCTGATACCCAAGAAGCGACTGGGCCGGGTAATGCAGCGCGTTCAGGGTCATGGCCAAGAGTGCGGCAGTGGTCTGCTCGCCGGTCGCCAGCAGCACGTCCAGCTCGCGTTTTTCGGGGTAATGGGTGATCTGCTGCGCCAGATCAATGAGGCTGTCGGTAATTCCGGCCATTGCCGAGAGAATCACCACCACGTCATTTCCCTGGTCGTATGCTTTTATCACCCGGTTGGCGACATTTCGAATGCGGTCAATATCCGCGACGGAAGTTCCGCCGTATTTTTGGACGATTAATGCCATTGGTTCTCCTTTATGCGACTTTCTATTCGGGTCAGCAACTGAATATGCCTATCCCCGACAGCAGTAAAAACAATATTTCGCGTGTTCTCCCCGGTTATTTCCATCTGGAGGGTGAGGCATTCAAAAAGGCTATCCAGGTTAAGCTGTTCCGCCCATTCGACGGCAATCACGGCCGAGCGGGAATCCAGAATATCATAAAGTCCTATATCCTCAAAATCCAGGTCGGACAACCGGTACAAGTCCAGGTGAAACAGTGGAAGTTTGCCGGGATATTCATTAACCAGTGTATAGGAGGGGCTGGTGACGTAAACTGTCTCCGGCACTTTCAGCCCCTTGGCAATCCCCTGAACCAGGGCGGTTTTTCCGCTTCCCAGATCACCTTCAAGCGCTACGATGGCACCAGTCTCGGCCATTTCTCCGATGATCTGTCCGATCTGGCGGGTTTCTTCAACGCTACTGGAAGATACAGGAAAGGATGAATCACTCATCATTCATCCTATCATTCATCCTATCATTAATCCTACCGATGACACCCGGCAGCGCCCCAGCCACTTCCGATGCCAGAAATCCGAATGGACCTTGCGATTTGCAAAGCGCATCCGCGGCCTTCCCATGAAGATAAATGCCGGCATGAGCCGCAGCTTCTGGTTTCAGCCCCTGTGCCAGGAATCCTGCGATGATGCCTGTCAGCACATCGCCCATTCCGCCGGCAGCCAGGCCCGGATTGGCAGTCAGGTTGATATACACGCTTCCATCCGGATGTGCAATAACGGTTCTGGCGCCTTTTAAAACCAGATGTACACGGTGGGTCTGGGAAAACCGCCTGGCAGATCCGATCCGGTCTGCCTGAATATCCGAAATGCTCTCTCCTGTCAACCTGGACATTTCTCCTGGATGCGGGGTTAAAATCGCCGGTGCTTTCAGGCTTTTTAATACATCAAGCTGACCACAGATGCAGTTTAAGCCATCCGCATCCAGAACCACCGGAACGGAGACATATCGCAGAATCTCAAGAACGAGTTTTTGGGTTTCGGGAAATGCGCCCATGCCGGGACCGATGGCCAGGCATTTTTTTCCACGAAGCTGTTCCCGGATGCCGTCAAAGAGTGAATCATCCCAGACACCCTCTTTTATGCCATCCATCGGAGCAGTCATGATTTCCGGAATTTGAGACTGGATGATGGTATTAATGCTTTTGGGGATTGCCAGTGTTACCAGGCCAGCGCCGGACCGTAAGGCCGCAAGCCCGCTCATGACGGCAGCTCCGGCTTTTCCGGTGGATCCTCCGACCACCAGCACATGCCCGGACGTTCCCTTGTGGCTGGTCATCGCTCTTTGGGGAAAAGAGCGGGCGATGGCTTCGTGCGTCAGTATGTGGTGTCTGGGTTCCATGCCTTGAACAATATGAGGCGGTATGCCGATATCAATGGTTTTCAAACGGCCTGTGACCTCGGCTCCCGGAAACAGAATATGGCCGATTTTGGGGAACCCGAAGGTTACGGTGGTATGAGCCCGAATGCAGGTACCGCAGATCATTCCAGTATCAGCATTCAGGCCGGATGGAATATCAACGGCGATGACTGGCCGATTCAGGCTGTTCAACAATTCAATAACCGCCCTGAAAAGCCCTTTGACCTCGGCATTTAGTCCTGTTCCCAGCAGTGCGTCCACCCAGATATGGTGATGACTCATGGCGGTGTGATGTTGCGCCATGGTAGCCAGGTCCGTGATTTCAAAGACCGGAATTTTCAGAATACTTAGCAGCGCCAGATTGGCGGCAGCATCGCCTTTTACGGCGCTGCGTTCAGAAAAGAGATAAACACTTACGGATACGCCCATGCTGGACAAATAGCGGGCGATGACAAACCCGTCTCCGCCGTTGTTCCCCCTTCCGGCGACGACACCGATGCTTTGATTGCAGCCAAAAGATTTGATTGCCGGAAATGTTCTGATCAGAACATCAATAACACCCCTGCCAGCGTTTTCCATCAGCACTCTGCCTGGAAGGCCAAAGGTTTCGATGGTTTCACGGTCTATTTGCTGCATTTCAGAAGCGGTTACAATTTGCATTTTTCCGGTTCCCACAATAGACTAATCCCTGATTTTGGAACCGTGTTCCGGATCAGTTCCAGCAGCATTCCGGATTTTGCTTCCATGATTTCTGCCCTGACTTTATCATGTTCATGATCAAATCCGACCAGATGAAGTATGCCGTGAATCAGAAGCTCGATCAGGCGTTGTCGAAACGAGATGCCGGCAAGAGCGGCTTCTTTTTCAGCAGTATCCGCCGATATGACTACATCTCCCAGTAAATAAGGCGAAACCTGAGAGAACTCGCCTTCCTGCATGGCAAAGGAAATCACATTGGTCGGTCCTTCATGCTGCAGGTATTCGACATTGATGATTTCAATCTGGCAGTCATCAACGATCAGAAGAGACAGCTCATGGTCAGGATAATCCAAGTCGTTTAAGATGGCCTGCGCCGTCTGTTCGAGGACCTTTCGAGGTATCCTTTTCCTGTTTTGCTGATTGCTTATCAGAATGCCCATTTTTAGCCTTTCCGCCAACTAATACCAGTGTTTCGTTATATTCAATCCGGTGATGGTGAATGCCGTTTAATATCTTGTTAAAGGTTTTGGCGATGCTGTTCAGATCTTTGAGGGTCAACTCGCAATTATTGAGCTGTCCGTCTGAAAACACCTTGTTGATCAGATTTTGAACAAGCCCCTGAATCCTTGCAGGGGTGGGATTGTCAAGGGTTCGGGATGCTGCCTCCACCACATCCGCCAGCATCAGCAGGCCGGCTTCGCGCGTCTGCGGCTTGGGTCCTGGATAGCGGTAGTCATCCGCATTGATCTCTTTGTCGCCTTTCAATTGTTTGGCTTTTTCAAAAAAATAAATCATCATACTGGTGCCGTGGGACTGTTGAATGGTATCCACAATTTTTTGTCCCAGCTTATGCTCTCTGGCAATGTCAACACCGTCTTTTACATGGGCGATCAGAATTCTTCGGGACATGGCAGGCGCCAGCTTATCGTGCTTGTTCTTGCCACTGGTTTGATTTTCTATGAAATACAGGGGTTTTTTGACTTTTCCGATGTCATGGTAATATCCGCATACCTTGGCCATCAATGGATTAGCGCCAATTTCCGATGCAGCAGCTTCCACCATGGATCCTACAATCACCGAATGATGGTAGGTGCCAGGTGCTTCGATCATCAGTTTTCGCAGAATGGGACAATCCAGGTTGGAAAGCTCCAGCAGTTTAATGTCGGTTGTATATTCAAAAATGATTTCGACCAGAGGGGCAATGCCTGCGGCGACAATTCCGGATCCGATTCCGCCAAAAAATGCAAATGCCAGGTTCCACAGCAGCTCAATCACATAAAAATCCGCGATGAGAAAGGTCATGGCTGATGCCAGTACAACATTGAGCAGGCCGATTCGAATTCCAGCCTTGATGAATACTTTTCGCTCCCGGCAGTGTTGCATGCAGTAAGCGGCCGTCAGGCTGCTCAGCAGAAAATAAACGAAAATATCGAACCGGTTCTGAAAAATAAACGCAGTTGCTACAGAAAGGGTCAGGGCAAATGCCGCCGCCACATTCAGCCCCATGAACAGACAGACCGTCATGGCACCGGATGCCATCGGAACGCCAAGCAGCAAGGCGGACAAGGAAATGCCGGATGACGTTTTCTGAGCCAGTGTTTCAGACAGTGTAACCGATACTCGTGCAACCAGAAAAAACACAATCAGCATACAGGACAGAAACAGCAGGTGGTTGTTGAGATTCCGGTTGACCGGACGAGTGTGGTATTGGAGAAGAATAAATATGATGATCAGCAGGCATACCATCATCATGGCGGCGCCGACTCCGATAGACAGCTTCAGTTGATGTTTTTCCTGCGCCTGGAAGGCCTCGATTTTTAAAAGCTGTCCCGGAGTTACCCGCTCGCCTTCCCGCAGCAGCATTTCTCCTGCCTTGATCTTGTATAAAACAGGCTTGATGCTGTCGGAAGCTTTTTTTTTCCGCTCTTCGGTCTCTTTGCGGTTGAAAGTGATATTGGGTTGAACCATAAGCTGAACAAAATCAACTATCAGGTTCCTGAGATTATAATTGAAGTCGTTCAGAAGCGGGGCTCCGACCACCCGGACCATGGTCTTGGCCTGGTCCAGCCCGTAAAAAGATTTCAGGCGGATGATGATGGTTTCGGAAAGACTCTCGATGTCTCTGAGGATAATCCCCTTGTCCATTTCTTTGAGGAGAATGTCTTTATTGGACACAACCCCGTTTTCGAGAATGGCGGATAATATCCGGACAATCAGATCGGCGATGGGTTTGGAAAATTCTTCTTTTTCCAGGATGGCGTAAGCACCGTCGCTGACTGAAAAACCAATTATTTCTTCGAATTTGGGTTTTTGTTCCCAGATGCGGTCGCGGAGATTGGGTTTGCGCTGAGACAATACGGGCGATCCTGTACTGGCGGCGCCATTTGCGATTCCCGTGGATTTTTCGCTTTCAATGACCCGCCGAACCAGTTCAAAGGCCTGCCCCACGCCCTGGGATAAAGCGGGCGAAAGAGGGGAGTCCAGATCATAAATCGCCAAAACCTCTTCAATAGCTTTGCGGCGGTTGGTTTCAGTGGCATCGGGATCTTCTATCAGAAAATCCTTGGGGGATTTGACATCCCTTTCAACCACATCTCCCAGGCTGTAAGAAAGCGGGCTATGTATAAGGTTGGGGTAAAGCAGAGACAGAAAAACAAGCGTTATGGCGAAAAGCAGTATCCATCGCAGATAAGGGCTGGCATTAATAAAGACCGTAAGCGATGTTCTGATTTTTCCCATAATCATTTCGCTCTGCTGATTTCAAGGTCTTCATAAGCTTTGATTATGTCCTGAACCAGACGGTGCCGAACCACATCTTCTTTGGAAAAAAATACAAATTGAATGCCGGGAATGCCCTGCAGAATTTTTTTGGCTTCAATCAGGCCGGATGGTTTTTGGGAAGGCAGATCGATCTGGGTGATATCGCCGGTAATGACGGCCTTGGCATTGAACCCGATCCGGGTCAGAAACATTTTCATCTGCTCCGAAGTGGTGTTCTGGGCTTCATCCAGTATGATGAAGGCATCGTTTAATGTTCGGCCCCTCATGAAGGCGATAGGCGCCACTTCTATGGCCCCCTGCTGAATCAGACTGGCCACTTTTTCAAAGCGCATCATGTCGTGAAGGGCATCGTAGAGGGGCCTGAGATAGGGGTCAACCTTTTCCGACAAATCACCTGGCAAAAAACCCAGGGCCTCACCGGCCTCGACAGCCGGTCGGGTTAAAATGATGCGTCGGACCGTTCCCTTGGAAAGCTCGGATACCGCCATAGCCATGGCCAGATAGGTCTTTCCGGTTCCTGCCGGGCCAATGCCAAAGACGATGTCATGGGTTCTCATGGCATCGATGTAATCTTTCTGGGACTGGCTTTTGGGGGAGATGGGGGTTTTCTTGGAGGTCATAAAGACCGTGTCCAGAAAGATATCTCTCAGCTTGGCGCTGTCATCGGAACTGAGAACCCGAATGGCATAATCAATGTCCGTGGGATAAATGGAATAACCGCTTTTCAGCAGGTCATAGAGCTGATTAAGAATATTCCTGGCAAGCGCTTCCGAATATGACTCTCCCCGAATCATCACCGTATTGCCCCGGGTTTGAATCGCCACATCAAGAGACTCAGCAATTTTATTCAGGTTAGCGTTATGTTCCCCAAAAAGCTGTCTGGCCAGATGAATGTCGGGCAATGTCAGGTGCGTTGCGTGGGTATCTGTTTGTTTTGTCATGTTATGTAAAAGCCATAAGCCGTGAAACTTTCTCTGTCTGAGCTTTTTGTTCAAATTTTTTAAATGCTTCTTATATCATATCATTTTCATCAAAAGCAAATACCAAATATGACAGAACACGGTGATTTTGTTCTAAGGCATAACTATCTTAAATTACACATATCCAATAAATTGAATATATTAGTTTTTTTAAGTATTCCAGCATGTTATGGGTATTTATGATCAGGACTATGGTTAACTATCTGTTATTAAAGCCAATGTTGCGTAGAATAAAATCACCGTGTATGACAGAAGGCAGAAGGCAGAAGATAGAGGGCAGATGGTTTATGGCTTACAGGATAAATCTTGACGTAAGCGTTCAGACCCCTACCGCGGGAGGGGTCTGAACGCTTATATCCAGCCAGATCATGCAAAACAATGATCTGGGTGCCTGAATCACTGGCAACGAAAATGGTTGGTGATATGATTTTTTCCGATAAAAAGGTTGCGCTCCATCTGCATAAAGGGTACATCAGCACTTGGAGCCGGAATCGTCCGGGAGCTGGACTGAATTGCGACTCCCGATTACCTTGATACAAACCCATGGACCCATCAGACCTTACAGACTTATATGAACCCCACACCCGATCTTCGTGTCGTTTCTGTTAATGATGTTCCAGTTCAGACAGACGGCGATTATGTGCTTTACTGGATGACCGCTTTTCGCAGAACAGGCTGGAATTTTAGCCTGCAACGGTCCGTTGAATGGGCCGTAAAACTTCAAAAACCCCTTGTCGTCCTTGAGGCGATCCGGTGCGACTATCCGATGGCTTGCGATCGGTTTCATGCAGTTATCCTCAACGGCATGAACGACAACCGCCAGGGATTTGAGGGAAAACCGGTACTCTATTATCCTTTTGTGGAAGAGCGGGCAGGGCAGGGCAAGGGCCTGATTTCGGCACTCTGCATCCGCGCCTGCGTGGTGGTTACCGATGCTTTTCCTTGTTTTTTTCTGCCGCGAATGCTGCAAGCGGCAGCCGATCAGTGCCGGGTCAAACTGGAATCGGTGGATTCAAACGGCCTGATGCCCCTCAGAGCCGTTGACCTGGTATTTACCACAGCCTACAGCTTCAGGCGATTCCTTCAAAAAAACATGATCCAGTATCTTCAGGACTTTCCAGAGCCGGATCCGTTATTTCGGATATCGCTGCCCGTGTTATCGGCGCTGCCTGCGGATATTCTGTTGAAATGGCCTTCGGCCTCACCCAACGCCCTTGCTGCTGGCCTGCAAATACTAAAATCCCTGCCCATTTCCCACCATCCAGAGCCGGTTTCCGGTTTTTCCGGGGGTCAGACGGCGGGACTACAAGTGCTGAAGGCTTTTTTGTCGGAAAGGTTTAAGGCATATAACGAAACAAGAAACCATCCGGACGAAGATGCAACCAGCGGGCTGGCACCCTATCTGCATTTCGGACATATTTCCAGCCATAACGTAGTGTCCGATATCCTGAAAATGGAGAACTGGACGGTTGACCAGTTGATGAAGGTCCCAGCGAGGGGGCAGAGAACCGGATGGTGGCTGCTCAGCGATTCCGCGGAAGCGTATTTCGATCAGATCATCACCTGGCGTGAGCTGGGATTTAATATGTGTTTCCAGAAGCCAAACGATTATGATCAGTTCAGTTCACTTCCCGGCTGGGCTCAAAAAGAGCTGAACCAGCATATGTGCGATTCGCGCCCCCATCTGTATTCAGCCAAAGCCCTTGAGAATGCCACAACCCATGATCCCCTGTGGAATGCCGCTCAGATTCAACTGGTTCGTGAAGGCAGGATTCACAATTATCTTAGGATGCTCTGGGGAAAAAAGATACTGGAATGGTCTTCCTGCCCTCAGGAGGCGCTGCAGACTATGATCCGCCTGAACAACACATATTCCCTGGATGGCCGCGATCCCAATTCCTACACAGGGGTTTTCTGGATACTGGGCCGCTATGACCGGCCATGGGGACCCGCCAGACCGATTTTCGGCAAGATCCGCTATATGAGTTCCGAGAACACTCGCCGGAAACTGAAGCTCAAAGCCTATTTACAGCGATACCTGAAGTAGGGACGGGTATTGATATATTGATTGGTACGGCTTTGGTTGTATAAGGTAATGCACAATCTTTGTCGGATGCTTTTGTGGGCTACCACATAAGCCGGGACACTTTTACTCTCAAGTACTTGGGGGGGGGTAGATATTAACTTTCAATCCAAGCAGGATATCTAACCCACCGAGGGAGCAGCCAGTCTGTCCCGGTTTATGTGGATAGCCACATGGTTGTATGTTTACCGAACTGCGAACTGAGGTTCAGTTTAAAAGGTTACAAAAACTGACTGGAAGTGGTTTGCGGTTTGAAATCTGCTTGATGTATTTCTTTAAAAACCATATTTTTATGATGTTATCATGCAATGTCCGCAAAATACCGTTTACTATCCGAGACACAACATGGTGTCTTGATTGCGAATATGAAAATTCATGAATCATATTCACTTTACGAATCTGTTGAATTTTGATCAGCCGTTTCGGTATGGATGCCGGTGTCCGAAGCCACAACGCCAGAAGCCGTCATCTTGCGAATGAGCTGTGCTGGGACCCTGGAAAAACCGCTGATGGTCGCCATTATTACCGTGGCTGAATAGGGAATCGACTGAACAAGAAGTACCATGAGCCATAAGAATACATCCGGAGTATCCGATCCCTGTCGCGCCGTAACGGTAAATATGGCGATCCAGAGGGCCAGTGCGAGCAATCCCTCTTCGCGGGCCGACTGCAATGCGTGAAACATGGCATGGGCGCGAGCTAATTTCGGGGTTCGGAAAAAAGGTATGGTTTGGGTAAAAATTCCAAGCAGAATGGCCTTGGAAATGGTATGAGAGAGAGACAGGCCGGCTAGGGCCGAAACAAGTGTCTGTGTAATATTGGTGCCAACTCTGCTGCGGTAAAGATAAATCATCTTCGCCACTTTGAAGATGAAAAGCGACATGGGCATCACCGACAAAATCACCAATGGCGGGTCGAATTTCAGAGGCAGCAGGCACATGGCCACGGACCAGAACAGTGCGGATATCGTAAACAGAAGGTTGACGCTGTCCGCCATCCAGGGCAGCCAGCCGGCGATGAAATGGTAACGCTGACCGTATGTCAGATTGGACTGCCCGGGCCGAAGCAACCTTCCTCCGTGTCGGCGCAGAATCTGCATTGCGCCGTAAGCCCAGCGAAACCGTTGTTTTTTAAAGTCGATGAAGGTGTCGGGCATAACCCCCCGTCCATAACTTGTTGCGGTGTAAGCGGCTTCATATCCTTTTTCGAAGATTTTAAGACCTAGCTCGGCATCTTCGGTGATGCACCATTCCGCCCAGCCGTTCACTTCCACCAGCGTTGATTTTCGTACCATGGTCATGGTGCCGTGCTGAATAATGGCGTTGCGTTCATTGCGGGTTACCATTCCAATATAGAAAAAGCCCCTGTACTCGGCGTAGCAGATGGTCTTGAACATGTTCTCACCATCATCGCGGTAATCCTGGGGTGCCTGAACAATGGCGATTGAGGGTTTAACAAACTGGCTTGCCAGGTCCCGCAGCCAATTGGATTCAACCATGTAGTCGCTGTCGATGACTGCGACCACGACAGCGTCTGAAGCAGTCTTGGCAAGGGCAAAGTTCAGAGCGCCCGCTTTGAAACCTGCCAGCGGATTCACATGAAAAAATCGGAATCGGTCCCCGAGTTCTACGCAGTAGGCTTCTATCGGCTGCCAGACTGACGGATCATTGGTGTTGTTGTCAATAACCACGACCTCGAAACATGGGTAGTCCAGTCGCGCCAGGGCGTTTAAGGTTTCCATCAGCATTTCCGGCGGCTCGTTGTAAGCTGGTACATGCACCGAAACCATGGGCAAGTCTTTGTCGGGGACTGAGACCGGTGTGAATGGCCTTCGTCTATCCGCCCACGAGGCTTCGGCCCATTCATGGGCTTCGGTGAGAAGGACCACAACGACACCGATCATGCCAATAATCATTAATAGACCAACCAGACCCGTGGCAACCGTAATATACTGCCGGGTGTAGCTGTAAACGATCCATACACCGGCGGTTGCGGCTGAAAAAGCGATGATCCCCAGAAAACTCCGGCCGCGTTTGCGAAGGGTCCGGCTGTCGATCAGAAGCAGTGCAAAGGTGATAACCGCGATTGCCACCGAGATCGCCGCCAGGGTGCGCCATTCCGGAATTTCCATGATGGGTGAGGTCAGGGGAAACTTGGGTTGCCGCTTCACATCAAAGACCCCCCAATAGGCACCGACTGCTCCCTCTGTGACCGATTTCCATGGCTGATCAAAGGCTTCCAGCACATAATAGATGTATTTCTCCTGTTCCGCCCGTGCGATAAAACGCCGCAGAAAAGTGGCCTGGTTCGCCGTCGAAGCAACTGCGGATTTACGGGTTCTGCCATTACTGGGCCAACCGACCTCGGTGATGACAACGGGTTTGTTCGGAAAGGTATTCTTTAGCAGATTGACGTGATCAATGATGTAGTCCACGGCCATATCCAACTGAATGCCTTCCCAGTAGGGGAGCATGTGCGTTGCAATATAGTCAACATGTTCGCAAAGTTCGGGATGCTTGAGCCAGACATGCCACGGCTCTGCAGTACTGACAGGCACACGGCTGCCTGCCCCACGAATGCCAGTGCGCACTCGATCTATGTAGTCTGCAATCTGTTCACTGGTGACTTCCTCGCGAAGCATGGATTCGTTACCGACCACAATCCGCACCACGTTACGCCAATTTTCAAGGGTCAATTGGATCACCGTTGCGATTTCTGCTTCGTTCCGCTCAAGGTCCGCACTGATCCAGGCCCCTAGGGTAACGTTCAACTTATGCTTACGGGCCATTGTAGGGATATTGGCCTGAACGCCCTGTACGGTGTAAGTTCGGATGGCATTGGTCATATCTGCCAGCAAGGCCAGGTCGGAATCGATTTCAGTCTCGGAAGGCATAGTGCCATCAATGGCGTTTTGCCCTTGTTGAAACGGAGAAAATGAAAACCCCTGAATTCGGGAAGGCCAGGGTGGTTCTTGCTCTGGCCGATTTGACAGCGCCCAAAAACTGATGCAAACGACTGCAATTGCGGTACAGATCAGAAAATTGACTCTCGACATGGGATTATCCTGAATCAAACAGCAGTAAAAACATACTCGCTGCTTGCGAAGTAGGCATTCGTTAGAGTTGCATATTAACCAGTTTTCAGTGGCACCGCTGCTTTCGGAAAATTAAAAACATGGCTGTTAAAACCCATGTTTCGCTTATTTTTCGTAATACATTGAATTTAAAGCATAAAAAAGTAAAATTCATTTAAAAAATGGAATTCATCATTGATTTTATCTTATAAATATCAGTATGTTATAAAAAATGAGCGAAATTAGGGTCATAATTCAGCATTCAGTATTTTTAAGATATGGACAACGAGCTTACAAATGACAATCGGAATCGGTCCGGATCAAAGACCGTAGCCGCAGCCCTGGACATTCTGGACAGCCCCCAGAAGACGAACCGTCTGGCGCGCCTATTTCCGTTTCTGGGTCCGGCGTTTATCGCCAGCGTCGCCTATATCGATCCTGGAAATTTTGCAACGAACATCGCTGCCGGCGCACAATTCGGGTATATGCTGATCTGGGTGATTGTGGTCAGCAACCTTATGGCCATGCTCATCCAGACACTTTCGGCAAAGCTTGGCATTGCAACGGGCATGAATCTGGCCGAGCATTGCCGGCAGGCATTTCCCAAACCTTTAGTCATCGGTATGTGGATTCTGATGGAGCTGGTGGCAATGGCCACAGATCTGGCGGAATTTCTGGGTGCAGCCTTGGGATTCAATCTCCTGCTGGGTGTGCCGCTTTTTGGCGGAGCGATTCTTACAGTGTTTTCTACATTTCTGATTTTGGGTCTTGAGCGGTACGGTTTTCGGCCGCTTGAAGCCGTGATATCTGCAATGGTGGGCGTGGTAACGCTTTGTTATGTGGCGGAAACCCTTATCATCAAACCGGATTGGGGCAATGTTCTGTACTTCGCAGTTATACCTCATTTCAATGGGGCCGAAAGCATTGTTCTGGCATCCGGAATTTTGGGCGCCACGGTTATGCCCCATGCTATCTTCCTGCATTCGGCATTGACTCAGGGCCGCATCGTGGTCAAGGACAGCGGTCAGTTAAAACGCCTGTATCATTATGAGATTGTGGATGTGGTTATCGCCCTGGGAGGTGCAAGCTTTGTCAATGCCGCCATGCTGATCATGGCGGCGGCTACGTTTCACAAAACAGGGCTTACCCACATCGCAACCATCGAGGAAGCCTACCGAACCCTGGAGCCGCTGTTGGGAAGGGCCGCTGGATGGTTCTTCGGCCTGTCGCTTCTGGTGGCAGGGCTGTCTTCATCAACAGTTGGAACCAGCGCAGGTCAGATCATCATGCAGGGATTTCTTAAGCGGCATATCCCCGTCTGGCTTCGTCGCCTGGTTACCATGGCTCCTTCGCTGATTGTTATTGGGGCTGGACTGGATCCAACCCATACGCTTGTCATGAGCCAGGTAGTGCTCAGTTTCGGACTTCCGTTTGCCGTTATTCCGCTTGTGATGTTTACCAGCAGAAGAGATATCATGGGGGATCTGGTGAATCAGCCCCAAACCACGTTTTTCGCAAGTCTTGTTGCGGCAATCATCATCGTACTTAATTGTTATCTACTTTTTCAAATATTCACCTAAAAAGTTAAGGAGTGTTAAGTTAGAATGGCCACCAATAGTAAGGGCAACCGACCGGTTGCCCTATATTAATCCCAACCCTTGCAGGTAATGTTATGTTCAAACACATTCTGATACCCTTGGACGGTTCTTTGCTGGCCCAGGCCGCGCTTCCGGCAGCAGCTTATCTTTCCGGAAAATTTAATGCAAGCGTCACCTTGGTTCATATCATCGAAAAAAACGCTCCGCGTGAAATTCATGGACAACCTCACCTGAGAGATGCGGCGGAAGCAGCAGCCTATTTAAAAACGATATCCCGGCAATGGTTTCCTCAAGGGCTGCGGATTGAGTGTCATGTGCATACCACAGAAGTTGACAATGTCGCGGAAAGCATCGTGCAACATACAGGTGAATTGGATTTAGACCTGATTGTGATGTGTTCCCACGGTCGCGGCAGAGCTCTTCACCTGATACTGGGAAACATGGCTCAGAAAGTCATTTCGATGGGGTCAATTCCCGTTCTGATCGCTCGTCCAGGTGAAAATGAAGAAGTTCCGGCATTTTCCTGCACAGCAGTGCTGATGCCGCTTGATGGCGATTTGGACCATGAACAGGCGCTGCCGGTTGCCAGAATTCTGGCTAAAGCATGCCTGGCAAGTATTCGCCTGGCGATGGTCGTTCCCCGGTTTGGCAGCCTATCCGGTCAGATGACGGTAACGAGCCGGTTTTTGCCTGGAACCATGTCCAGAATGCTGGAATTATCTGTTCAGAATGCCGAGGCCTATCTCAAGTCTCTGGCCGATGTGCTGATAAGCGAAGGATTTAATGCAAGTGCCTATGTACTGCGTGGTGATCCGGCAAACATCATCGTCGCCATTGCCTGTCAGTTACAGGCTGATGTCATTGTCCTGGCCACCCACGGCAAATCGGGGCTGGAGGCATTCTGGGCAGGAAGCGTGGCCCATAAAGTATGCAGCCAGTGCAGAATACCGATACTGCTGATTCCGGTGGAAAAAACCAAAATGGACGCAATGAACTCAAAATGGGCATAAAGAAGAGAAGCCATCAACGAGCCGCATATACGGATTGTTTGTCGGGATGAGTGGCTAAAACCCGGAAGGAGTTGAGTGCGCTTACCGAAAATATCCTCTTTGCATTCTCTTGTTTTCCGTTTATCGAGTCGCCCTGATCGTAACCGTTCACTCCCCCCCTCCTTTTCAAAGTCGGCCTAAATAAATTCAAATAGTTACAGATTGTGGGGGGAGGGGGGAGTGAACGGTTACCCCTGATCAATAGCCCTGTTTTATAGGGGCAAACTTCTATACTGTGGCCCGTATGAATTTGTGAAAACTCCCTCGTATACCAAAGTAATTCATAAAATTATCCTGATTATAACGGATTTGGGGGTTGGTTATTTCTGGTTCTACCGGATTTTGTGGTCATGTATTTTCAGGTGCTTATGAATTGAAAAACGATCTCGAAAGCGGTTCAAGAAAATCTTTCGAGGACATTTCAGTCATTCCGAAGTCAGAAAATTCATAGATTATCTCATACAAGCATTGCACCCACTGGCAGAACCACAAAATCCGTTAGAACCAGAAAAATTTCACTTTCCGCAACATTTAAGAATAATACCGGTCGGCAGTATATAAAATCCAGCAGATCGCCCCGGAACAGCTTCATCAACACATCCAGAATCATCTATTGACGATGCTTGCCTTCTGATTCCCGATCTTTTCGATAGTTACCGCGCAGGCCTTGTATTCAGCGGTCAGGGTGATCGGATCAAAGGCTGGGTTGGTCAGCCAGTTGGCGCAGGTTTCCCGGAAATGAAACGCCATCCAGACCATCCCGATTGGCACTTCAGGGGTGATTCTGGCTTTGACGGTCACTTCACCACGGCGGGATTTTACCCGGATTTTCTCGTCGGGTTCGATGCGCAATGATTTGGCATCTTCCAAGGATATGTCGGCCGTTTCCTCGCCCAGAATATCGTTTAACCCCTTGCATCGGCCAGTTTGGGTTCGGGTATGGTAATGATACAGTCTTCTGCCGGTGGAAAGTACGAACGGGTACTCGGCATCTGCAACTTCTGCTGGCGGAGTCCAGTCCACGGGAACAAACTGGCCCAGACCGCAGCTAAATTCTCCGTCCTTATGCAAAAAACAGGTTCCGGAATGCTGGTCATGGGTGCAGGGCCACTGGAGACCATCGCCTTCAAGCCGTGAATATTTGATACCGGCAAGAGACGGTGCAAGCTGGGAAACTTCGTTGTCCCAGATTTCACGGGCGCTGTCGGATGGCCAGTCATGCCCCATTCGCTTGGCTATCTGTTTGAATATCCACCAGTTGGGTTTTGCATCACCCGGAGGGAGACTGGCGGTTCTGACCCGGCTGACCCGACGCTCGCTGCTTGAAAATGTCCCGTCGTTTTCGCTCCAGGCGGCAGCCGGAAAGATCACATCAGCAAAGCGGGTGGTTTCAGTCTGAAAAATATCCTGGCACACAATAAATTCAGCACTTTCCAGTTCGTGCTCCACTTTTCGGATATCCGGCTCGGTATTGGCCAGGTTTTCGCCAAATATATAAAACCCTTTTACAGCCCCACTTACCAGGCCATCCATCATCTGAGGAATCATCAGGCCGTTTTTATCGGGCAGGTGATCGACGTTCCAGGCTTTTGCAAATTTCGCCCGCGACTCAGCATCAATCACCTTCTGGTATCCAGGAAACACATTAGGCAGCGCCCCCATGTCGCAGGCGCCCTGAACATTGTTCTGGCCTCTAAGCGGATTCACGCCGCCACATTCCACACCCATGTTTCCCAGCAGCATCTGCAGGTTCGCCGTGGATACCACGTTGTTTCTGCCGCAGGTGTGTTCGGTGATTCCCAGCGTATAGCAGAGCATGCATGGTTTGACCGAAGCCAGTCGGCGAGCTATGTCCCGGATCATGTCCGGACTAACGCCGCAGATTTTTGAAGCTTCCTCGGGTGGATATGCCTGGACTTTTTCTTTCAGTTCCTTAAAACCAATAGTGCATGAATCAACAAATTTGTGATCGTATATGTCTTCCTGAATCAACACATACATGACGCTGTTTAAAAATGCGATGTCACTTCCCACCTTGATTTGTGCATGAACCTGGGCAAAGTCCGCAAGCTTCTGTTTTCTGGGGTCCACCAATATCAACTGGGCGCCGTTTTGTACCGCATTCTTCAAAAATGTGGAGGCGACCGGATGTGCTTCGGTCATGTTGGAGCCAATCACCAAAAACATTTTGGCTTTGGCGAATTCGCTGAAAGAATTGGTCATTGCACCTGAACCAAATGATGTCGCCAGTCCGGCGACAGTGGGCGCATGTCAGGTACGTGCGCAATGATCGATATTGTTGGTCCCGATCACTGCGCGGAAAAGTTTTTGCATGTTATAGGAATCTTCATTGATGCTTCTGGCGCAACTAACACCTGCAAGCGCATCCGGGCCATGTTTGGCGATGATCTCCTCGAATTTGTGGGCTACCAGATCCAGCGCCTCATCCCATGAAGCTTCCCGAAACTGGCCGTTTTCCTTGATCAGAGGAGTTTTAAGCCGTTCCTCGGAATAGAGAAAATCAAATCCATATCTTCCCTTGACACACAATCGCCCTTTATTCGGTTCGGCATCTTCGACACCGGTCACCTGAACAATTTTACCGTTCTTGATATGCAGCAATTGCTGACATCCGACACCGCAATAGGGACAGGTGGTGCGTACCTGGGTTGTTTCCCACGACCGCCAGCGCAATGTGGATTTTTTCTCGAGCATGCCGCCCACGGGGCATACCTGTACACACTCGCCGCAGGACACGCATTTATCCCGGTTAAAAGTGAGCTGAGGACCGTCTTTCGTATCTTCGCTGTCAATGGCACCGATGCACTGTACTTCCTTGCAGGCATTGACACAACGCATGCACAAAATACAGCGCTCCGGCCAATGCTTGATAAAAGTTGTTTGATATGCAGGAATATAATTTCGTTTGGGGACCTGACAGTCAATGCTTTTAATGCCATATTCGAAAGTAAGATCCTGAAGCATGCATGCGCCTGCCTTGTCGCAAACAGGGCAATCCAGCGGATGGTTGGCCAAAATCAGCTTCAATGCTTCCTGGCGCATACGAAATAGATGATCCGACTGGGTTGTAATCAAGGCGCCATCCTCAGCAGGCGTTGTACACGCGGTCACTGGTTCGGATTGCCCATCCACCTCAACAACGCATAAGCGGCAAGATCCAATTGGATTTAATCTTTTATGAAAGCAGAGCGTTGGAATGATTATGCCTGCATTTTTCGCCGCCTCAAGAATGGTGACGCCTTTCTGAGTGGTTACTTCCTGGTTGTCAATCGTCAGCCGAATCATATTCATAGCTCACTATTTCTCCTCCCTCAAATTATTCAAATATTTACGTTAAAATTCGTAGGTATCATGTGATTCTTGTTCCTGAAACCTGTCGCAGACGCATTTGCTGCATCCGGTCGATATTGCCGGGCGTGATGTTTGGAGCAAAATGCCGGCCATTTAAAAAAACATCCCATTTCGATATGCCATTATTGGCATATCGGCGTGTATTATCAGCTTGACGCTATACTGTCAATGTATCTTTCTTAAATTCGATCACCCCGTATATGAAAATGATACATCCCCCTTTGGAAAAGGGGGATCGAGGGGGATTTTTCAGGTGGATAACCTCTTAAATTCCCCCTAACCCCCCTTTTTCAAAGGGGGGAATCCTTTCGATTTTAGTATTTTAGATTGTTCGATGAAATTTAAGAATGATACGAAATATCAACCATTTACACGGGAGGAAAAAGGAGTGCTCAAGATGGATCAGTACCAGTTAATAAGGACGGCTTATCGGATGTATGGTCAGAATATCAGTGAGCTGTCGAGACTTACAGGTCATTCACGAAATACGATCAAAAAGGCTATTCGTGTAGAGCCGCAGGTTTACAAGAAACGGGAACACCAGAGTTTTCCGGCGCTTGATCCGTATCGTGTGATAATCGACAACTGGCTGAAGTCTGACAGGAAAAATCCGAGGAAGCAGCGTCATACAGCACATCGGGTGTACAATCGGTTGGTGGAAAAACACGGCTATAAGGGAAGTGAGTCAAGCGTTCGCCGGTATGTGAGAACGGCCAAGGTACTTCTGGGGGTTTATACGCCACGCGCATTTATTCCATGTGATCCGGAGGCTGGCCATGAAGCGGAAGTTGACTGGGGCCTTGCGGCAGCAATTATCGCATGGAATGAAGTTCGACTGAGTCTTTTGTATGCGGAGTAAATATTCCGGAAAGCACTTTGTTCGGTTTTACCCCTGCGAGAGACAGCAGGCTTTTTTTGACGGGCAC
>CAIMCT010000108.1 GCA_903839535.1 uncultured Desulfobacteraceae bacterium
CCCCATATATGAAAATGATACTTCCCCCTTTGGAAAAGGGGGATCGAGGGGGATTTTTCAGGTGGATAGCCTCCGAAATCCCCCCTGGCCCCCCTTTTTCAAAGGGGGGAATCCTTTCGATTTTAGTTGTGATTAGCGGGCACAAGAGCGCTCGATGAAATTTAAGAATGATACAGGAAATCACCAAACAATTGTCATTGTGAATGTCGGGGTGCGGCTGGCAATCCGCCATGTCCGTAAATATCCCCGCTACAATATTTGAACACATTTATTTGAAAGAAAGTAAGGAGACGTTATGGATCAAACCGTCGGAACTATGGGTTTAAAACGCGGTCTGGCGCAGATGTTGAAGGGCGGCGTCATTATGGATGTGGTTACAGCCGATCAGGCCAAGATTGCTGAACAGGCTGGTGCATGCGCCGTAATGGCCCTGGAAAGGGTCCCTGCGGATATTCGCATTCACGGCGGAGTAGCGCGCATGAGTGACCCTGATATCATTTACAAAATCATGGATTCGGTAACCATTCCCGTAATGGCCAAATGCCGCATCGGGCATTTTGTCGAAGCCCAGATACTGGAGGCCATCGGAGTTGACTATATTGACGAGTCCGAAGTCCTGACACCTGCCGACCAGCATCACCATGTTGACAAATACGCTTTTAAAATCCCGTTTGTCTGCGGTTGCCGCAATCTTGGCGAAGCTCTGCGGCGCATCGGAGAGGGCGCAGCAATGATCCGCACCAAGGGTGAGGCTGGCACCGGCGATGTTGTGGAAGCTGTATTTCATGCACGCACCGTATTCGGTGAAATCCGCCGCCTGATTTCCATGGGAAATGAGGAACTCATGGCCTTTGCCAAGGAGATCGGCGCGCCCTATGAATTACTTAAAGAGACCAGGGATCTGGGGCATCTGCCGGTCGTCAACTTTGCGGCAGGCGGCATCGCCACGCCAGCAGATGCGGCGCTGATGATGCAACTTGGCGTAGATGGCGTGTTTGTAGGCTCCGGCATCTTCAAATCCGGAAACCCTGAACGCCGCGCCAAATCCATTGTCGAGGCCACAACCCACTTCCGCGATCCGAAGATTATTGCTGAAGTCAGCCGCAATCTTGGTGAACCCATGGTCGGCCGCTCCGTTAGCTCCATGCAGGAAAGTGAGCATCTGGCCATCCGGGGATGGTAATGTTCACAGCGCATGGGAGTTTATATGAAAATGGCCGGTTGTCAGAATCCATGCCTGATTTCTGGCTTCGTTTCATCAGCGAAACAGGATGGTTTTTATGAAAATGGGTGTTCTTGCATTGCAAGGCGATTTTGCCGAACATGTTCGAATTCTTGAGCAGATTGGCGTAACTGCCGTTGAAGTCCGCCTGCCGCTTGATCTGGCGGACATCGACGGACTCATTATCCCCGGCGGCGAGTCAACAACCATCGGCAAACTTGCGGTTCGCTTCGGCCTGATGAAGCCGATCCGCCAACTGGCTTCAACCAAGCCTGTATGGGGAACCTGCGCCGGGGCTATCTTCCTTGCCAGGGATGCTCGGCACTCGCAACCCATGCTGGGGCTGATGGACATTGCCATTAAGCGCAATGCCTTTGGCCGTCAGGCGGAGAGCTTTGAGACCGATATTGAGGTGCCGGAAATATTTACGGCGGAAGATAGTAGAAGTGTACACGCCGTCTTCATCCGCGCTCCGCTCATAGAAAGCGTTGGCGCGGATGTAAAAGTGCTGGCCAGGCTTTCGGACGGACGCATCGTCGCCGCTCGCCAGCACAATCTGCTGGCAACTGCTTTTCATCCCGAGCTGACCGGTGACGACCGTTTCCATCGCTATTTTCTGACTCTTGGGCGTTAATTGCATTATCTTTCTGTTCAAAGCCGTTCTCGACCGTTTACCGAATTACAGCCGTTAACGGTCAACGGTCAACGGCTGTGTTCAAATTCACTCTCCTTCTGACCATTCCTGTTTGTAGATATGATGACTGACAACACCTTGAAAGCCCGGAAAACGCCGAATTACACGCGGTTTTTTGCGCCATTGGCGCTTCAGGCCACATCGCAAGCACTGAGCTACCCGCTGGTCGCCATGGTGGCCTCCAGAGGGCACGGCGGTCCGCTGAACCTGGCAGGTCTGGCCCAGTCAAACGCGCTGATGTACATGCTGGGAACCTTCGGATTCGGGCTTATTACCGCCGGAATGATGTTCGGAAAGACTCGGGAGGGGTATCAGCAATTTCGGGCCGTCACCCTGAGCCTCGGCCTGATAGTCACATTGGTTCAGGCCTTGCTGTGCATACCAACGGCAGCCCATCTGCTTTTCGGAAGGCTTATCGGTCTGCCGCCTTCCATCGAACATCCAGCAGCTATGACGTTCCTGGCTACCGTCCCTCTTCAGTTTCTGTTTTTCATCAGAATTCCCTTCCAGGTGGTCATGTATAACGCCAGCGCCACGGGCAAGGCCAGTCTTGCAACCATTCTGCGGATACTCTTAACGGCAGTCCTTTCTCCCTTGTTCTGTTTGGCGGATGCGGTCGGACCCCTCTGGGCTGTGGTTTGTCTCAGTTTTCCCGTGGGACTGGAGGTTGCGGCTTCGGCATGGCTGGCCAGGCCGTATCTGGCCCGCCTGAGGGTTTCTGCGACAGCGCCAACCAAAAAAGAGATATTTTTGTTTAATCTTCCCTTGTCCATCGGGGGCTATTTGCTTGCACTGTCATCCATCCTGCTGGGAGCGTTCATTGCGCGCGCTGCAAGTCCGGAACGTATGCTGCCTGCGTATTACCTGGCGCTTGGACTTGCCGCCCCGGTTGCTTATGGGGCCACACGGGTACTGGAAGTAGTACTTGCATTCCCACCGTCGTTTGATGCGGACCGCAGGACCCTTAAATTTGCTTTGGCTGCGGGAGCCGTCCTGGGTTTGCTTCCCTTGATGTTCATTTTGCCTGGATTGTCTGATCTGTATTATATCAGGCTTCAGAATCTTGATCCAGTCAACCTGCCGTTAGTCAGGATCGCAGCACTGGCGCTGGCGCTGTATCCAGTGTGCGTAGCAGTTCGGGCTCAGGGCGAAGGTCTTGCCAGCTTGGCGGGAAAACCGATGACTGTTATTGCAGGACAGGTGATGTTTATAATCACCATATTGTTGACCGGCAGTGTGTTGTTGACACTTGGAATTGATGGAAATCTCATTGGAGGTATTTGCCTGTGCTTCGGCAGTCTGGCATCCACAGCGACGCTTCGGCTGCTGCTACGGTGGATCATAAATGCTGATCCGCCCAAGCTGAAATCGCCAGACTCCGGCCTGATTCGATAGGCGACTTTGACACTAATAACCGATGAGATCAGCCTCTATCCACCCAGATGAATATCCGCTGAACCTTATCCCAGAACACGATGAAGATGACAGCCCCTTCCAGGAAGGCCTTGCCGTGGGCGCGCACGACCGGCAGAGGGATGCTGTGGTCGCCACCGCAGGCAAAGATAGAGGTTCCCGCCGCGAGTATTTCGGCCGCAACTTGCTCCGTCTGATCCAGATGGTCTCAGAGGTTTCCGTGATGGGTTAGAACAAAATTATCCTGAGTCAGAGCGCCGCTAGCGGTACGGACAGGAAGGACGGAATCAGTGGTCAGGGCCGGAATTTCTTGACAATCTGACCCGGATGAGGTGTATATGATGACATTACTTATCCATTTGGGGAGGTGGCCCGATACCTGATGCCTGATGCTGCAAATCTAATGCTGCAAGTCTGCTCAGAGCTTATCCGCCTCCTATAGTTGCCCTTGGGGTCACGCCGTTAATTTTATGTGCGAAACGTGAGGTTTTATCAAAAACAATGGAGTGGCGATGAAACAGATTTGCTTAATTGTCAATGGATCAAAGCATGAATTTGTCATCGGACCGGAACGGGTGTTGCTCGATCTGCTGCGTGATGATCTGGGACTGACCGGCACCAAACAGTCCTGCGACCGTAAAGGTCAGTGCGGGGCTTGTATGGTAATCGTCAACGGGAGAACAGCTCTTTCTTGTTTGACCAAGGTTCATTCCTTAGACAACGCACAGGTAATCACTGTGGAGGGGCTGGGTACTCCGGAAAACCCCCATCTTATTCAGCAAGCTTTCGTTCTGGCCGGTGCGATCCAGTGCGGATATTGTACGCCTGGCATGATCATGGCGACCAAGGCTTTGCTGGACGCAATTCCTGATCCATCAGTCGATCAGATAAAAAAAGCGCTAACACGGAATCTGTGCCGCTGTACCGGCTATAAAAAAATCATTGAAGCCGTCCAGTTGGCAGGCAGTTTCATACGAAGGGAAACAACGCCGGATGCGATGTATCCCAAATCCTCGGATGGTGTGATGGGGGTTTCCCATCCACGTCCCTCAGCGCTGGCAAAGGCTTGCGGTACAGCTCATTTTACTGCCGATATCCGGCTGAAAGATGCGCTGGAACTGGCGGTGCTGCGAAGCGCGGTTCCCCATGCACGCATTGTTTTCATTGATGTGTCGGCGGCGGAAAAAATGCCTGGGGTTGCGGGTGTACTCACCGCTTCGGACATCAGGGGTACAAATATCTTGAAATATCTGGTGGCGGACCGCCCGGTACTCTGTAAAGACAGGGTAAGATACATCGGTGATCCGATTCTGATTGTGGCGGCCGATACCCAGGCCCAAGCAGACGCTGCCCTGGCGACCTTAATCGTGAAACTCGAACCACTGCCGGTGATGAACTGTCCGGAAGATTCTCTCCGGGACGATGCGATTAAAATCCACGACGATTTCCCAAACCTGTGTTTTGAGCAGCCCCAGATCAAAGGCAATGCTGAAGAGGCCCTGAAAAATTCAGCGGCTGTTATCGAAGCGCAGTTCAATACCCAAATCAATCACCAGGCGCCGCTGGAACCAGAAGCTACAGTGGCTTACTGGGAAGAGCAGGAAGAGGGCGAGGATGCAAGGCTGGTGATCGTTGGCCGCAGTATCAACATTCATTTTCATCTTGGGATGCTTCAGGCCGCGCTCGGCTGGGAAAACATGAGCTATCGGGAGGCGTATTCCGGTGGCCAATTCGGCATTAAAATTGACGTGATCTCCGAGGGGATTGCCGGCGCAGCGGCGCTTCATTTCAAGCGGTCGGTTCGATATATTCCCAGTCTTACCGAAAGCATGTTGATGAGTTCCAAACGCCACGCATTCAAAATGAATGTCAAGCTGGGAGCAGACTCTCAAGGGAACTTGACGGCTTACTGCAATGATTATCTGGTGGACAAAGGCGCATACTACTCCATTGGCCATGTTGTGGTGAACCGGTCTCTGCTAATGCTCTCCGGTTCGTATAATATTCCCAACGTCAACGCCAGGGCCAGAATGGTCTATACCAACAATCCATGGGGCAGCGCAGCGCGTGGTGCTGGACCGCCCCAGGTCAATTTCGCCCTTGAATGCGCCATGGATATGCTTGCCGACAAACTCGGAATAGATCCCTTTGAATTTCGGCTTAAAAATTCGCTCCAGCCAGGTCAAAGCAAATCCACCGGCCGGATTGTTCAACAATGGTGTTTGCCGGAACTCATGGAAGCCATGCGGCCACATTATGAACGGGCTGTACAGGAAGTGAAGGCGCACCGCCAGGGTCGGATCAAGCGCGGCGTGGGCCTGGGAACCGGCGCTTTTGGAATCGGAGGTCCGGGAGATGTATCAGTGGCCGCGGTCGAACTGAATATTGACGGCGGTATCAGCGTATATGCTGCAGCAGCCGACCCAGGTGAAGGCAATGACTCCATGCTGAGCCAACTGACGGCGGCATTCATGGGAATCCCTCTGGAAAAGGTGCGTCTTTACACACGCGATACCGATAATACCGCAGCCAGCGGTCCGGCCGCGGGCAGCCGCATCACATACATGATCGGAGGCGCTCTGATTAACGCTCTGGAACAGCTAAAAACAGCCATGCAGGAAACCGGAGCACGCACGTCGGAAGAACTTGAAACCGCTGGCAAACCCAAACGTTTTCTGGGCAGTAAGAAAAACGAAGACGCTGGCCCCCTGGATACCCAGACTGGCCAGGGCCCATCTTTTGAGTCCCAGGTTCATGCCGTTCAGATGGTTGAGTTGGAAGTGGATACCGAAAGCGGCCAGGTCAGCATCCTTAAAATGACCACGACCGTGGATGCTGGTACGGTAATCAATCCCATGAACCTGACCGGTCAACTGGAAGGTGGAATGGACATGGGGGTGGGGTTTGCCCTCAGGGAAGAATATATCGCCGGAAAAACCAGGGACTGGGTAAGTTTTAAATTTCCCACGATCCGGAACAGTTTCGAGATGGAAACCATTGTCCGCGAAACGCCCCGGCCCAAAGGGCCTCTCGGCGCTACCGGCGTTGGTGAGATGTGTATGGTTCCCACAGCTCCGGCAGTGATTAACGCCATCAAAAACGCTACTGGAATCTGGATATGTGATTTGCCTGCTACACCGGAAAAAGTCAAGGCTGCCTTGAATCCGGAGAAATGATGCATGGACGCGCATTCAGGTGACCATCAGGCGGATCATGGCCCCTGTGTGCGCGTCATGGACGGCAGGAAAATTCTCTTTGACGGAGAAGGTTTTTTCAATGATTTTAACGACTGGTCGGAAGCGGTTTTTGAGATGCTGGCCAGAGAACGCGGGCTAACCCAAATCACGGATCAGCACTGGCGCGTGATCCGGTTCATGCGAGAATATTATGCCTATCATGGGCGAGCGCCACTGAATCGTCAGCTCAAAGAAGGAACCGGCCTGAGTGTGATGGCGATGGAAAAGTTTTTCCCGGATGGACTCAAACATGGAGCCCGGAGGCTTTCAGGGCTCCCCAATCCCAAAACCTGCAACTGAACCTTAATTCTCATAAATGGTAAAAAGTGAAATTTCACAATTCACCATTCTTTGATTTATGGGGAGTTTCTCGTGGACGATAAAGCGCTTATCTATCTGGACAATGCAGCTACTTCATATCCCAAGCCAGCCGGGTGCATGCTGAGGGCCTTGGCCCGTTATATAGAACTGGGGGCTTCCCCCAGCAGGGGCGGATATGATTTAGCCAGGGAAGCCGAGACTGCTGTATCCGATGTTCGGCATGCACTGCGCTGTTTCTTTGGAGCAGACGAGCATTATCCGGTTTGCTTCGGCAGTAATGCGACCGATGCTCTGAATACCTTAATTCAGGGCCTGACCGAACCGGGTGATCATTTAGTCAGCACTTGTCTGGAGCATAACTCTGTTCTCAGGCCGCTACATCATCTGCGCGCTCAGGGGCGGATTGAGTTTGATCTTGCAGAATTCGATGCGAGCGGTTTTGTGAATCCTGACGATATTGCTGCCATGATCCGGCCGCATACCCGCATGGTCGTTATAAACCATGCATCCAACGTACTTGGCACAGTGCAACCGGTTTCAGCCATTGGTGAGATTTGCCGAAACAAGGGCATTCCCCTTATTCTGGATGTAGCCCAAAGCGCTGGAGCCATACCCGTTGAGATGAAAAACTGGAATGTATCGGGTATGGCGTTCACCTGTCATAAATCTCTGCTGAGCCCTTCCGGTATCGGAGGCCTGATCATTCACCCGGATTTGCCCATACGCCCCATTCGGTTTGGCGGTACAGGTATTGATTCCGCCAATCTTTTTCACACGCAGACCTTTCCCTACCGTCTGGAAGCCGGCACCCTAAATTTTTTGGGAATATTGGCGCTGAACGAATCCCTGTCTTATTTGCAGGAGCTTGAAACCCAGGGATACCGCCAGATGGAAATGGCGCTAACTGAAAAACTAAGAGATGGTCTCTCTGAAATTTACGGCATTGACCTGTATGCTGCGCAAAGTCTGGAAAACCATCTGCCGCTGATCACCTGCAATGTTCGTGGCTATGTCGCGGCGGATGTGGGAGCCATTCTGGATGGTGATTTCAACATTGCCGTGAGGACAGGCTTGCACTGCGCCCCCCTGGTGCATAAGCACATTAGCACTGCTCCGAACGGCGCTATCCGTTTCAGTCTGGGTATCTTTAACACGGGAGCTTCTATTGACGCAGCCATCAGCGCCATGTCGATCATTGCCCGAAACGCATGAACCTTCTCAGTTCTTCTCTGAAATACGCATCTTTCTCCGCCGAGGTTATACCTGGCCGGATTCCTGATCAATGGCAAACCAGCCGCCTGGAGCCCAAGCCGCCGGGCCACAGTTGAAAGGATAGATTTTCGGTATCATTCTTAAATTTCATCGAACGCTCTTGTGCCCGCTAATCACAACTAAAATCGAAAGGATTCCCCCCTTTGAAAAAGGGGGAGTTAGGGGGGATTTAGGAGGCTATCCACCTGAAAAATCCCCCTCGATCCCCCTTTTCTTAACAACAATGCTTCGCGTATTTCCAACCGTCGTTTGCGGTCATAGTCTTTTTCAGTTCACTGAAGTTTTGTCGTCATAATTGCCGCACTGGGGTGCGCCGATCCCAGAGGCGATTTGCCGCTCATCCATCATTTATAACTTTCAGTGCGTACATTCTTCCCGTTCAGGTGCCTATTACCAAAGGATAATCAAAAGTATCCGCCACTACACGAAGGATTTGCAAAAAAGCCAGATTTAGATTATCATTATTGCTGAAAAGTGGATTCAGAAAGCAACCTTCCTTCATATCATGAGGTGTTTCATGTCAAACGATATCGCATCCGTAAAACAGCCTGAAGAATCAACTTCCGTCGCCTTAACCAAAGGGATGGAAATGATGATCGCGGGATTTATTCCCAACACCCGGTATTTCGACAGCCGGTTTGATCTGCTGCAGGTGCAGGTTGATTTGCT
Organism: uncultured Desulfobacteraceae bacterium; assembly: GCA_903839535.1. Lineage (GTDB taxonomy): Bacteria > Desulfobacterota > Desulfobacteria > Desulfobacterales > Desulfatirhabdiaceae > RAAP-1. Next base: position 8,828 of record CAIMCT010000108.1, read on the forward strand.
GCAAAAAGGGCAAAGTGAAGTAAAATCCCAGATTATCCGACTGGAGGATCAGGTTGAAAGACGGTTTGAAAGATCGGATGAAATTCTTAAAGGGTTTAAAAGTGACATCGATAAACGGTTAGAACAGGTCGATGGTCGGTTTTCCTCTTTGAAAGCGGATATGGATAAACGATTTGAACAGGTCGATAAGCAATTTGAACAGGTCGATAAGCAATTTGAACAGGTCAATAAGCAATTTGAACAGGTCGATAAGCGTTTTGAACAGGTCGATAAGCGTTTTGAACAGGTCGATAAGCGATTCGAAAAGTCGGACCAGAACCTCAATGACTTTAGAACCGTCGTAAATAAGCAATTCGAACAGGTCGATAAGCGATTTCAGCAGGTTGACGATAAACTCGACAAGATACTGGAGCGAATAGACCGAAGGATTGATGAAGGTCTGCGGGAGAATCGGGTGCAAAGTATGCGTATGTTTACCTTTGCCATGACGTTTTCCGCCATTTCCATGATTGGTCTGGTCGGAAAGATGATGAAGCTGTTCTGATGGTCGGCTCATCGAAAAACCCGATCATCAGGATGGGTGGCCTGGGTCTGATTGAAAACCATCCACTAACAACTGTAGTTCAGATAGTTCTGTTTGCCAAAAATTTTTGAATCCTGAACTATTTTCCGCTTTTTTCACTAAAACAATCTGGGGACACCTGTACAGCAATGCATGTGCAGTATCCTCATAACAGGATGATCTATTCACATGCATTCAGTTATATTAATCAATCCGCCTTTGACACTGGAAGATCGCTACGGCAAAGACATGAAGCGATTTGGGGCAGTCAGTGAACCCCTTGGACTTGCCTATATCGCCGGATACCTTGAGTCCCTGAATATTCCGGTCAGGATACTGGATTCACAGGCTGAAGGCATGTCTATTGATGATGTTGTTACTGCCATATCTTCCGGAAATGAGAAACTTATCGGCATTACGATGCTGACTCCCGCCTTTGGCGTGGTGAGGGCGCTGTGCCGTCAAATCAGAATGTATTGTCCGGAGCGAACGATCGTTCTTGGAGGCGCACATTGTACGGTTCTGCCGGAAAGAACGCTGAAAGAAATACCGGAAGCGGATATTGTCAGTATAGGCGAAGGGGAGGTCACTTTTGCTGAAATTGCACAACTTAAAGATATATCTTTATTGTCCGGTATTAAAGGAATTTGTTTCCGTGCTGACAATACGCTTATAAAAACCGATGAAAGACAGCCGGTTCAATATCTGGACCAAATTCCGCCACCGGCCAGACACTTGTTGCCCATGGGAAAATACCATCTGACGGCTTCCCGGGTTTCTGGAAGTGGGTATTGCCCAACGATCCTGGTTGCCAGAGGGTGTCCGTTTTCCTGCACATTCTGTTCGCGAACTTTCGGCAGAACCTTTCGTACCCACAGCATCGGCCGAATCGTATCTGAAATCCAGTCATTGATATATACTTACCAGATTTCCCAGTTGAACATCGAAGCCGACACATTGACGGTCAACAAGAAATTCATCAAAGCGCTTTGTATCGGTTTAATTGAAAGCGGCATCAGCCGCCGGATTCGATGGACCTGCGAAAGCCGTGTGGATACAGTTGATGAAGAACTCCTGGAATTGATGCACAAAGCCGGCTGCTGGCAGATCAGCTATGGGGTTGAAACCGGAAGTCAGCGGCTGCTGGATTCAATCAACAAATCCGTATCCCTGGAACAGATAGAACAGGTTTTCCGGATTACGAAAAGAGTTGGCATCTCGATACGTGGTTTTTTCATGCTGGGCCTTCCAGGTGAAACCCATGCGGAAAGCCAGGCTACAATTGACTTTGCAAAAAAACTGAACCCCTTGTGGGCGCAGTTTACGGTTACGGTCCCCTATCCCGGAACTAAGATGTTCGAATATCTTGATCAGCAAGGGAAGATCAGAACGTATAACTGGGAGAAGTACAATACTTGGTCTGGCTGGCAGGGCAGTGAAGAAATTCCCTTTGTCCCGGATGGCCGAACTGTGAAAGAGTTGCGAAACCTTCAAAAACGTGCTTTAAGGGAATTCTATCTTCGTCCTGAAGTGGTATTCCAGTTTCTGAAGCATATCCAGTCATGGCAGGATTTGCAGAAGTATTTCGTCGGAGTAATGGTCCTGCTGAAAAGCAAATTCCGATGATTCCAGGTCGCATCACTTTGGAAAATCTGCGGCAAAGGAGATTCTTGTGAGATTTATAGGTTTGGATTTTGCACGCTGTGTTGCGATTGCTCTATTATTATTAGCTCATATTGGTCAGGAAATTAGAAATCCGATAGGCGATTTCTTCGGTGTGCCTTATTTTTATTATGTATCCCTTGGAGGACTTGCGGTCACAGTTTTTTTAATTCTTTCTGGAGCAGTCCTTGAGCTAAAATATGGTGGCTTGAAGATTAGATATTTACAGTTTATTTCCAAACGTTGTTTAAGAATATATCCAGTTTATTATTTGAGTTTATTGTTAAGTACAATGATTTATTTCATTCGTTTTTATCCTGATACTGGACATTTTTGGGCGATTTTCTCGAAATTGGGTATAATAGACTTAATATTAAGTATTACCGGAGGATATGCTTTTGTGGGAGGGTGGGGTGGCCCTTTTGTTGCGAACAGTTGGTTTATTGCTCTGATCATGACCATGTATATTCTTTTTCCGTTTTTGTCTCGCGAAATTAATAAACGCCCGTTTGTATCTATTAGTTTCCTGTTTTTAATTAGTTTCATGTCACGGCTAATAGTCGGAAAGTATGGAATTCTTCCCAATCGGCCTCTGGACTGGTTCCCACTCTGCAGGATTTTTGAGTTTTCGTTGGGCATATACCTTTCCATCGCTTTACATGGTATTTCAATAAATTACTCTAAATCATCAAAACATTTAGCTTCATTTATTTCATTTATCAGCGAAATATCATTTCCTCTATTTCTTATCCACTATTCGCTTCTCTTTTTAATTAATAGCCTCATAAGGCGCGGAGTAAATCAGTTACTGGCGATTTGTTTGTTTATCCTTATTTCTTTTGCTTTGAGCTGGATTATATTGGTTATTGATAATAGATTGCCAAAATCATATATTCTCAAAAAAATTGATGCTATTTGCACGATGAAAAATCATAACTAACCCAAAATGTTTGATCAGACTTGCCAGCGTGAAATGTGCTCTGTCAGGAATGGTAGATCACTGTTTTCGTTTTGCATAAAACATCCCGCACTTCAAGTCCTTGTTGGCTTCCATATCGAACCACATGGCGAACAATGTGAACAGACTGGCGCTCATAAAAGAAAACATCGCAGCCAAAGTGCTGGTTGATGGGAAATAGCCATTTGTCCACTTTAAAAAAATCATTCTGACAGATAGCACTGCCGTAGATACCCCGAATATCGCCCCAAATAGATAGAAAAATATCAGAGGATGAAAATCCCGAATGATGTATTTTTCCTTCATTCGCCATAAAAACATTTTGATCAACAGCCAGCTTATGGTAAATATGACTTTCTGGATTCGAATTCCGGATTTTTCGCCCACATGGTAAACTGGCTCCACGGACACATCTGCTACGCGAAAATTATATACATTCAGGCGCACCATCAGATCATTGGGTTGACCATAGCGCCGATACATCTGCTTCCAGTCAATGGTATCAAGAACCATCCTGTTCATTGCCGTATAGCCGGACTGAAAATCCGCCACATGCCAATAACCCGATGCGATTTTGGTGAGCAAAGACAAAAAAGCATTTCCAAAATACCGTATTCTGGGGATATTCTGATAAGCTTCGCCAGTCACCAGACGGTTTCCCTTGGCGTAATCCGCCATTTCACAAGCGACTGGATCCAGCAGAGCCGGTAAATCATCAGGGTTCATCTGGCCGTCGCCGTCCATTCGAACCACAATATCCATCCTGTTGTCCCTGGCCCAGACATATCCGGTTGCCAGAGCACCACCGCAACCCTGATTGATGTCATGGCACAGTAGAACCACCCGGGAATCATGCTGTTGATATTTCGATACGACCGTCACCATATCATCGGTGCTTGCGTCATCCACGATGATGATCCGGTCCACATAGTCCGGCATCGTCTCAATAACGCCGCCGATCTGAGTGGACTCATTGAATGCCGGAATCACGACGCAAAGGGTTTTGTCTTTGTACATAAATATCCCATTAATGGAAAAGTGCTAATAAAATTAACTGCGTTTCGTGTCATCCATAGAGAGTCGGATGCCTTCTGATAAACAAAGACACCACCCCCAAGGACACCACATAAACAAATACCAGTGCATGAGTTGCCAATGCAAACACCAGACCGCTTGAAGACGGAATTCCCAGAATGGAAAGTGCTGCGATCCAACTGCCTTCATGATTTCCGGCATTGGCAAAGCCTTGGATCGGGATCAATTGAAATAGAAGCTGAACTGAAATCAAAAAAAAAGCGTCTCCGAGCCCCAGCGACAACCCTACCGCCCTGGCTGCGCAGAACAAACATCCGCCAATAGCCATCCATATCCCAAGACTTTGTACCAATTCATGCCGCTTTATGGCGGAAACTGTCTCAAATTTCAGGATAATATTTCTGAATGCCGATGATGAATTTCTTGATCCTGAAGATATCAGCCAAGATATGATTAGCGGGGAAATCATCATTGCAATCCCAACCCCCATCCAACCCAATCGAAGCGTTAAAGAAATCCGAACCTGAGTCAATGCCGCCGCACAGATCATCAAGATACCCATGGATGAAACATCCAGAATTCTGGATTTAATCAGAATCCTTCCGCCTTCGATCCAGGAAGTATTGTTCATGGATTTGAGTATGGCGGGCAGCATCAAGTCTCCAGCTCGAAAGGGCAGCATATAGGTTGCCAGCCCATGAAGGCAGGTGGCCTTGACGGCATCCGGCCATAATTGCAGGCGATTTTCAGATATCGTACAAAACCGCATGGATCGAAAAAGGTAATTGATCCAGTAACATCCCAGACCTGCGACGGCCCAATAGATATCGATGTTTTTCAGGGATTCAATCACCGAATCTGATTTGACAAAGGCAATCGCTGTAATCATTCCAGCAAGAAGAAACGATGCGAAAACCGAAAGGTGCTTCCGGGATAACAAGTTTGGTTGAGCAGGGCGCATTCTGATTCGCTCAAAAGAAATCAAAGGGTTCATAAAAAAACACCCACCGGGTTGATTCCTCAGATAATTGCTAATAATATCCAAGATTGATGCAATCTATACGTTTATTCTGCTAAAAGCAACTTTTCACATTGAGCTTTCTGCCATATACGATTATTCTTTCATAATTTTTATAACTCTACCGTCCAAACAAGAGCGCATAAAGGCATTCATTGGCTTCTGATCACCAGTATCATAGAAATTCAACATCAATTGATTAAACTCCAGTTGTCTCTTTGCAGGAAGATTTATCGCAGGATAGCCATTACTTAATAAAAGGCCATTCATGATGAAACGCCCCATGCGTTTATTGACATCATAAAAAAACTGGGATCGGGCCATTGTAAGAAACAAGTGAATAGCTTGATCGTATATGTCTGGCATATTAAATGCTTTTTTTACCATTTGATCAAATAAATCCAGCAATAGATTCACTTTTGGCGGCATATAGTTTGTACCGGAGATAGTAACTCCGCCGGAGCGAAACTTTCCCCATTCCAAAGCTTCTTCCTTTGCCGCTATCGAATGAAGATTGCAGACTTTTTCAACCGTGATTTCGAACTGATCGTTTTCTATCCATTTAAATAATGTACGCCAGGCATTCCCTTGATTCAGCGCAATCTGTTGATCGGTTAGGGTGTGTCCACCTACTGTAATACCATCCAATAATGTCTGGATTTCTGGTAATGTGAAATTTATGCCTTCCAGGTTTACTGCATCACAAACAAACTCGGCCAGTTGGCGCCTTGCAAGCATTATTGCCTTGGCTTTATTGGATTTCATGATCCAGTGATGGTCTTTCATTGCTATTCCTTTCAAACCAGTTTCATGCCAGACTTGAACGCCTGATATACTGTACGCGGGCATAAACTGCACTTTTCAATTCTAAAAATTAAGTCATTGACCGCTCAAAGTATAACACGCCTCTCCTTCAATCTATTTTTTCCATGAGGTTTAGCATGTAGTAAAAACCTTTTTTAGACATCAGCGCCTCATGGGTTCCGGATTCGATGATCAGGCCCTTATTCAGGACCAGAATCTGGTTTGCAAGACGGGCGGTGGACAGCCGATGCGCAATGATGATGGCGGTTCTTCCAGTCATTAGATTAACTAAGGCTTTCTGGATTTTCTGCTCGGTCTGAGAATCAATGTAGGATGTGGCTTCGTCCAGGATAATCAGATCCGGATTCCTGGCAAAGGCCCTTGCGATGGAAATGAGCTGGCGTTCTCCGCTCGATATGGAGGCGGCGCCTTCGGACAAAATGGTATCCATCCCCCGTGGAAGCTTATCCACGACATCTTTACAGTTGGATGCGGCTACCACCTGCTCCAGTTCGCTCTCTGAAAGGGCCTTGGCGCCATGAAGTATATTTTCCCTTATGCTTTCGGAAAAAAGAAACGGATCCTGAGTTACAAGCGCAATTCTGTCTCTGATCCGCCCGGAATCAATACTTTGGATATCCTTGCCATTAATCAGAATCCGCCCCGCATCCGGAGTGTAGAAGCGGGTGATCAGATTCATCAAGGTGGTCTTCCCTGATCCGGTCGGCCCGACAATGGCAAGGGTATCACCTGCCTTAATCTCAAAGGATACATTCTTTAATATGGGTTCATCCTTGACATAACTGAAGGAAATCTCTCTGGCTTCCAGAGAAGAGATAACAGACAGCGGCTCTTCTGCGACCCGGGCTGTCGGCCCTGTTTCTTCAATGCTCCGGGGCGCGTCCTTTTCTGTATTGTCCAGAATTTGAAACAGCCGCTCCGCTGATGACATGGCGTTTTGCAGGATGTTGTATTTTTCGGCAATATCCCGAATGGGCCTGAAAAACATTTTGATGTAGGAGATAAATGCAGCCAGAGCGCCGATGGTAATCTGATCCGAAAGAACGCGGATGCCGCCGTAGTAAATGATTATGGCTACTGCGGTGATTCCGAGAAGTTCAATGACTGGCATGAATATGGCGAACACATGTACCTGGCGCATGCCGGCCACATAATATTCATGATTGATTTTTTTAAATTTTTGATAGTTGTCCGCTTCCTGGCGGAACAATTGAATTACCTTCATGCCTGTGATAGTTTCGGAAAAATGAGTGTTGATTTCCGCTGTTTTTGTCCGGATGATCCTAAACGCTTCTCTGCCCTGTCTGGAATAATGAAAGGAAAAATAACCGACTGCCGGCAGAACTATGAAAGCGGTCAGTGCAAGCCGCCAGTTCATGTTGATCAACATGATGGCAATGCCGACAAGCAGGAACAAATCCTTGAATACAAGGGCGATGACGGATGTGAACAGTTCCTGCATGTTCTGAACATCGTTGGTGACTCGGGTAACCAGCCTGGCGACAGGATTTTGATTAAAATAGCTTACTGGCATGTCCTGAATATGGGTAAAGAGCTTGATTCGAAAATCGTGCATGATTTTCTGGCCGGAATATTCCATGATCATCTGCTGAGAAAAATTGAGAATGAAATCCAGTACAATGATACCCAGAAACATGACGGCTATCCTGGAAATTCCGGATAAATCATCCTGTCGAAGTGTCTTGAGATCGCGAGGCACCAGTTTATCCAACTGGTTGTATGCAATCAAACCGGATGATCCGGAAACAGTAAATACTTCAGGGTACCGGCGAACAATTTCTGCAATATCCTGCCGGGAAATATCCACGCTGAGATAGCGGGCTGCAATGGAATGAGTCGTTTCAACGCCAGTTTTGGGAACAATATACCGGTCGATAGCGATTTTGGTGATATAGGGAAGGGTGATATCCAGAAGGGTAATCACTATGGCCATGGTGATGGAAAATATCAGCAGCAGGCGATAGGGTTTTATAAACGGATATATCCGCACCAGCAGTTTGATATCATAAGATTTATCAAGATTTTTTTCTTCAAATATCCCGGCGTTGGTATGCATCCAGCTCCTCTTCAATTTCCTGAAGGCGTAAGGTTTTGGCATAATAGGCATCGGATGCCATCAACCGGGAATGAGTCCCGGATTCGCAAATCTGTCCGTGATCCAGAACCAGAATGAGATCAGCGGGTTTAAGCGCCGATAGCCGGTGAGAGACGACGATCAGAGTGCAGGCGCCGGTTCTTTTTCTAAGGTTTTTCAAAATGGTATTTCCGGTTTCAGTGTCCACCTGACTGATTGGGTCATCCAGAATGAGAAGGGCAGGGGACTGGATCAGGCACCTGGCAAGGGCGATTCTCTGCTTTTGGCCTCCGGACAGGATCACGCCTTTTTCTCCCACAACCGTATCGAGCCCATGGGAAAAGGCCTGAATGCCTTGGTCGTAAAGTGCGGCATTCCTTGCAGCCTGAATGATATCAGCATCACTGCGCCGCAGATCGCCAAAAGCAATATTGTCACGAATGGTTCCGGCAAAAAGGAATGGCTCCTGGGGCATGAGAGCGATCTGCGAGCGGAGATCAGACAGGCGCCATTCCCGGATATCGATCTGATTGAGGCTGATCCCTCCCTGCGTGACATCGTAAAGTCTGGGAATGAGGTTAAGGAGTGTGGTCTTGCCGCTGCCCGGCGGACCGGTGATTCCCAGAAAAGCTCCTGGCTCCAGCGTAAAATGGACCCGATCCAGGGCAGGTTGAAGACCCGCCTGATAGGAAAAGCCGACCTGTTTAAATTCAAGCGTATTTTTCAAGCAATTGGTGATGGATGACGGATGACAGATAACAGATGATGAATGACTAATTATGGATGATGGAGAGAAATCTCTGCTCTCTGTCGTCTGTCCTCCGTCAACTGTTCTCTGTCGTTTGTCCTCCGTCCTGTCGGCGATATCCGGAAGCCTTTCCATAATTCGGCTGATCCGGTCCAAGGAAGCATGGCCGCGCTGAATGAGGCTGGTTACCCAGCCCATGGCCATCATGGGCCATGTCAAAAGACCCAGGTAGCTGATAAATGCCACGAAATCTCCGGGAGTGATCTCCGCCATGATGGTATGGTGTCCCCCAAGAAAGAGGATAATGGCAAGACTGATGTTTGAAAAAAACATCATCATGGGAAAAAGAGAGCTGGTGATTTTAACCAACCGGATGTTTTGCCGAATATACTCCCTGGAAACGGCATCCACTCGCAAGGCTTCAAGCAGTTCGCTGTGATGGGCTTTAACAATTCGAATTCCGGCAAAGCGTTCCCGAACCACTTCGGTAAGATTCGAAAATGCGGCTTGCACATCCTGATATCGCTGGTGCATTTTTTTACTGAAGAACCGGGTGCCAAGCACGATTAAAGGCATGGGAATCAGCACATAAAGTGTGAGCTGAACGTGGATATATATCATGAATCCGATGGCGGCGGCGCCCATTATGATGGCATCGGTCAGCGCCACCATGCCCATCCCAACGCCCATGCGGATATGCTGAATGTCATTGGTGGCATGAGCCATGAGATCGCCCGTTTTGACTTGATCAAAATACGGAGCGGACAGGGTTTGCAGGTGGAAAAAAAGCTGATTTCTCAGTCCCTCTTCAACTTCTCTGGATGTTCCGATCAGACAGCGCCGCCACAGATACCTGAATCCGCCCATGGCGATGGCGATTCCCAGTATATAGAGCGCGTACATAAGAAGTCCGTTCGGGCTGATTGAAAATGCTGTCAAATCGTCAATGCCCCATTTGATGATCCGTGGAATGAGAAGTTGCAGAAAATCCACAAGAATCAGGCAGGCGATTCCGGCAATAATGATCAGACGATTCTTTCGAAAATATGGCAGGATCAACTGGAACGATTTCATATTTCGACTATAAGTCAATTTGCGTTAAAGTCAATTTCATATCTGGGGTGTGAAAGCCTGGTAATTCATGACCACTTACACAAACAACTTGACAGGTCTTCCGATTTTCGTTACCCTGACAAAATATTATGGTTAACGAAAATCAATCACCGCTATGAAATCCAAAATTCTCGGACTGTTCCGATCCACGCAAGACATTGTATCTGGAGAAACCTTGAGCGCAGCTCTCGGTATCTCGCGTGTATCGGTGTGGAAGCACATTCAAAAGCTTCAGGATTGCGGATATCAAATTGAAGCAACTCCCAAAGGGTATCAGCTTCTAAGGTCGCCTGACACGCCGTTTCCATGGGAATTTCCACAGCGGCAAGGTCTGATTCATTATTTCCATGAAGTTTCTTCCACCATGGACATCGCCAGGGAAATGGCGCGCAAAGGCCATTCCCATTTCAGTGTCGTGATCGCAGGCAGGCAAACCAGCGGACGGGGTAGGCTGAGGCGGACCTGGTATTCGGACGATGGCGGACTCTATTTCACTCTGATTCTTAGGCCCAACATTCCGCTGCAATGGTGTTTCCAGGTCAATTTTGCGGCTTCTCTGGCGCTTTGCCGGACGGTTCGGAGACTGACCGGGTTGGATGCCGCTGTCAAATGGCCGAATGACATTCTCGTTGATGGCAAAAAACTATCTGGAATGCTTTCCGAAATGGAAGCCGAGGCGGAAATGGTCTCATTTGTCACTGTTGGAATCGGAATCAACGTCAATAACGATCCGACCGAGTATGAGCCTAATGCCTGCTCTCTTCGACAGCTTCTGGGAAAACCGGTTTCCCGAAAAGAGATTCTGGCCCTGTTTCTGGATGAGCTTCAAACCTGGCTCGACGAGGCGGACGACAATCCGGAGAAAACAATTGCGGAATGGAAACAATTTACCTGCACGCTGGGAAGGCGAGTTTCGGTGATTACCCAGCTTGAAACATCCACGGGTCTGGCTTTGGATGTCGATTCCTCCGGTGCGCTAATTTTGGAGCTACCAGATGGTTCACACAAGAAAGTTCTATACGGCGACTGCATGAACGATGTTCCGCCATATATTTAACAGCCATTATGATGGCAAAGATACCCATGAAATCAACAAAGCAACTTCGAATGATGGTCTATGCGTCTTTGTTTGCAGCGCTGACGGCGGCAGGCGCGTTTCTGGCGATTCCCATCGGACCGGTTCCCATTGCGCTTCAGAATTTATTCGTGTTTTTAGCGGGACTCCTTCTTGGTGCCAGATGGGGAGTATGGAGCATTGCCATATATCTGTTGACCGGCGCGCTGGGGCTCCCGATTTTTGCAGGCGGAACCGGTGGGATCGCCAAACTGGCAGGGCCAACCGGCGGATATCTGCTGGGGTATCTGCCGGCAGTATTTGTCATTGGAATCCTCTCTGAAAAATTGCCGAAAAAGCCTTTTTTTTCTGTCTTCGCCATGAGTGCGGGTGCTCTGATTGTCTATGGCTGCGGGGTTCCATGGTTGAAGGCTATTACGGGTATGGCGTGGCCCAAAGCCTTAACCGTAGGGCTGTATCCGTTTTTGCCGGGGGATGCACTTAAAATCGCCGCCGCTGTTCCCATTGTTAGAACATTAAAAGAATTCATTCGCAGATGATCCCTTCAAGCAAACCCATTATTGAGGTATCGCATCTCAGCCATCGATTTTCAGACGGCAGCCATGGGATTGACGATATTTCCCTGAAGATTGAAAAAGGGGAATTTGTCGTGGTCGCTGGACATAACGGCTCCGGCAAAACCACGCTTTTCAGGCATCTTAACGGGCTACTTACGCCTAACACCGGGGATGTCAAAGTGGATGGGGTCTCGGTGTCGGCGGATGTCTTGAGGGCGCGCCAGTTAGTGGGTCTGGTTTTTCAGGATGCGGACAGTCAAATTGTCGGTGAAACGGTATATGATGATATAGCGTTCGGTCCGGAAAACTTATGCCTGACTCCAGCAGAGGTAAACCGCCGGGTAACATCCGCCTTGTCCGCTGTCGGTCTGGAACAGCTTGCTGACCAAAGGCCCCACCGGCTTTCTGGAGGAGAAAAGCGCCGCCTGGCCATTGCCGGAATTCTGGCGATGGAACCCCAGGTACTGGTTCTGGATGAACCCTTTGCCAACCTGGACTATTCCGGCATGATTCAGGTTCTCTCCCAGATAGTTCAACTTCATCAGGCAGGCAAAACCATAATTCTCTCTACCCATGATCTGAACAAGACAATGGGACATGCCAGCCGGTTGATCCTGATGAAAAACGGATCAATCATCAAGGACGGCTTATTTGAGAAAGTGATACATGATGTCGGATGTGTCGGCGTAAAAATGCCCTGTACCTGTCAATTGGAAGCTATTTATGGTGAAAATGGTGAATGATAAATGCCGGAAAGGTCAAAAATGTTATACTGTACGCGGGGGCATAAACTGCACTGTTCAATTCTAAAAACTCAGCCATTGACCGCTCAAAGTATAAGTTTAGTGAAGATGGATGTCCGTTTTAAAATGGCATGTATGGCTCTTCTCAGCATTGTCGTTCTCAGGTCGGACACAACTGGCCTGACTTTTCTTTCGATCTTGTGCCTGGTACTCCGGATATCCGTTAAATTTCCAATAATTGAGTTCATCCGACATCTTCGTTATCTTGGCTTTTTGCTGTTGATCGTTTTTCTGGCCGAAGCTCTGAATGTTTCATTTTTCTCTGGCGGTACAGGAACGTTGGTTTCAATTGACCAGCAAGGCGCTGTTGAGGGGCTTCTGATATGTTGGAGACTGATCATTTTGACTTTTCTGAGCATTTTATGGATGATTACCAGCAGCCCCTCCGGAATCCGCACTGCCGTCGAGTGGTTTTGCAGACCTTTTCCAGGATTGCCAGGAAAACAGGTTGCGACCATGATGAGCCTGATGGTGCGATTTCTGCCGGTTATCGTGGAGCAGGCCAGAGAAACTATAGCGGCCCAACAATGCCGGTGCATTCAGAATCGAAAGAATCCGGTTTACCGGACTGTCAAATTTTCGATTCCACTGCTCTGCCGCACTCTAAAGACCGCGGATCGGCTGGCGGATGCCATGGAATCCAGATGCTATTCGCCGGAAAACAGCCGTCCACTGTCGCTGAAGTCCAAAAGGTCCGACTGGCTTGTCCTGATCGGAATAACGGGGTTCTGTGTACTGACGATATGCATGTGAACTACCCCTACCCTAAAGGGATAGGGGTTTTACGCCATTCTTATAAAACTGGTGGCCTGGAAATAAAGGATACACTCAGAAAGTGTCAACAAGAAAATGAAGGATGCCAAAAATTTGAATACGTCGGCCTCCGGGATCGCCGCACCCCAGTGCGGCAATTTATGATGACGGGGGATCAGATTTTCGTGCTGTACTGCTAACGGTCATAATCTGCACTTTTGAACCCCCACCCCGACCCTCCCCAGTTGAGGGAGGGATCTAATGGAAAGCGCAGGTAGAGCCGCTGCATCCTGCCGTCTGCTGCATCCTGCCGTCTGCTGCAGCCGGCAGGATGCCGGCTCTACAGCGAAAATTATACCTGTTCGCAGTATGCATCATTATTTCATGTTGTTGCATCTCATAAACAAAGGAGGTTTTATGCTGTCACACATTGTTGTTTTCTGGCTTAAAGATGATCTTTCAGACGCTCAACGGTCCGCGTTCCGCGAAGGGCTCGAATCCCTCAAGGCAATCGAATCCGCTCGGAGCGTTTATATCGGAGCCCCTGCCAATACAGGAGATCGGCCCGTCATTGACAAATCCTATTCCCTTGCTCTGACCGTATTGTTCGATACGATCCTGGATCATGACACCTACCAGGTACATCCTCTTCACCAAGCGTTTCTCAAGCAGTTTGGGCCGTTGTGGACCCGGGCGCTGATTTATGACTATGAATAATCCAGTCCGTTCGGGCAAGTCCCTGTAAGCAAGGTGAATAAGGTCCTATGGATAATTTGCGGATTCAGCAGCATATATACTGTACGCGAGCATAATCTGCACTTTTCAATTCACCGCAAAGGCGCAATGGATGCAGAGAAGACAATGATTTCATTGAATATTCTCTTTGTGATTTTTGCGCCTTTGCGGTGAATAAAAACTCAGTCATTGACCACTCAAAGTATAAACACTCCGGAATGATTTTTCTCATTCCTTGCTATGTCTCGTCGCTTTTGGCAACCAACCGGGTCGTAAATGTCCTTGACAGCATCCAGGACAGGTGCTATCCAAAACTTGTAAAAAGCAATTTCTTATCACCGACAGTTAAATAACAAAGACATGGGAGAAGAAAGCGATGAGAGTCAGCAGGAATTTTTTGATCGGGATGATTATCATGGCCGTGGTTGGCGTAGTTGGTTGTTGCGGAGGTGGCACCACAGTCAAGGAAACCACCTCCACAGTGACAACAACAACTCTCGGAGATGAACTGAAATCCCTTAAAGATGCCTATGACAAAGGCATCATCACCGAGAAGGAATACAATACATCCAAGGAAAAAATCATAAAGCAGAGAACAACGTCCGACAATAAGTAGTCGGGCAAGTGCTTAAATCAGGAGAACTCTGACATTGCAAGAATTCTGGACAACCGGCAAGGAAATGATAGTCATCTTTTCATGGTGCGTTCTCACCTTTTGGTTTAATCCGGATTCCTGCATCGGAGCCGAGGCTTCGAAGGCACCAATGAAAGGACCTCATGCCGACACCATGCAACCCACATCGACTCGGGAGCCCACGACATCATGCGTTCAGATCACATTTCTCGAGTCCATCAAATTCTACCAAAAGTGGATATCCTCCACGGGCGGAGATCGCTGTGGTTTTCGCCCCAGTTGTTCGCGGTTTGGCTATGAAGCCATCGCTACCCACGGGCCTGTCGTGGGCCTGATGATGACCGGAGATCGACTGACTCGCTGCAATATCTGGAAAAGCCCCGGACCCGATTATTTCCTTCTCCCCAACGGGAGACTCTACGACCCTCTTTCAAAAAATCTGATAGTGGAATAATGAGACTATCGCTTGGCGTACTCGCCTTATTGGTTCTCTGTTTTTGCCATCCGCCTAGTTCGCCGTGCGCTTCGGAAAAAGGAATTCTTCTGACCGAAAACACAGAGTTGAAGGTTGCCGACACTTTCATGGATGAGCGTGAATACTATCGGGCGATTACCGAGTATAAAAAGTTCCTGATCCTCTTCCCTGAGTCTGACAAGGCGGATTATGCTTTATTTAGAATCGGCATGGCGTATTATCACGGCGAGGAATATGAGGCATCCGCCCGAACTCTTGCAAACTTGAGGGAGAAATATCCGGAGAGCAGACATGCCCCCGAGTCGCAGTATTTTGAGGGACTGGGCTATTGGAAGCTCAAGAAATACTTGAATGCCAAAATCGCCCTGGAAGTGGTCGCTGCCTCATATCCCGATACCAACTATGCTCCCCTGGCACTGGTTGCAGATGCGATGCTGGCGCTGGATCAGGACAATGTTAACGCCGGCAGACAAGGCATGGAAAAACTGATCGCCGCCTATCCCGACTATCCTGCTTCAATAAGAGCAAAAGAAACTTTGGTGCTGTTTGACCAATATCAGTATCTTCCCGAAAAATCCGAGATACTGGCAGGGATCATGTCGGCATTGGCACCTGGGAGCGGCTATATTTATGCGGAACATTACGGTGATGGCATTACCGCCTTCCTGATCAATGCACTGGCTATCACCGGAACCGTAACTGCTGTCCATAGCGAGAACTATGCTGTAGCAGCCATTGTGGGTGGTATCGGACTGCCCTTCTACCTCGGAAACATCTACGGTTCAGCCAATGCCGCGAAGAAATGGAACATTGCGGTGAGAAATGAATTGCGCAGCAGGATATCCGTAACCCTCGACTATGATTTTTAGGTCCATGTCTGGAGTTGTCTGAGATCGGACCAATACAATCACTCCCCGTTCACATTAAAACGGTTTTCCGATGCACAAATATACACTGCTGCTGTTTTGGACTTTGGACAAACTTATCCTATAAGCCCTGGATAGATGCTTCAAAATGGCTATAATTGGCAACTTCCCGGTATTGGCGTTTTGCTGCATCCAGTTGGTTAACTGCTGATTCATGGAAGTTTTCTTATCCGTTTGATTGTTCATAATAATTCCAGGGAAGAAATGATTTTCACCCCGCTGCTTTTCATAAGCCGAATCGCCCTTTCGATGTTCCGCTCCGGAACATCAACGCCGCAACATGCGTCGATCACTACACAAGTTTCGAAACCGAACGAGATTGCATCAATTGCGGAATAGAACACACAGTAATCCGTTGCAAGACCACATAGAAAAATTCTTGTGATTTCAAGGCTTCGCAGAAAGTCATCCATCCCTGTCAGCTTTTTTTTATCATTTTCCAGAAAAATGGAGTAGGAATCAAGGGCTTGGTTCATTCCCTTGTGCAGAATAAGCTTAAAACGCTCCGTTTCAAGGCCCGGATGAAAAGCGGCACCTATCGACCCCGATACACAATGGGGCGGCCACAAGACTTGCGAAATACCTTTAATATCAATGACATCATAAACATTTTTTCCGGGATGGTTTACGGCGAAAGAAACATGATTGGGAGGATGCCAATCCCGGGTGGCGATAATTGTGTCGAATATGGGCTGAATTTGATTGATGACCGGTATGACCTTGTCTCCCTCTTGAATGGCGAGGGTGCCTCCTGGGCAGAAATCATTCTGCACATCCACAACCAGCAGAGCGTTTTTCTTTTTTATCATTGTGTTTCCTCTTCAATTTGATAGCTTAAAAGGTTTCCATCAACGGCAACGACCCAGTCGCCATCCTGATTACCTAACATGAACATCTGTGGCTTGCCCGCAAAATTCCTGATTATTTAGCCGGGTACCGCCACGATTAACTCTGTCAAACAAGTCGAAGGTGACGTGATCTTGAGTCGGCGGTTTGATTACATGCAGTGTGAGCTGACAATCTTCGATCTTGCTCTGCTGCGCCTGGGTCAGGTACTTGTCAAACTTCGTTCCGTTCTTTGTCGTTTCACTGAAGTATGCGCCATTCAAGTCCTTCAAAACGTTGAGATTCTGGAGCGTAAACTCATGGCTCATGAAGTGAAAAAGAGTCGTCAGGCGTTGGCACCCATCTACGATAATATAGACACCCTTATCGTCCTCTTTCACATAAATAAGCGGAAGGGGAATTCCCATAAGAATTGATTCGATCAATTCACTTTTCTGCTTTGCCGTCCATACCACTTGTCGTTGATAATCAGGGTCCAGTTTGATGAGAGGCGGTGTTTTATCAAGCTTTCGCTTGAGCTGAAAAACCGAAGCGCTTTCCGGGGCGATGTTGACAATCGCATCGGGGTAAATACTTGACGTATCAGATTCCGTCGAAAGCACGTTTTCCCTCAATTCCGCGCCAAGCGTTTCCTCTCCCTCGAAGGTATCTTCGGGGTCAAGTGGTTTGGTTTCTTCTGACATTTTATTTATAGCGCCATGTCGGCATTTAATTTGGATTATTTTTCCCCTTTGTATTCCTGAAAACAATCTATCAACTGCTTGAATGAAGTCGGCTTGTATTTCTCAAAACTATCCTCATCCACATAAACGAAGTCGTACTTCACGTATGTTTGCACCCGGTTGACATCTTCACACCATTGCCGCAGCCGCTCCATTTTCAGCGGTACGTCCAAATCTTCCCGTCCCTTCGTTTCAGCAATAACAACCCTTTTGTCGGACAGCTTGATCATAAAATCCGGGTAGTAGTTGGAGATATCACCGCCTGCATTAACATAATCAAGCTTGAAATGCACTGCCAGGTAGTTCTTTGTGTAAGAAACCACATCGCTGCAATCCTCTTTGCCCATCTTCTCGTGTTCGGTGTATGCCTTGCGCCATTCGATCACGCCGAGATGAATATATACTGCAAACGGGCATAATCTGCACTTTCCTTATGCTCCCTCTCCCAGCGGGGGAGGGTTGGGGTGGGGGTCCAAAAGTGCAGATTGTGACAGTTGGCAGTATAGTCGGCATATTTCTCGGTGTACTTCGCGCTCTGGCGTTCGCTCAATTTCGCGCGGCTGGCGGCATCGGGCAGGACGGGATGCTTCACGATGTTCTGCGAGATGGCCTCCAAGAGCGGGTAATCAGTTACGGTCTGCACGAAAATCGCTCCGTTGTTGTGCTTGGGCGTGACCGTTGTATCGACCTGCATGGAAAGAGCCGCCCCTTTTTGCTTCAATCGGTTGTGGATGTCTTCTATGGATTTGAACCAGGCCATGCGCGTGTCATGAATATGGTGCGCCTCGTCATTTATACTGCAAACGGGCATAATCTGCACTTTCCTTATGCTCCCTCTCCCAGCGGGGGAGGGTTGGGGTGGGGGTCCAAAAGTGCAGATTGTGACAGTTGGCAGTATAGCACCATCAGTTCGTCAATATCCCGGACGATCATGCCCATATCCACTTTGGAATCCGTAGTCGCGCCCGTGGGCCGCTTGCCCAGAAAATAATCCCGCATGTTGTCATCATCAGGCGAAGGCGGAATGTCGTCTCTGAATAAAGCCGATGAATATTGCGGAAAGTCTTTATGCAGGGCCATGTTTGTTACTCACTTTTCTTTTTTGCAGGTGGCTCAGCCTTACCGAGTTGCTTGCACTGTTTGGTTTCAATTTTTTTGATGCTTTCAGCCACCGGCAAATCTTCGGGCATTGTACCGCCCAATTCCTGAATGGTTTGCCGTACCTTCGCGCCGACTTCACGATGCGTCCGGTTCGCGGTGCCTTTCCCCTTCACCTCGTCCCTGCGCAGTTTTTCCTCTATCTGTGTTGCCCGGAAAAGGTTTGCCGCCAATTCTGTGCTACCCATATATGATCCAGAATCTTCTGGCTCTTTTTCAAGCCTTTCTGCCGGTGAATGTCTTCCTGTTTCAGTCCGCCATAAAGCCCCATATATCCGTGATTTTGAAAAATGGCGTAGTCTATGGGTTGAATGACACCCGCATCCTTGGCGGCGTTGGCCAATTGTTCGTTGTGATGGCGCATCTCTTCACGCAGCAGAACCCGCCGATCTTCCTCAATACTCTCGTCCGCCAGTTCCTGATGCCGCGTCTGGATGGCGAAATATGTTTGACCATGCGCCACGATCTCCTTTTTAGGATCGGCGTTCTGGATGGCAAGGTAACAGGCATAGCGAGAAAGGAGAACAGTTTTGATGGGCCTCTCCGCGCCGCTCCCGATGGCGACCATTTCGGTGATGTCAACAAAATGGTCTTCGATGCGGTGGCCGCTGTTAAAACAGAACAACTTGGCCTTCTCGATTACTCCCTCGAAATTACGGTAGTCGCCGTAGCTCAGTACCACGGCAAACTCACGGCTTGACCAAAACTCGATTTGTGCATCGTTCGCGCGTTTGATCCTCTCAAAAGGCGAAAGATTCACTCCATCGGTATTCCATGTTTCATTGCTCATAGTTGAAAAACTCCTTTCGTGTCCCGAAATTTTTTAAACCAATAGAATTCGGTTGAATTATACGTTTATGTCAACAATCGTCATAGTATCATTGCCGAAGATATCCACCACCTTCACCGCAATCTTGCGGCGACCCGGCGCGCATTCGTGAAAGATGCTTTTCAGCTCCAAAGACCGGTCTTTCTTTGTGCGGAAACTCTGCCACTCATTCTCGAAAATGTAATCTCCGGTCCACTGTTCTTCCCATTCACCGTTATCATCATTCTTCACCCGGATAATTTCCCGTTTGCTTTCGAAGTTGAAATCAACCGCCCAGTAATCAATCCAGTCCGTCCATTGCCGGGTCAGCACGTCATGGGTGACGATGCCGTCCTTGTCCTTGCTAACCTTCACGATCTGACCTTTTTCCACCACGATCCGGCTGCCCTTGTTCTTGATGGCCGCCTCTGCGTTGGCTATTGAGTCCTGTGAGTAGAACACCGAAAAGTCTGTCAGTTCCACCGCCACGCTGCATTGGCGTTTTTTTGTGTTTATCAGTGGCTTGACTTCGATATAGGACACATCGTGGAAAACCACCTGGTTCTTTTCCACCGCCCGCTTGTCGAACACCTCGGCGGGGATGTATTTGGGCGAGATGTCAATGCCCTTGCTCCGAGCCTCATCCAGCACGTTAGGAAACAGCCCCATCTCGAACTCAAAGCCCAGGATGTCCACTTTGGTGATGTGCTTCTTGCGGCATTCGAGGATGATCTCTTCGACAAACAGGCGCGTTACAGGCAGATTCACCGGCCCGACGGCCACGAGTCGCCCAGCCTTCTTCCCATGGAACGCAGCAAAGCCTGTCGTTTTCTCCGCACGGTAGGCCCGCAGGATCAGATCGAGGAAGGCAGCTTCTTTTTCTTCTAATTGCTTTTGCTGTTCCGCCTCGCGCAGGTTCAGGTTGATGCCGATGTAGTGCTGGCGCTCGTATTTGCCCAGGTTGAGGATTTCAAAGGCGCGGTAGTTCTTGCCTGCGGCTTTGAGCTGCCGTTGCACGCCGATCAGTCGTTTGCGGGTGGTGTGAATGGCAAACTTGCCGAGGTCGGTTGCAATCCACTTGCGGCCCAACTTCTCCGACACCGCCGCTGTAGTACCGGAGCCGCAGAAGAAGTCTGCCACGAGATCGCCTTCGTTGGAGGATGCCTTGATGATACGTTCAAGCAGAGCTTCAGGTTTTTGGGTGGGGTAATTGCAGCTTTCTAACGCTTGCGAATTCATAGGAAAAAGATCAATCCACAAGTCATCTACAAATCGTTCACCAGATTCATCGAGATACTGCCTTTTTCTGGGATTGCCAGTTGATGTGAATTCAATAATCTCATCTATTAAAGCTTGGTCTATTCTTTCCTGAGTCCAGATCCAATGCATACCAAATGGTGGTTCAAGAGTGCTTTTGCCAAATGTCCGCGCTGGCCCTTTTCCTTTTTGAACAAGACTCACAAGCTGGTATTTACGTCCAGTTGCGGAATCAGTCTTGTCGAATTTCTTCTCATAATCAGGATTTTGCTCACGGGTTACCTGGTTGAACAAGTTCTTGCTTTTAGCATAGAAATATATGTAATCATGCACGTTACCAAAACTATTGCTCTGCGATTTAACTACTCTAATCTTTTGCCATATTATGGAATTCTTATAGCCAACAGAACC
>CAIMCT010000109.1 GCA_903839535.1 uncultured Desulfobacteraceae bacterium
AATTCCTTAGCCTGAAGCAACTGGGCCTGAGCGGTGAAGCGATACGGTCCAAGTCTCCCGCTGAGCTGTACTCCCTGTCCATGGTGAAACATGCACTGGAGGAGGGAACGGCTCAGGTCATGGATTACGGATGCCGGCTTGCGGACAAATATCGTGATCTGCGGCTAAAGAAGTTTGTGGTTACGGCCCTGGGGTTCGAGCGCATCTGTTTCCTCAACGCGGATGTTCTGGAAGGGTAGGCCCCGGAAGAACGGGAACACCGCCATATACAGACTGAACCGGTTTGACCAGAGGAAAAATTGTCCTCTGATGTACGCATTTTCATCACCCCACCTTGGCGCCACCTGTTGCCCGATCATGCAACAGCCTTGCTGTAATCGTATCATTCTTAAATTTCATCGAACGCTCTTGTGCCCGCTAATCACAACTAAAATCGAAAGGATTCCCCCCTTTGAAACAGGGGGGCCAGGGGGGATTTATGAGGCTATCTACCTGAAAAATCCCCCTCGATCCCCCTTTTTCAAAGGGGAAAGTATCATTTTCATATATGGGATGATCGAATTTAAGAAAGATACGCAACTACCATATCTTGCATAATATTGCTATAGAAATAAGTTTAAAATAAAAGGAGTTATGGTTTCTGAACAAAATGTTTTTTGGGTTTGACTGGACCAGATCAGGAGCGACCTACCCCTCAGAACAAAAGCGCTTCTTTTTTTCGGGTATTGCAATTGAAACCGGAAAAAGGTTATACAACCCCATCGTTAACCCTTATTTACAAGAAGATTTCGTGACACGATTGAAAGATTATTCCCCTATTGCTGTTGTGGCAATGGCCGGTGTTTTTCCCGGCGCATCCACTTTGGACCAGTTCTGGCGTAACATCGTTGAAAAGAAGGATGCCTGCGGGGATATTCCGGAAAACAGATGGGTAGCGCGGTCAACTGACATGATGTCCTCCCGGCCAACACCGGACAAGGCTTTTCATCGGCGCGGCTGCCTGATTCATGATTTTGCTTTTGATCCCGATGGATTCGCCGTTCCTGCAGACAGTTTGCATTCTCTTGATCCGATGTATCATCTGGTCCTTCATGCCGGCAGGGAGGCTTTTTCAGCATTTAAGTCCTCCACTGATAAAGATCGTATTGGTGTCATCCTGGCGGCAATAGCACTTCCAACAGAGTCATCCTCTCGCTTTGCATGCGGCATCCTTGGTGAATCCTTTAAAAGCGCCCTCTTCCAGAAAGGCCCAGACCATTTATCCCCCCTGACCCCAAATCGGTGCCTGGCCAGCCAGGTTACGGCCCTTCCCGCCGTTGTTTTGGCCCAGGCGCTGGGACTTTGCGGCCCGGCCTTTACCCTGGATGCCGCCTGTGCATCCTCCCTCTATGCCGTTAAACTGGCCTGCGACATGCTAACCGCCCATCGTTGTGATGCGGTTTTGGCCGGCGGGGTGTCCCGGCCTGACTGTCTTTATACCCAGGTCGGTTTCAGCCAATTGAGGGCGCTGTCGCCATCCGGGCGATGTGCGCCGTTTGATGCCAGTGCGGACGGACTCGTTGTCGGCGAGGGTGCAGGGCTTGTCGTTTTAAGGCGGCTGGAAGATGCTCTGAACGACGGCGATACCATCTTCGGTGTCATTCGGGGCATCGGACTTTCAAATGACATGCGGGGAAACCTGCTGGCTCCTGATACCGAGGGGCAAGTAAGGGCTATGCAGGCGGCCTATCAGACTGCCGGATGGAACCCCTCCGACGTGGATATCATTGAATGTCACGGCGCCGGAACACCGGTCGGGGATGCCACGGAACTTCAAAGCCTGAAACTGCTGTGGGAGAACACTATCAGGGTCTCCGGCGGATCGCAATCCGGCCAGTGTCCTATCGGCTCCGTCAAATCAATGATCGGGCATCTGCTGACTGCAGCCGGAGCCGCAGGACTCATCAAAACTCTTCTGGCCTTGAAGCACCAAACACTGCCGCCGTCCCTGAATTTTACTGCACCTGCTGAAAACAGCCCGCTTCATGGCAGCCCGTTTCGCGTGCAGACCATGGCCGAACCCTGGAATCGCAGAGATCCCAGCACTCCCCGACGCGCAGCAATCAGCGCCTTCGGATTTGGCGGCATCAACGGTCATATTCTTTTGGAAGAATGGGAGACGGATACAAAAGCCGTTCACCGTTCGCCAGCCGACACAAGAGCGTTGACCGTTCACAGTTCACAGGTCACGGTCAACAGTCAACGCTCTTGTAGCCGCCACAAGAGCGTCGGCTGGTCAACGGTCAACGAATTCCGACATTCCGCCATTACCACGCCTCTGGATATCGCCATTGTCGGCATGGATGCCTGTTTTGGAAGCTTTCAAACCTTAAAAGCCTTTCAGGAAGCGGTGCTATCCGGCAAATCCGGTATTCGGAAACGTCCTGCGCGCCGCTGGAAAGGCTGCGATCCAATTGCCGCCGCCCTTCTAAATTTACAGGATATTCCAGGCGGATACATTGAGGAGATTACAATTGAACTGAGTGATTTGCATATTCCTCCCAATGAAATCCCCGATATTTTGCTTCAACATCTTCTCATGCTGAAAGTTTCCCACAGGGCAATGGCGGATGCCGGATACACGTCCCGAAAACTTCGCCCTCGCATGGGGGCTATCATCGGAATGGGCTTTGACATGGAGGCAACGGATTACCATGTCAGATGGAGTCTCGGCAATACACATGCAGAATGGTTGAAACAGGCAGGCGTTTCCCTGGATGACGATCAAAGAGCCGCTTGGCTGATATCCCTGAAAGATGATTTTGGCCCGGCACTGAACTCTTCCCGGACACTTGGTGCCCTGGCTGGCGTTGTCGCAAGCCGGGTTGCAAGGGAATTCGGTATGGGCGCTCCCAGCTTTACAGTTTCCGCCAATGCTGCGTCGGGCTTCAGCGCTCTCGACATTGCAGCGCGTCTGCTCCAGAGAAACGAAGCTGACGCAATGTTGGTCGGCGCCGTGGACATGGCAGGTGATGTGCGCAGCATCCTGATCGCCCACGGCATCAGCCCCTTCTCGCCCTCTGGCGTTATTCGCCCGTTTGACAGATCCGCCGATGGCATCCTTCCGGGAGAAGGCTCAGCAGCAGTGATACTCAAACGACTGGACCAGGCCATAGCTGATGGCAACCGCATCTATGCCGTCATCAAGGGCGCAGGATCAGCCTGCGCCAAATCTGCAAACGGCCAGGCGGAATATTCTGCAAACGGCCATGCTGCATATTCCAGATCGTTTCAGCAAAGCCTGGATGAAGCCGGCAAATCGTCCCTCGCCATCAGTTTTTTTGAAGCCCACGGCAGCGGCCAACCTGTTGAAGATCAACTTGAAGCAAAGGCTCTTAATGCCATGTTTCAGGAGGATTCAGCATGCGTCGCCATTGGCTCCGTAAAGTCCATCATCGGACATACGGGCGCTGCTGCTGGCATGGCCTCTCTGATCAAGACCTGTTTGTGCCTGTATCAGGAAATTCTTCCGCCACTGGTCGGTTATACCCAGCCACCCGACACCGCTGCTGGTCTGCTGTGGAGCAGCGCCCATTTTCATTTTCCGGCATTTCCCCAGTACTGGGCAAGAAACCGAAAGGATGGACCGCGGCTGGCCTGCTGTGCAGCCCTGACATCAGCCACGGCTGGCCTGCTGACTTGCAGCCATCTGATCATAGAAAGCCACGAAACGGCCAATAGCCGAAATAGCCGCCACAAGGGCGCCGAAATGCCGAAATATCGAAATACCGAAATACCGGCACATCGGCATACCGGCATTCCAGCACTCCAGCATTCCAGTAGGGGCGACCGGCCGGTCGCCCTTACTTCCGACCTGGAGCGAAGAAGACCCCTTGGACAAGCTACCAGTGGGCTGTTCATCGTCGAAGGACCGGACAGGGATGCACTAATCAGCAGCCTGAACCTGCTGGAACGGCACATAAGAACCGTTGACCAGCCGACGCTCTTGTGGCGGCTACAAGAGCGTTCACCGTTGACCGTTCACAGTTTGCCGTTCACGGTCAACGGTATTGAACAGTCCGCCAGATCGTGGTTCCGGTTGCATCCATTAGCCGCCACAAGAGCGTCTGTCGAAAACCAATTTGAAAGTCCCCCCTCCCCTTGCGGGAGGGGGTTAGGGGGTGGGGGAACCTACGCTGTCAGCCTGATCGCGGAAACGCACGAACAGTTGATAGCCCTGATTGCAGATGCCAGAGAGGCGGTGCTATCGGGAGCTTCCCGGCGCATCAGCGGCCGATCCGGAATTGTTTATACACCCTTTGTAGGGGTGGCCAAAAGATATTCCGGCGAACTTGCTCCTACATCAGACACAAAAGCCGCACTGGGGTGCGGCGATCCCAGGGCGGCCAAGAGATATTCTGGCGAATCCGCCTCTACATCAGGGGAAATCGCCACTACATCAGGGGAAATCGCTTTTGTATTTCCAGGCTCCGGAAATCATTATGTGGGCATGGGGAGGACCCTGGCTGCAACCTGGCCCGAAATTCTTCGCGAAATGGACGCAGAAACCCCTGAGCTGAAAACACAGTTGGTTCCTGCCGCCTACGTTCCTTTCAGGCAATCCTGGGCTTCCGGGTGGGAAACCGAGGCCATGAGCGCCATTTCAGCAGATCCCCTGATTCCGATCTTCGGTCAGGTTGTTCATGGCAGCGTCATGACCCGTCTGGTCAAAACTTTTGGAATCATTCCACAGGCTGTGATCGGTTACAGTCTGGGGGAAACCGCAGGCCTCTTTGCCCTGGGCGCATGGCCGGATCGCGGGGAGATGCTGTCCCGACTGGCCAAGAGTTCCCTGTTTCATACGGAGCTGGCCGGCCCCTGCAACGCCGCAAGAAAAGCCTGGAATATCGCCCCATCTGCGCCTTTTTCCTGGAAGGTTGCTGCGGTAAACAGACCTTCTGATATTGTCAAAAGCGTATTGACCCTGTTTCCCCTTGCTCGGCTACTGATTGTAAATTCGCCGGATGAATGCGTGATCGGTGGCGATCGGCCGGATGTTGAAGGTGTCATTGCCGCATTAAAATGCGAAGCCGTTTATCTGGACGGCGTTGTAACGGTTCACTGCGATGCGGCCATACCTGTCCGTAAAGCCTACCGCGCACTTCACCGGTTTCCAACCGTTCAACCCCCGAATATCCGGTTTTACAGTTGCGCGCTTAACCGTGCATATTCCCTGAATACGGAAAGCGCAGCCGATTCCATTACCCAGCAGGCCATATCGGGGTTTGATTTTACCGCAACCATTCAACAGGCATATTCAGACGGTGTTCGTATTTTCCTGGAAATGGGACCACATTCAAGCTGCACCCGGATGATCACCCGAATCCTGGAAGATCGCCCACATCTGGCGATTTCCGCCAGTTCCCGAGGGGAAGATGAATTCGTCTCCATCCTGAAGCTTTTGGGAACCCTTGCCGCAGAACGAATTTTTATTGATCTGGAGCCTCTTTACGGTGAAAACACCAGGAGCGCAGCCAGTGAAGTATTGATGTCCGGGAGTGGCCGAGAACAGATTATTCAGACTGGAGGCAATCCTTTCAGCCCCAAATTTCCGCAAATTCCTGTTGTTCCGCCGACAGCACCCCTTGATTCGGATGTTCCGCCGACAGCGCTCCTTGATTCGGATAGTAGGGGCGACCGGCCAGTCGCCCTTTCTAACGTAGGCAAATGCCCGGAAAGGACCACAATTAATCCGAAAATGGTCCAAATTAGCGATTCTGCATACCCGAAATCCCAAGCAGAAAACACCGTAACCTCGGCTTTATATGCCTCGGATATGCTGCAGGCAGTTGTTCAAAATGCGAAAGCCACTGCCGATGCCCATGAATCCTTTCTGAGATTTTCAACCGGACTGAGCCAGGAATTTGCAGACGGCTTCGCCCTGCAAGCCAGGCTTCTGCAGCAACAACTACGACAGATGACAGACGACATACGACAGAGAGCAGACGACAGTGAGCTGTTTTTTTCGTCCTCCGTCATTCGTCATTCGTCTATTGCTTACCCCCGCTCCCTCTGCCTGGAATTTGCCATCGGATCTGCGGCAATCGTTCTGGGACCGGAGTTTGCCGAAGCGGACACTTATCCAGCCAGGGTCAGGCTTCCCGATGAACCCCTGATGCTGGTGGACCGAATCCTCAGCGTTGATGGGCAAAAGGGTTCCCTTGGTCCGGGGCGCGTGGTTACCGAGCATGATGTGGTTCCCGGCGCATGGTATCTGGACGGAGGCCATGCCCCAGTATGTATATCCGTCGAGGCGGGCCAGGCGGATCTTTTCCTCTGCGCCTGGTTGGGCATTGATCTTCAGGTCAAGGGTCTGCGCACCTACCGCCTGCTGGATGCCTCGGTTCAGTTTCATCGCGGACTTCCGCTGCCGGGAGATGTTATTCGCTATGAAATTGAAATTGAGAGATTCGTCCGTCAGGGGCAAACCTGGCTTTTCTTTTTTCATTTCATTGGCTCTATCGGTGGTGAACTTCTGATCACCATGAAAAATGGATGCGCTGGTTTTTTTACCGAAATGGAAGTCAAAAACTCAGGCGGCATTATTCTCACGGAGCCTGAGCTTCAGCCGGTACCAGGAAAAATCCCATCGGACTGGAAGCAATTAGTTCCCCGGTCGGTGGAGGCTTTTTCGGACAGCCAGATTGAATCTCTCAGATCCGGAAATCTGGCTGGATGTTTTGGAACGCATTTCAGTGGTATTTCTCTCTCAGAATCCCTTTGTCTTCCCGGCGGCAGAATGCGTCTGATCGACCGGGTGTTGACCCTTGATCCGAATGGTGGACGCTAC
This sequence comes from uncultured Desulfobacteraceae bacterium, assembly GCA_903839535.1. Lineage (GTDB taxonomy): Bacteria > Desulfobacterota > Desulfobacteria > Desulfobacterales > Desulfatirhabdiaceae > RAAP-1. The sequence goes on from CAIMCT010000109.1 coordinate 6,830, forward strand.
GGTTTGGGAATGATTCAGGCCCAGGCGGACATCCATCCGGATGACTGGTTTTTAACCTGCCATTTCATGGATGACCCGGTCATGCCAGGGACCCTGATGTATGAATGCTGCGCACATACTCTTCGTGTGTTTATTCAGCGCATGGGCTGGGTGACCGACACTACCGGTGTCTGCTATGAACCGGTTGTGGGAGTAGAAAGCATCCTGAAATGCCGTGGACCGGTGACCCCCCAGACCCGGCATGTGGTTTATCAGGTCGAAATCCGTGAAATGGGTTATGCTCCCGAGCCTTATGTTATCGCAGATGCCCAGATGTTCGCTGATGGCCATCACATCGTCATGTTTCGTAACATTTCCCTGAAAATGAGTGGCATCACGCGCCAGGAGATTGAAACCTTCTGGCAATGCAGACGACCTTCCGTAAGCGTTCAGACCCCTCCCCTCAGCGGGGGGAGGTTGGGAGGGGGGAATTTTGAGCGCGAGCATATCCTGGCCCTGTCCATTGGCAAGCCATCGAATGCCTTTGGTGAGACCTTCCGTGTCTTCGATGCGGACCGATTTCTGGCAAGACTGCCCGGACCGCCATACTTGTTTGTAGATCGCATTGTCAAGTCGGAACCACCGGCATTTGTACTAAAGCCCGGCGGGTGGATCGAGGCTGAATATGCAGTATCGCCTTCGGACTGGTATTTTTCGGCGGATAAATCCGGTATCATGCCCTACGCCGTGCTTCTGGAAATAGCGCTTCAGCCCTGTGGATGGCTTGCCGCATATATGGGCTCCGCCCTGACCAGCCCAAAGGATCTGCGATTTCGAAATCTGGGTGGAACAGGCCGTATATATAGGGATGTTTTCCCCGAAACCGGAACCCTGACCATGCGATGCCGAATGACCCAGGTATCCTCCGCCAGCGACATGATCATTGAATCCTTTGATTTTCGTGTGCAATCAGCGGATGAAATGATATATAACGGTGAAACTACATTCGGATTTTTTACTGAATCGGCTCTGGCTCAACAAAAAGGCCTGGCCATCGCTGATGACAGACGGTATAGGCCGGACACGAATGAGAGTGCAACCTGCCAGAAATATCCGCTTCCTGATGAGCCGCCTTTTTTTCCGGAACCAGGCTCCGGGAAGCTGCAGAACATGCAGTTGGCGATGCCGGGCCGGGCTCTTCGCATGACGGATGTCATCGAGCAATATAACCCTGTTGGCGGTCCGTCCGGTCTGGGCTACATTCAGGGGTCCAAAAAGGTCGATCCTGAAGAATGGTTTTTCAAGGCGCATTTCTACCAGGACCCGGTCTGGCCCGGCTCCCTTGGGATCGAAGCGTTTATTCAGCTCTTAAAGTTCATCGCGCTGGACAGATGGCCTGATCTTGCTTCACAGTGCCGGTTTTCGCTGATCACCGGAGCCCAGCACCACTGGACTTACCGGGGTCAGGTGATTCCCGGAAATAAAAAAGTAATTGTAGAGGCTATCGTTACCCAAATTGATGAGTCACCGCATCCCCTTGTTGTTGCGGATGGGTTTCTCAGTGTAGATGGACTAACGATTTACGAAATGAAACAGTTTGGAATACGCCTTATGAATTATGAATTATGAATGAAAAGCAAATAGTGATGGCTGAATGTTTTTTGATTCAGCATCCCATCATTCCATTAATTTTTATGGTAAAATTATTATGAAATTTAATACGGTTTATCTGGACAGCATCGGCTATGAACTGGCTCCAAATGTGCTGACTTCTGATGATATCGAAAGATGCCTGGAGCCGCTTTACCATACGCTCCATTTTCAAAAAGGTCAGCTTGAAATGATTACCGGTATTCGCGAACGCAGATATTGGGATCCGGGATATCATATGTATGAAGGCGCAGCACTGGCCGGCAAAAAGGCGCTTCAGTCCTCCAGCATTTCCCCGGAGATGATCGGCATGCTGGTTTACGGCGGCGTATGCAGGGATCAGCTCGAGCCTGCAACAGCCTGCGCCGTAAACAATGAGCTGAGACTTGGACAGCATACCATGATCTATGACGTTTCCAATGCCTGTCTGGGTGTCCTAAACGGGATGATTCAGGTCGCCAGCGCGATTGAACTGGGTCAGATTCAGGCAGGAATGGTGGTGTCGTGTGAATCCAGTCGTCAGATCATGGACATCAGCATTCAGCGCATGCTGGAAACACGGGATATGACGGTTTTCCGAAAAACTGTCGCGACTCTGACCGGTGGGTCCGGAGCCGTTGCTGTCATCCTGACCCATGCCTCGGTTTCCAGTAAGGGGCGCCGGCTTTTGGGCGGAGCCATAAGAAATGCGTCTCAGCACCATGGTCTCTGCTGCTGGGGACCGGATACCGGCATTCCGGCTACTATGCCCCAGGTCATGGAAACCGATTCCGCCGGTGTCCTTCAGCACGGCGTTGCACTGGGAGTTGAAACCTATCGCATATTCAGGCAAGAGATGAAGTGGTCGGCGGACAAACCTGACAAAATCATCTGTCATCAGGTAGGGGCGACACACCAGAAAACCATACTGGACGCGCTGGGGATTTCAAAAGAAAAAGACTTTGTCACCTATCCCTTTCTGGGCAATATTGGAACCGTTTCCCTGCCCATTACAGCAGCCATTGCATCGGAACGCGGATTTCTGGAGAAAAACGACATAGTTGGTTTTTTCGGCATCGGCAGCGGCCTGAACTGTATTATGATGGGCCTGGAATGGTAAGGACCATGCCAAAAGATATATTGCCTGCAAAGCCCTCAATTGATATGTCTGGACTGCATCGCCTGTATCCATTTTCGTCACATTTTCTTGAGATAAACGGGCTGCGCTATCACTATCTGGATGAAGGCAGGGGAAATCCCGTTGTCATGGTCCACGGAAATCCAACCTGGTCCTTTTATTTTCGAAAACTGGTTCAGGGGATTTCCCCGAATTACCGGGTCATCGTTCCCGACCATATAGGCTGCGGCCTGTCGGATAAACCGAATGAGAACCAATATGACTTCAGGCTCTCCAGCCGGATTTACGATCTTGAATTTCTGTTGGATCAACTTGGATTGAACGAGCCTATCACCCTCGTCCTTCACGACTGGGGCGGCGCCATCGGTCTTGGATACGCCCTGCGCCATCAAGATCGCATTTCACGAATCATCCTGATGAACACGGCTGCTTTTTTTCCGCCAAAAGGGAAAAAACTTCCATTAAGGCTTCAGATGCTTAAACGATTTGGCACCATAGCCAGAATTGCTGTTTTGGGAGGAAATCTTTTTTCACGTGCGGCCCTTGTTATGGCTCCTCGTAGAGCGCTTGACCGTAAAGTGAAGAAAGGACTTTGCGCACCTTACAATTCGTGGAACAACCGGATGGCCACCTTGAAATTTGTGGAAGATATTCCGCTTGTTCCATCTGATCCCAGCTATCCACTGCTGCAGTGGCTGGATCATAATCTTTACCAGTTATCACCGATCCCGATGCTGATTCTGTGGGGCATGCACGATTTTGTTTTTGATCCTGATTATTTAGCGGAATGGCGGCATCGATTTCCACGAGCCATAATTCACTGTTACCCGCAGGCAGGTCATTACCTTCTGGAGGATGAGCCGGAGAGAATCCCCATGGAAATTTTAAACTTCTTGAAAAGTCCGATGTCATGTTGTAACCTTCCGAACTAACCAACACGAAGTTTTTAATTATAAAAATACGGATTTCAGGATGACACAATCCAAACAGATGAACATTGCTTCCCACCTGACCCAGATGGCAAAAATTCAGCCGTATAAACGTGCTGTGGTCTTTCCCTCCGGAAGAGATGATGATGGCAGGGTCACCTACTCTCAACTAACATTCCGACAATTAGACATGGAATCCGACTGCTTGGCTCATGGCCTGGATTCCATCGGCATCTCCAGGGGAACCCGCACTGTTTTGATGGTTCCGCCAAGTCTGAATTTTTTTACCCTGACATTTGCCTTATTCAAAACTGGCGCCATCCCGGTTGTCGTGGATCCAGGCATGGGAATCCAGCGAATGCTTTCCTGCCTGAAAGACAGCAAACCCGAGGCATTCATTGGTATTTCAAAAGCACATGCGTTCAGAAAGCTCCACCCATTCAGTTTCCGAACTGTAAAAACCTGCATTACTGTGGGATCCCGTTGGTTCTGGGGAGGTCACTCACTGAAGAATCTTAGGTTGACCCCGTGGCAGGCTTTTTCCCCGGTCTCAACACAGAAAGATGAAACTGCAGCCATTCTGTTTACCACGGGCAGCACCGGACCACCCAAAGGCGTTGTTTATTCGCATGGGAATTTTGATGCTCAGATACGGCATATTCAGTCTCACTTTCAGATATCCAGTGATGAAATTGATCTGCCGACATTTCCCCTGTTTGCGCTGTTTGACCCGGCGCTTGGTATGACAGCCATTATTCCGGATATGGATCCCACACAGCCTGCTAATGTTGATCCTGAACAAATCATTGAAGCCATTATCAATCAGGGCGTTACCAACATGTTTGCCTCCCCTGTGCTTCTGGATCGGGTGGGAAGTTTTGGCAAACGGTATGGAATCAATCTGCCTTCCCTGAAACGGGTTGTTTCAGCCGGCGCTCCGGTATCTCCTGCCAATGTAGATCAGTTCAGCCACCTGCTTTGTGATGCCGCTGAAGTTCACACCCCTTATGGGGCGACTGAAGCTGTCCCGATTCTGTCCATTGCCAGCCGGGAAATTCTCAGTGAAACCCGAAAACTCACTGAAAAAGGCTATGGAATCTGTGTGGGCAGACCGATTGACGATCTGGAAGTACGCATGATCAAAATAACGGATATGCCAATTGCCAGATGGAGCGGAGAAATTGTTCTACCTCCTGCAGAGATTGGTGAAATCACAGTAAAAGGTGATCTGGTCACCTGCAATTATTTTGAAAATCCTGAAGCAGACGGCCTGGCCAAAATACATGATGGCAAAGACACCTGGCACCGGATGGGGGATTTGGGATGGGCCGACACCAAAGGAAGGGTCTGGTTTTGCGGCAGGAAAAGCCACCGGGTGCAAACCCCGACGGGAACCCTCTACACCATTCCCTGCGAAGCCATTTTCAACAACCATCCAGATGTGCTGCGAAGCGCCTTGGTGGGTGTCGGCGAGCCGCCCAATCAAAAACCAGTGATCATCATTCAGACCAGGCAGGATGGATCGTCGATTCACGGCAAGGATATGGAACAGGAGCTTTTGGATATGGCGGCTCAAAACCTGCTAACCAAAGATATTGATACCATTTTGTTTCACACGGATTTTCCGGTGGATATTCGGCATAATGCCAAAATCTACCGGGAACAGTTGGCTGTATGGGCGGAAAAGAAAATGCGATAATATTTCGGTATTCCGGCATTCCTACTTTTTCAGGCGCTGCACCTGCAGCTCTGGGAAAATCTTTTCATCAGCAGTTACAGACAGGAATCTATCAATATACAGACTTATGACATCCTGATTAAAAACGGTATTCTTTTGACCATGGACCCACATCTTACGGTAATCGAAAACGGGTCCATCGCCATTAAAGGGGATACAATCGCCTATATTGGCTCGGATATGAATCCATCCCTGTCCGCCTCAAAAATTATCGATGCCAACGGCAGTATCATTCTGCCCGGTCTTGTCAATGGTCACACCCATGCCGCCATGACCCTTTTTAGAGGACTTGCCGATGATATTCCGCTCATGGAATGGCTTTCAGGCTATATTTTTCCTGCAGAAAGTCATATAGATGCCGATTTTGTTCACACCGGATCACTTCTGGCCTGCGCGGAAATGATTCTATCGGGAACCACGACCTTCTGCGACATGTATATGTTTGCAGATGAGGTGGCGAAGGCCGCCAAACAATCGAGCATGAGAAGCCTGGTCGGCGAGGGGCTGTATGATTTCCCATCCCCCAATTACGGGTCGATAGAAAAAGGATTTGAATACACCGAACGCCTGATTCAAAAATGGAAAAACGATCCCCTGATTTCGATCGCCGTTGAAGCCCATTCGCCTTATACTTGCAGCCCATACCTGCTTAAAACCGGCCATGCCATTGCTCAAAAACATGGGGTTCCTCTGGTCATCCATGTCGCAGAAACACTTACTGAGCTGGCCGAAATCCAGGCAAAATATGGCAAAAAACCCTTTGAATTTATGGAATTCCTTGGCATTCTCGGGCCTCATATCATTGCCGACCACTGCGTTCACCTGGATGATTCCGAGATTGAGCGCATGATTCGCCATCGCGTCAACGTTATCACCAATCCTGCAAGCAATATGAAACTGGCATCCGGAATCGCGCCGGTCACCCGTTTGATTGCAGACGGTTTGACGGTTGGCCTGGGAACAGATGGATGCGCCTCCAACAATAATCTGGATATGCTTTTGGAAATGGATACGGTAGCCAAGCTTCAAAAGATCGCCTTGATGGATCCAACCGCCCTGGATGCTGTCACCGTCCTGAAAATGGCGACATGTGAAGGTGCAAAGGCCTGCGCTCTCGGGGACTTAACCGGATCTCTTGAACTTGGTAAAAAAGCCGATATCATTATCGTGGATACCCGAAAACCGCATCTGACACCCATGTACAACCCGTATTCCCATCTGGTTTATTCGGCAGGCGGGGCCGATGTCAGTCATTCGATTATCAATGGCAGGTTGGTCATGGAATATCGGCGATTGCTGACGTTGGACCTGGAGGATATCCTGTTTCGTGCAAAGGAGAAAGCGGTTCTGGTCAAACAATGGTTGTCACGAATTTAAGGTAGTTAGGCGCCCGATATTGGGATTCTCTTCTATATGAGGATGTCGAAATTGATTCTCCAGAATGGCATCGAGATATTCTCGCAGAAAGAAAAAGAAAAATGGTAAATGGAAAATGGTAATGCAGAATTTATTTCGATTAAAAAGTTAAAATCAAGTCATAACTCATGAAAATTAAAGATGTTCTTATTCTAAATGAAGCAGTAACAGACCTTAACGATTGAAAATTTTTCTATGACCAAAAGGAAGTTGATGTTGGAGATTATTTTTGGGATAGTTTGCTCGATGATATAGAATCATTAGTTGATATATTCTGAAAAAGATGTGGTTTTTATCGAATGTTTGCCAAACGATTGCCCTATGCTCTTTACTTTGAGATTAAGGACAAAATTGCATATATTATCGCTGTGTCGCCAATGCGCCGAGACCCAGCATGGATTAGAAAAAACCTAATAGAAATGAGCTAATCATCAGCAGTGACAGACAGGAATCTATCGATATGCAGAATTGTGACATCCTGATTAAAAACGGTATTCTTTTGACCATGGACCCACATCTTACGGTAATCGAGAACGGGTCCATCGCCATTAAAGGGGATACAATCGCCTATATTGGCTCGGACATGAATCCTGCCCTGTCCGCCTCAAAAATCATCGATGCTAATGGTGGCATCATTCTGCCCGGTATTGTCAATGGCCACACCCATGCCGCCATGACCCTTTTTAGAGGGCTTGCAGATGATATTCCGCTCATGGAATGGCTTTCAGGCTATATTTTTCCTGCAGAAAGCCATATAGATGCCGATTTTGTCCACACCGGATCACTTCTGGCCTGCGCGGAAATGATTCTATCGGGAACCACGACCTTCTGCGATATGTATCTGTTTGCAGATGAGGTGGCGAAGGCCGCCAAACAATCGGGCGTGAGAAGCCTGGTTGGCGAGGTGCTGTATGATTTCCCATCCCCCAATTATGGGTCGATAGAAAAAGGATTTGAATACACCGAACACCTGATTCAAAAATGGAAAAACGATCCCCTGATTTCAATCGCCGTTGAAGCCCACTCGCTTTATACTTGCAGCCCGGATCTGCTAAAAACCGGCCATGCCATCGCCCAAAAACATGGGGTTCCTCTGGTCATCCATGTCGCCGAAACACTTACCGAGCTATCCGAAATCCAGGCAAAATATGGCAAAAAACCCTTTGAATTTATGGAATTCCTTGGCATTCTCGGGCCTCATATCATTGCCGACCACTGCGTTCACCTGGA
>CAIMCT010000110.1 GCA_903839535.1 uncultured Desulfobacteraceae bacterium
CTGCAAACGGGCATAATCTGCACTTTCCTTATGCTCCCTCTCCCAGCGGGGGAGGGTTGGGGTGGGGGTCCAAAAGTGCAGATTGTGACAGTTGGCAGTATACCTCAGTCAGGAGGAATCAAAAGAAGTTTCCTATAACAAACAGATAGAGCTAAACGATGATTTTAAAATCTTGTGGGATAAAATCAGTCGGAAAACAAAGTATTCGCTGGAATTTAAAACGCAAAAACTCATCGACCTTGCTTCCGAAAAAATCAATAAGATGCCTGAAATAAAAGCTGTTCAGATTGAGATAACAAAAAGAGACCTTGAGATTAAGGAATCAGGACTGGAGGGAGGTAAAATCACAAGCAACCGAATCCATATAGTCAGCAATGAACAACCGTTGCCGGATATACTCGCCTTTCCGCAAAGAGAAACGGAATTGACCCGTGGTACTTTGGTGCAAATTATTAAAAAGTCAGGGCGATTAAAGGAGTTCTCAATTAATTCTCAAGCTTTCATGACTGAATTCGCAAAGCTGATAAATCGGGCTTTGAATGAGTTGATTATTGACGATATTAAATATGAACCTATACCCGGTCAGTTTTACGAAATGCGTTTGTTTGAAGCTCAGGAAGTAGAGGAGTACTTTACTCACCTTTATACTGAAAAGCAAAGATAACCGGACACCATTTGATGTCATCGCCTATGAAAGCGGAACAGAAGAAGAGGTTGCCAAACTGCTCGATGGTGATGACAAAGTTAAATTCTTCTGTAAGCTCCCGCGCTGGTTCAAAGTTGCGACCCCTCTGGGCAGTTATAATCCTGATTGGGCTGTAGTTGTCGAAGATTCTCAAAAGCTGTACCTGGTCAGAGAAACAAAAAGCACCTTGGACAGAGATAAACGGCGGGAAAGTGAAAACAAAAAAGTTGATTGCGGCAAGGCTCATTTCAAAGCCATGGGCGTGAACTTTAAAGACGCAACAACGATTCATGGAGTGCTGCAAGAATAATTTTCATGATGATTAACTATTATTCTCCCCCTCTGGGAGAGGGAGAATAAGGAAATCGCAGATTATGCCCGTTCGCAGAACTGCATCAAAGACCCAGTTCAGATAACCCCGGGTGATCATCTGGGCGATGTCCTAACTGCCAGTGGTACTTGCGGTCGGATTCTGTAATTGGCAGGTCGTTAATGCTTGCAATACGTCGAAACATCAGACCGTTTTCATCGAACTCCCAGTTTTCATTGCCATAGGCACGGAACCAACTGCCTGAATCATCATGCCATTCATAGGCAAAACGTACTGCGATACGAGCTTCATGAAAGGCCCATAGTTCTTTGATCAGACGGTAGCCAAGTTCCTTGGCCCATTTACGCTGGAGAAACTGCATAATCGCCTCACGACCCGAAATGAACTCGGCTCGGTTGCGCCAGGTACTATCGACGGTATGAGCAAGAGAAACCCGTTCAGGGTCACATGTATTCCATGCATCTTCAGCCATACGCACCTTTTTAGATGCGGTTTCAAAGGTAAATGGTGGAAAGGTGGGCGGCTGTTCTGATTCGTTGTCATTTCATTTTCCTTAATTTTTGAAAGTTGATGTAGCCAACTTGGAATCGATTCATCACCTATCCATCTCGTCATTTCTTCAGATTAACAAACGAGATCGTTCACCCTTGGATAGCACCAAACGCTATTCCCATGGGACTATCTCCCACAGAAATCGTTGCTGTAACCGTGTTATTCACTGTATCTATCACGGAAACTGTCCCTATACCAAAATTTGTCACATAAGCGATATTAGCTGCTGGATGGAAAGCCACGCCGTATGACATGGTTGCCCCCCCTCCCCCTAAAGCAATTGTTGCTGAATTTGAGTTATCAGCAGTATTGATTACAGAAACTGTAGCTGAACCAAAATTTACCACATAAGCAATATTAGCTGTTGGATGGAAAGCCACGCCGTATGGTTTGTATAAATATCCGGAACCAATCTTCGCCGTAACCGTGTTGTTTGTGGTATCTATCACCGAAACCCGATCCGATTGATAATTTGTCACATAAGCGATATTTGCTGTTGGGTGAAAAGCAACTGCTTCCGGTTTAAATTCAACGGTAATTGAGGATAGAACCATATTTGTAGAGGTATCTATCACAGAAACTGTACCTGGCTCATCTCCATAATTTATTACATAAGCAATATTGGCTGTCGGATGGAAAGCTATCCCTGTTGGTCTGTCTCCGACAGTAATCTTTGCTTTAACCGTGTGAGTATGGGTATCTATCACCGAAACTGTATTTTCAGGAGTGGCTAACGTACCAAAATTGGTTATATAAGCAATATCTCCTGCTGGATTGAAAGCTACTGCCGATGGTCCGTTTCCAACGGTAATCGTTGTTATAACCGTGTTATTCGTAACATCTATTACCGAAACCGTATTTTCATCATAATTTGTTACATAAACGATATTGGCTGTCGGATTGAAAGCCACTGCCTTTGGATTTTTTCCAACCGGAATCGCTGCTGTAATCGTGTTATTCGAGGGATCTATTACCGAAACCGTATTTGAACCTCCATTCGCCACATAAGCAACGATTTTTGTTGAAGCAGACTGTTTTATATTAATATCCACCGAGTCTAATAAAATTCCTCCTTCCAGAATATCGGTTGAGGCAAAACTGACCCCAAATGAAACCATGTAAAGACCGGGGGGCAGCACAACATTACTCAAAACAACTGTGGGTTTAATATCTAATGACGGGCCTGAATAAAACGGTCGGCAGGCCCCGATTTCATCCGCAGTATTCCACTTTCCTTTTTCATCCAGATAATACCATTTATTCGCCTGATGATCATAGGCGATAAACCACCAGTCCATACCCACGCCTTCAATCTGGCCCGCTTCAAACGCTACGCTAATGGAAAACCCCTGCTTGGGCTCCACGTCGATTTTGCCGGATTGACCATTGGCCCAAATCATTGGACCAAAAGGTGTCCGATGCCAGATTATTGCTTCTTCACGCCTGGTGGCATAATTGTAAGCAGATCCCACGACATAGATATGACCATCTACAACTTCAATTCCTTCAGCAAACGAAGAAATATACTCCGGCGGCAACAACTCATGCAAATCAACATATTTGTCGGCGCTGCCCTCCCATAACCAGGCGTGGCTGAAAAATTCCGAATTTACATAACCCACCTGATAATTGCCATAAATGGATCTGGCATAAGACTCATAAGCACTGGCCGGATTCAGATTGACATAGCTGTTAGCCGATCCGCTCCAGAGGACCGCCTGATCCTTGCCGGCAAACTTGGCATAACCCACCTGCCTGGAACCATATCCGGCAAATGCCACGGATTCTTTTGCTCCAGTCGGATTCATATCAACATGACTGCCCGCCGACCCGTTCCAGAGCGTAGCATGAACATTCCAGTCAGCCTTGCCATCGAATACTTCAGCATACCCTACCTGAAAGCCTGGAGAATTTGCTGATGCGCCATAGATACCTTGAACGCTGGAGCTTGACTCTGCCGGGCCATAATGCAGAAGAGTCGGCCTTTCTGATGCTCCATGCCAGAGTACCGCCCGGTTATATGTGTCAAAAGCATTAACTTCCATAGCTTCGCCAGCCTGCCATCCATGAGATACACCCAATGCAACCGATGCTACATAGATACCATTCTCATAGAGACCCTTCTCTGGCTGCTGCAAAACGTCGCCATCAGTGCCGCCTCCATCCCATAACCATGCAAATTGTGAGACATACCCCACCTGCTGTCCGGCAGAAATGGCGTATGCAATCGAAGGAATTCCTGTTTTCTGTAAATTGACCCATTCCCGTGTGTCGCCTTTCCACAGAGCAGGGACATCTTTGTAATCTGCAGAATCCGATGGAATTCCAACAACACCAACCTTTTGTCCCCCCTCAATGCCATAGATTTTGGAGTAAAGGCCATCCACAGGATGCATGTTGGAAACAGTCCAACGACCATCAACAGCAAATGCCGTACTGGCCATCAGAACAAAAAACAGAACAAGCCAACCCAGTTTTCGAATTTGAATACAACTACCCATTTTTACTCCTTTCTTCGTTCTAAATTAATGTGTTTTCAACTACAACTTCAGCAGCAAACCTGGGAAAACACCGCCTTTAACGATTCAATCAACTCTTTGACGGAAATCTTTGCTTCTGCGCTATCATTGCCTCTATGGCTTTGAGAAGCGTCTTATATACTGCGAACTGGCATAATCTGCGCTTTTCATAAACTCCCTCTCCCAGCGGGGGAGGGTTGGGGTGGGGGATCATAAACGTAAAATTATGCCAGTTCGCAGTATATCTCCAGCATACCAGGGGAAGAATCGGCGGCGACAAGGGAGGCCAGGCGATTGGCCAGGGCCAGTCCCACGAGTCCGGTGCCACAACCGTATTCCATGGCTCGCATATCATCATGCAGAGAAAGAAGAGCAATTTGGCTGGAGATTGCCCTTGCCAGTTCAATACGCATGTTTTCTTTATCCCAGTCAGTGGCGGCAGTGTCAAATCGGTTTTCAGTCACGATATAAAAGTGTCCTTTCGACAGAGGTGCTTAACAAATGTCCCATCAAACATTTCTGTTGGGCCATCTTATCACACATAGGGGTATGGACAATAAAAAAATTCAACTTCAGCAAAGTGTTCGTGATTATTGCGGTAATGTCAATAAAAATAAAACATTATATTGATTTATTATTTTAAACTCATATAATGCCACGATTGATATAATTTGAGTTTGTAACTGCAATAATACAAAGGGAATATTTACAATGTCAATCACTCTCGACGACAAGGCTGTAACATCATACGATGAGATGGCCATTGCCTGTTCTAATGATATTGAAGATTATACTGCGAACTGGCATAATCTGCGCTTTTCATAAACTCCCTCTCCCAGCGGGGGAGGGTTGGGGTGGGGGATCAAAAACGTAAAATTATGCCGGTTCGCAGTATAGTTGAGGTGAAATATGTTGGGACACATGAGCGAACACCCTATTAGAGAAGACATTTCGGAATTGCGTTTTATTGGCCCTATCGAGAAGCGCAACGAAGCCGTGGATATTTTGAAACACATGGGATTTGTAGATGTTTCTGATTCCGTACCTTGGCGAGAATGCTTTAGCAAAGATGAATTAACTCCTGGTTCCGCGCTGACTGGAGCCAGACACAAAGAAGGCGTTACGCAGCGTGAATTTTCGGGAATGACTGGCATCCCGCAACGGCATATTTCGGAAATGGAAAACAATAAACGTTCTATTGGCAAAGAAATGGCAAAGAAACTTGGAAAAGCCTTGAATATTTCGTATAAGGTGTTTTTATGAAAAAGAAACATTCTTGTGAAAAGGATCAATGTAATGTCAAAAGACATTCTTAAAAAAGATCACCCATGGGTGTTGTGTGACAATTGCTGTTCATTTTACGATCATTCTATTTTGTTTCTCCTGTTGAGTTTGTTAGTACAAACACTGAACTCAGCGCCGCCTTCGATGTTTTTTGCCGTGATGCTGCCCTTCATGTTGCGTTCGACGATCATTTTCGACATGTACAGGCCGATGCCACTTCCCTTTCCCTTGGTGGAAAAATAGGGATCGAATATCCTGTCCAGGATATCTGCCGGAATGCCGCCGCCGTTATCGCGCACAGAGACGCATCCCTGGCCGTTTTGCTCCGTGATGACAATGTCCACCCTTCCGGGAAGCGTTTGATTGTGCGCCAGTATCGCCTCTTTGGCATTGGAAAGCAGGTTCAGGAGCACCTGAGAATATTCATTGGGAAAACCCATTAGCTTAATGTCTTGCGAGGCATCGTTATGGATGGAAATATTACTGTGTTGGAAACTTGATTCCACCAGGGCGATCGCTTCCCTGATTTGCTCCAGCGCGGAGAAGACGATAATTTCTTTATTGGGATGGAAGAAATTGGCAAAATCGCTGATGGTCGTGGACATTTTCTGAACCATACGGCGACCGTCGGCAACAGCTTGATCCAGATAAGCAGCGTCGAGTGTGTTGAATTGGTATGCATCCTTGATGTTGTAAAGCAGCAGGCCAAGCGCATTCAACGGCTGACGCCACTGGTGCGCGATGTTTCCGATCATCTCGCCCATGGCGGCAAGCCGACTCTGCTGGATAAGTAGAAACTCGTGCTGGCGGTTTTTCGCCACCTCCTGCGCTACACGCTGTTCCAGAGTTTCGTTATTTTTTCGGACTTCGCTGAACTGCGTCGTCAATGTATTCGTTATTTCCCTGAAATTTTTGATCAGGTGATTTGTCTCAATAATGCCGCTTTCGGGCCAGGCGATCTCTTTTTCATCTGTTACCAGCCTGCGCGGAAGGTCATGGGTGATTTGGCGCAACTTTTCGAGTGTGGCAATGGAGCTGCGGCTAAAAAACTCAGCCAGCGCCAGTGCTCCGATCAAAATCAGGAACAGCAGGGTCAGCTTGCCGGTGTAGTTGTCATAGAGTGCTTTTTGGAAGGGTGCCACCGGCTGCTCCATAATCAGTTTCCATTCCGCCAGGGTGCCGATGGTGGTTTCAGCGATATAGAACGAATTCTTCCAGCGTTCCGAGATAGGTGTATTGGGGGACACAGCCGGCACCCACTGACTGATCCCTGCGTCAAGACGATTCAGTGTCCCTTTTACGCGCACAAAGGGTGTCATCACCGTTTGATCTGTGTGGTTGGTCATAATGACGTTGCCGTTTTTATCAATCAAAGTGTAGATCGAGGCATTTTCGCCCGTACTTTTGTCGAGGTGCTCAAGTATCTGTTTCAGACTCAGGATGCCGCCGACGAAGCCGCCATACTCTCCATGAATGACCACCGGAGCAATCATCGCGACAACCGGCTTAGGTGCGCCGATTTTGCCCATCATCACCTCCGAGAGCATCGGCTTGAGTGTCTGTTTGAGTATCGGGATGTAGGAACGATCAGCAAAGCTTATGCCTATGTTCTTACGTCCCTGTTCATCCAACAATGGAAAATAGGCGGTGGTTGTCGCATCTCTGTCCTGCAACCCGGCCCGCAGAAAATTGACATCCGAATTCACTGTCAGCTCCAGATAGGATTGCATCTGCTCCGGGGATCTCGAAGCAGCCATTCCAGCCAGATTGAAAATGGCTGATGCTCTGTTCACCACCCAGGTTTCCAGGCTATGAGTCGTGTGCCGGCTCTCCTGCATCAGCAAGATGCGAATACGGAGATCGGTTTCGGCAAAATCGGTTCTGCTGCCAATCGCCATCATAATCAGAGTCGGACCCAGCACGAAAAACGCCAACATGTTGTAGACAATTTCACGGTATGACATCAGCGATGAGCGCGATCGGAGTGTAAAACCGGTGAAGATCAGCCGGGCGACCAAAGCATTGGCGATGCCATTCACCGCTTGTTTGGTCATGACAATAGAGGTATTACTGAAAGGAACATTCATGACAACGTGATAGAAAAGGGAGACCAGTGGCATACCGATGATGAGCCAGTAGAGCGTATCAGCCAGCACAATTCCTATCTTGCGGCGGTTCGTCAACCAGCCGACGACAGCTACCTCGGCGGTCATTATGATGATGGCGTAGGGGTGATTCCAGATGACGTAGGTGTAACCGGCGATGATGGCGGCTGCCAGGATGCCCCGGCCAAGGCTGAAGAATTGCAGTGCCAGCATGGCAAAGATGCTGCCGAAGAGAAAATCGATATTGAGAAAGATCGGGAACTTGAAATAGTTGCCAGCCAGACCGGCGGCGATTAAGGCCACGCACAGCAGGGTGGACCCGATGAGGTTAGCTTCCGAGGATTCAGTCATATTAGCGGCTTTTTCTTCCGCCTGCCTACGCGGATTGTTCGCTTGGTTTGAAAGGGTCTCTTTTTCAGCCATTGTCTTGCTCCTTTAATCGCCTCTGCTCCGCTGTAACGGCATCCGTTTGCCCGGACTCATTTGCCGACACTCCGCCTGCAACCTCATCCAGCACTTTTCTGACCATTTCAACAATATCCCCAGTTGTGACAGGCTTCTTTAGAAACCCCTTTTACACCCAAATCCATGGAGCGATTCTCGTCGTTTTGCGCCAGAACACCGACTTGAATTGGCACCGAAGCGCGGGCTTCGATGTCCAAGCCCAACGCTGAGACCATGGTGATAAAAATGGTCAGAAATAGCGCTACTGTCGGTCTCATGTTTTTCAAACAGTGAAGTTTGTTCATAGTCAGCCTTCGGATGACTAATCGTCAATCAGCCGTTGGCATTATCCAGAACCTCTCTAACTTTAAAGGCCAGGTCCTTCATAGAGAAAGGTTTCTGGATGAAGTTTACGCCTTCATCCAGCACCCCCTGATGAGCGATGACGTTAGCCGTGTAACCGGAGATGAACAGGCATTTGATCCCCGGCTTGATGTTACTGATCAATTTCGAAAGGTCCCGGCCATTCATCACAGGCATAACCACATCGGTGATGATAAGATGTATTTCGGCGGCGTGGGTTTTAGCCAAGCGGAGCGCCTCACCCGGCGTACTGGCAATCAACACAAAATAGCCTAACTGTTCCAATATCTCCTTGCTCACATCCAGAATAGGCGCCTCATCCTCCACCAGCAACACTGTTTCCCCGCCACCTCTGGGCATTTCCGCCGCACTTTCGACTGTCGGCTCCATGGCTTTCCCCACGAACCGGGGCAGGTAGATTTTAAATGTTGCGCCTTTGCCGGATTCACTATAAACGTTAACAAATCCCTCGTTTTGCTTGACGATGCCATACACGGTAGCCAGTCCCAGTCCCGTGCCCTTTCCCACCTCCTTGGTGGTGAAAAACGGTTCGAAGATGTGATCAAGAACTTCTTTGCTCATGCCATGGCCATTATCGCTTACGGCGAGCATCACATATTCACCGCAAACAAAACCCGGGTGAAAAGCGCAATATGCCTCATCTATTGCGATGTTTTCCGTTTCAATGTTGATCTTACCCACCCCAGGGATGGCATCCCGAGCATTGACACAAAGATTCACCAGAATCTGGTCAATCTGGGAGGGGTCAATCTTGACCTGCCAAATATCCGCTCCCGGCATCCAGACAAGATCAAGGTCCTCACCGATCAGCCGCTGAAGCATCTTGAGCATGCCCGACACGGCGCCGTTAATATCCAAAACCTTTGGCGATATGGTCTGCTTGCGGGCGAAGGCCAGCAGTTGCCGGGTGAGATCGGCGGAGCGGTGGGCGGTATCCTCGATCACCTTGAGATGGGCAATAATCGGCGCCGATGAAGTGCATTTCATCATTGCCAATTCTGCATGCCCCATGATTGCAGTAAGCATGTTGTTGAAATCGTGGGCTACCCCGCCGGCCAAGCGCCCCACCGACTCCATTTTCTGGGCCTGCAGCAGTTGCGCCTCGGCGTTGCGATGGTC
>CAIMCT010000111.1 GCA_903839535.1 uncultured Desulfobacteraceae bacterium
CGTTTTCTCTAAAAGAGGTGCAATGTTCTGTAAAAGTGCTAAAATCTCTGGCATGGGCTTCTCGGGTAGGTTGGGTTGTCGAAGACTTCAACTTTACTCGAAAAGCCCTATTTCTTTTAACTAATTTTGGCGAAGGTATTGGATATAAGCAAATTTATTAATAACTCTCGGCTATTGCCAGAGAGTGAAATTGAAAGAAACCGTTCATTGGCCGAGTTGTGGCATTGGAGAAGCAGAACTCGCCAGCTGGTTGCAGAAAAAAGAATGCCACATCCAAATTTAGGGTTCGACTCATTTGAACAAATTGTCCAACAGCTCACTAATGAAGCTCACAAACAAGGAGATTTATCCGAAGTAATCGACAATGACTTTTTGGCAAAGGGCAAATCTTACGAGATTTATCCGATGATGAATGGTCTGAAGTTCGTTCAATAACGATGGAACGTCATCGAGCATTAAACTGGTTATGTGGTTATGCAAAAGGTAACCAGTGGGAAAAGACTCCCACAGACACATAAGCCAACCCACTGAGTGCACCGGACAAGAGTAGGCTTTCACTCACACTTCCGGGGTGGCGGCCCCAAACGGCGAATACCTCGCGGGCATCTGGTGGCTTTTTCCTGCCACACCCCGCCCTTGCCGGTAACGCAAACCGTTGGCCGTTTCGCATCAGTCATCATAAACTTTCAAACATCATTTAATAAAGGAGATAGCAATGGGTTACACAGCAAACATCGAAGGATTTGAAGGTCAGAACATCGAAGTAAATATTGGTTTTTGGACGGGACCAAAACTGCTTGTAAATGGAAACCCTGCCCAAAAAGGAAGCAAGCGGGGTGAAATGGTTTTACAGCGTAATGATGGCAAGCAAGCCATTGCCACTTGGAAGCCTCAATTCTTAGGCTTGGACGTTCCTCAGCTGAATGTAGACGGAAAAACGATAACTCTGGTAGAACCTCTAAAATGGTATCAATGGGTTTGGGGTGGCTGGCCTGTTTTTCTCCTTTTCATAGGTGGTGCGCTTGGGGCCATCGCTGGCATGATTGGCTTCTCTATTAACACCAAAATTTTCAGGTCAGATATGAGTGATATCTTGAAGTATGTTGTATCAGGTGTAGTTTCTATTTTGGCAGTTGTCGCCTACTTTGTTGCCGCCGTAATCTTTTCTCTTCTTATCAATAGGTAAAGATTTGAAAGCAGTGGCGTTTTGTCACACTCAGTGAGTCTTGTACAACAAAAAAACGCCCAACTATGGTCGGTGGGGCAATTGCTCACCCCACCGCCACTCCCGAACCGGACATGAAACTTTCGCTTCATCCGGCTCTTCAGAAAACAGGCTCTTTTCATGAGCGCTTTGTCCGATGAACTTCATCGTGACAGTGACCATGAAGTAATACCAAGTTGGCAGGCGTGTTGTCGTTGTGATTGCCGTCTCGGTGGTGAACTTCGAGGTGGTCTTCTGACGTGAAACGCAGTCCGCAAAGCATACAGCGGCCTTCTTGTCTTTTCAGCAATGTTACAACCCGTTTGGATTTGGATGGGTCTCTCCCCAATCGGTCTATCCAGTAGGCCCAGTCCCCGTCGAATGGGGTTTTGTTACCCTGTACTTTAACATACCGTTTGATCGGCGTATCTGCGTACTTGGCAAGAGTGGCTTTTCCATCCGAAAAGTCGAAGCGGTTACGTTTGCGTAACCAGTGGCGATTTTTCCGCCAGACACAACTTTTGCGGGGGTTTTGCCATTTGGCCCATTTCGATAGTTTCCAGTGAAGCTGATGATCCATTCGATTGAAGATTTTCTTGGCAGAGCAGGCACGATGATAATTTGACCAACCCCGTATCCGCGGGTTTAGGGCGGCGATGAGGGCGGTTTGGTTGCTTCCGCGATGAGTGCGGATTAGCTCTTCCATCTGCTCCAGGTGGCGCTTTTGAGCCTTGACGCTTGGTTTGATGACGACCTTGTAACCTCGTTTGCTGTGATGCTTGCCAACCACAAATTGCCGGACAGTAAAGCCGAGAAAGTCAAAACCAGTGCGGCCTTCGTATTCATAAAGCATGTGAGTGATGAAGGTTTTGTTTGGTTTTAGCGTTAGGCCCATTTCGGCCAACCATTTTTCGGCCAGATTGCGAGCGGTTTGGAGCATGGCGACATCTTCGCACAGGATAACGAAATCATCTGCAAAACGGATAATGGCTGGTCTGTGCCGCTTGGGAAAGGCTGCCATGATGACGGTTTCAAGACCATGCAATGCGATGTTGGCAAGCAGGGGTGAAGCTATTCCACCTTGCGGTGTACCCGCTTCGGATGCAGAGATTTCGCCGTTCTCGAAGATGCCTGCTTTTAGCCAACCCCGTACTAGACGGTTGATGGTTGGGATGCTGTTTAGTTTGGCTATACTGACCACGGTCACAAATTGCGGATTTAATTCACAGATTTTTGGTAATTTGATAATATTGTCAGATGACCATCCAACTCGAACTTACTCAAGA
>CAIMCT010000112.1 GCA_903839535.1 uncultured Desulfobacteraceae bacterium
ATAAATCGGAAATGCCTGGCAGAGATCATGAACTTTTTTTCGTGTCTGTGCAATGACTGTTTCCTCATAAGGTTTTTTCAGTACCGCAACGATCAGTTCCGCAATAATCGCCATTTCCGCCGCCTTCATGCCCCGGGTGGTAACGGCAGGGGTTCCGATGCGAATTCCGCTAGTTACCTGAGGGCTTCGGGTTTCAAACGGGATCGAATTCTTGTTGACCGTTATTCCGGATTGTCCCAAAGCGATTTCTGCGTCTTTGCCGGTGATGTCCAGATTGGTTAAATCCAACAGCATCATGTGGTTGTCTGTGCCGTTCGATACCAGGTTGACGCCATGCTCCATCAGGGAAGCGGAAAGGGTTTTGGCATTAGTCAGCGTGTCCTGCTGATAGGACTTGAATTCATCCGTCAGCGCCAGTTTGAAAGCAACGGCTTTTGCGGCAATGACATGCATGAGCGGGCCGCCCTGGATGCCTGGAAAAACCTGTCGGTTCAGTTTGTCGCTGCAAGGTGTTACCGATACGATCAAACCGCCGCGAGGACCCCTGAGGGTTTTATGGGTGGTTGAGGTAACGACATCTGCATGGGGAACAGGAGAAGGATGCAGGCCTGTGGCGACAAGACCAGCGATATGAGCCATATCCACCATCAAATAGGCACCAACAGATCTGGCGATGCGTGCAAAAGCCGCAAAATCAAGAGTTCGGGAATATGCGCTGGCGCCAGCGATAATCATGTTGGGTTTGATTTTTTTGGCAATATCCTCAACAGCATCATAATCAATGCATCCTGTCTGGGGATCAACTCCGTAATGAGCAGTCTTGTAGAGCCTGCCTGAAAAACTGACCGGACTTCCATGCGTCAGATGTCCCCCATGGGAAAGGTTCATGCCCAGAATTGTATCTCCGGGATTTAGAAAAGCAAAATATACGGCCATGTTGGCCTGAGATCCCGAATGGGGCTGAACATTGGCGTAAGTGGAATGAAAAAGCTGGTTGGCCCTTTCAATGGCCAGACTTTCCGCCATATCAACCCATTCGCATCCGCCATAATAGCGCTTATTCGGATACCCTTCAGCATATTTATTAGTCAATACGCTTCCCTGGGCATCCATAACAGCCTGACTGGCGATGTTTTCCGAAGCAATCAGCTCCAGCGTATTCTCCTGCCTTTCGTACTCCTTGGCAATCACCCTTGCAATATCTGGGTCAATGCGTTCGATGGTGGATAAGATCAAGTGGTACCTCTGTCGAAATAGTTTCAAGTTTTAAGTTTCATCAGGCAATAGTAGGGGCGAATCTTGTATTCGCCTTTCGATAGGGCGAATACAAGATTCGCCCCTACGCCCTGATTTACAGCATCCCATGTTCTCAAATTTGTCGAGCCTCAGTTGATGTCTTCCGCCTTCAAAAGGCGTTTCCAGCCACGCGGTAACGATCTCCCTTGCCAGAACATCCCCGATAACCCGCCCTCCCATGACCAGGATATTGGCATTGTTGTGGCGCCTACTCATGATGGCGGAGAACAGGTCGTTGCATAAGGCTGCCCGGACATGCGGAAATTTATTGGCTACAATGGACATTCCCAGTCCGGTTCCACAAAGCAGAACGCCACGAAAATATTCTCCGGCTGAAACAGCACCGGCCACCTTAAATCCGAATTCAGGATAATCGACCGATTCGATGCCATGTGCGCCAACATCTTTAATTTCAATACCTTTTTGTATTATAAGCTCTTTCAGGTATTCTTTCAAATTGTACGCAGCATGATCACTGCCCATGATAATGGGCGTTCTGTTATCTTCCATTATTGTCTTCCTGCAGAGAGAAATTAACTGCATAATGGATTTTTTATTGAAATATTTCAAAATCCATTTACAATAAATAATATAAAATCACCAAAAAAACAATAATATCTCTTTCATGTCACCCGATTATGATCTATCCGACAAATGGCGAAAAAAAACGTTGACCAGCCGACACAAGAGAGTTGACCGTATTGCAGAATGTTCCATCAGGTTTTAACGGCGAGCGGTGAAAGGTCAACGGTCAACGGCTTTTCTGATGACCAGGAAAAATATGGCTAAAAAAAGTGGTAAATCGGTTAGTTTTGATGCGATGATAAAGTTTTTCATGATTCGCTTTCAAATTCCAACCCGACAGGATATTCAAAGAATTGTGAACCGGCTGGATCAACTGGAAAAGACAATCGAAAAGAACACCTTTTGCGGAAAACCCAAACGCTCCGGGAGTCCAAGTGTCGGCGGTGGCAACACCCGAACGTCCGGTTCGGTTCAGGCATCAAACGCTTCAGATATCATCCTGAAAGCCATCAAGGGTTCTGTTCAGGGCTTGGGCTATGCTGGAATATCCGAAATAACGGATTTCGATGAAAAGAAAATCCGGAATATTCTGCATCGGCTACATAAAACCGGAAAGATACAGCGCAAGCGAAGGGGGCTGTATGTCGCAGTTGACTAATCCAATTCTTCAGAGAGTAAAATGGCTTCCGCCACGCTGCGCATGGATTTTCGGGTGGTCATGCTTCGCTTCTGAATCCAGCGGTATGCCTGTTCCCCTGTTTTATCCCTGCGCAACATGAGAATCTCCTTTGCACGTTCAACGAGTTTTCGTGTTTCCAGCTCCTCCTGAATCACCCGGGTCTTTACCATCAACTCGGTGTTTACGATAGCGACCGCCGCCTGATTGGCGACTGTTTGGATCAGATTGACCTCGGTTTCAGAAAATGTGTGGGGCTTGGCTGTAAAACAGTTGAGGACACCGATGACTTTTTCATTCTTGACCTGAAGCGGAACGCTGACCATGGATACCAGGTGCAGGCGCTTGGCCATGTCTTTTTCTTTAAAGCGAGGTTCCTTGAGGACATTCAAAATGATCACGGGTTCTTTATGTGTGGCCACATATCCCACAATCCCTTCATCCATGCTCAGAGATCTGTCCTTGAGATAATCCGGATCAATAGCCTGGGTAGCAGTCAGCCGGATTTTTAATGGATCGGAGCCTTCATCAATCAGCCACAACGAACAGATTTCCACACCTGTGACCTTGGCGGTTACCATGACGATCAGTTTCAGAATGTCTTCCTGATAAAGATCCGAGGTAATGGCCCTGCTGATGTCCATGATGCCTTTGATGTACTTGTCGTAGGTCTGTGAAGCCAGTTTTTCCATAATATGTTGCTATCCTGTAAAGAAAGGGTTTATAAACCATGAATGGTGAAAATAGTTTTAAGTTTTAAGTACCATGTTTTAAGTGTTAATCCTAAAATTTGATACTGCTTTAAAGCATCTATTGCTGTTTATAAGAGTCGAATCACATCACCTGTCACCCGTACATAGAATCGCCCCACACACGGGGGCGTGGATTGAAACAAGCAAACAAACAATGCAGAATACTTATTCAGATGAAATAAACCGGCGCAGAACCTTTGGCATTATCAGCCACCCCGATGCCGGAAAAACCACATTAACCGAAAAACTCCTTCTGTTCGGCGGTGCCATTCAGTTGGCTGGAGCCGTCAAGGCCAGAAAGGCCGCCAGACATGCCACCAGCGACTGGATGTCTGTTGAAAAAGAACGGGGAATTTCCGTAACCACATCGGTAATGAAATTCAACTACCGGGATTATGAAATCAACCTGCTGGACACACCCGGACATCAGGATTTTTCCGAAGATACCTACAGAGTACTCACTGCCGTGGACAGCGCGCTTATGGTTATCGACAGCGCCAAAGGCGTTGAGCCTCAGACTGAAAAGCTGATGGCGGTCTGCCGCATGAGAAATACCCCCATCATTACGTTTATCAATAAGATGGACAGGGAAGGGATTGCCCCCCTTGATCTTCTGGAAGACATCGAGAACCGGCTTCAAATCGAATGCTCGCCGCTTTCCTGGCCTGTAGGTTCCGGAAAGCGGTTCAGAGGCGTTTATAACCTTTACCGTAAATCGCTTCATCTGTTTACACCCGGAAGGGAAATCCGCCAGCAGGACGGAATCGTCATTGAAGACATTCTTGATCCCCGGTTGGATGCGTTGCTCGGAGAACAGGCCAAGGAGCTGCGCGATGACATTGACCTTCTTGTGGGTGCGGCCAGCCCCTTTGTTCCATCCGAGTATCTCAAGGGAAACCAGAGTCCGGTTTTTTTCGGCAGCGCCGTAAATAACTTTGGTGTTCAGGAATTGCTGGAATCCTTTGTTGAAATGGCTCCCGGTCCCCGGCCCAGACAGACGACAACGCGGGAAGTTTATCCGGATGAAGCCGACTTTTCAGGCTTTGTGTTTAAAATCCAGGCCAACATGGATCCGGCGCATCGGGACCGGATTGCTTTTTTAAGAATCTGCTCCGGTAAATTCACGCGGGGGATGAAGGTTCTCCATCACCGGATCGGGAAAGAGCTGGCCTTTTCCAATGCCACCATTTTCATGGCTCAGGACAGAGCCCATGTCGAAGAGGCTTATCCAGGGGACATCATTGGCATTCACAATCATGGCACCATAAAGGTCGGCGATACATTTACGATCAAAGAGCCGCTGAAATTCACCGGTATTCCCAATTTTGCTCCGGAACATTTCCGAAGGGTGCGACTGAAAAATCCACTCAAAACCAAGCAACTGACCAAGGGGCTTTATCAGTTGGCTGAAGAGGGTGCGGTTCAGGTATTTCGCCCGAAACTGGACAACAGCTATATTCTGGGCGCTGTCGGTATTCTGCAGTTTGATGTGACCATGGCCAGGTTAAAGGATGAATACGGGGTCGATGCCGTGTATGAGTCCGTCGAATATGCAACCGCCCGATGGATTTACTGTCCCGACAAAAACCGGCTGGCTGTTTTTGAGAGAGAAAATCTGGCGCAGCTTGCCACTGATGCAGAAGGTCAGTTGGCATACCTTGCCAGAAGCGAATGGAGCCTGGGATACGAGATGGAGCAGTGGCCAGATGTCGAATTTCTCAAAACCCGTGAGCATGGCCAGTAACTCCTAACTTCTAACTTGCGACTCCTTTTAGGTAAGCGTTCAGACCCCTCCCCCCAGCGGGGGGAGGCTGGGAGGGGGGAAATGTTGTCATGCCAACTACTTGCCCTCCTCCCGGCCCCCTCCAGCTGGGAGGGGGAGTGAACGGTTACCCTTTTAGATAAAATGCTTCAATAAATTTCTGAAGATACGCCGCATACTGATCGACCGAAACATCTTTTCTGGCGTGCTTACCGCGTTTGAGGTACCAGTCCTGAAGCATGGCCTGAATGATGCCCGCCCCCAACTGCGAGTCGTGCGGATGAAAAAAGCCTTCCTGCTGGCCCTGAACCAGAATATCACCGATCATTTTTTCGGTCGCCAGATCGCTGGCCACGGCTTTTTCCTTTTCCGTCCGAGGCAGGTTTTTGGCTTCCATAAAAGAAAAATAGAACCATGGCTGCATGGTTTCGCTCAGATAGAGATGGGTGAGAATAGCTTTGCGCAGTTTCGCCACAGGGTTATTTTCATCAGCAATGCATTCTTCCAGTATGCGTACAAAGAAACTGTAGTGCTGCTCCTGAAGGGTTCTCAGGAGTTCTTCCTTGCTGGTAAAATATGTATAGAGCGAGCCCATGCTCATTCCGGTTTCACAGCTAAGGTCCCGCATGGTCATGGACTGAAAGCCTTTTTTGTTGGCAATCTTGAGGGTAGCGACATAAATGATGTCCAGATTCTTTACTGCCGTAGCTTCTTTTTTAATGTGAATTGTTTTTCGATTTTCGAGATAGGTTTTTCGGCTGATGTCCTGCCTGGAAATGTAGTATTTTTTTTGAAATTCTGCAAACGTCATTCGCCATCTCCCCGGCCCAAAGTAAAACTGGTTTAGGAAATTAAGAAGGATCGGGTGAGATCATCGCCATTTCGTTTATCGATATGTTAATAACGGCGAATCCTGTTTCATGGTCAGATAAATAGAAAATCCCCACTATCTTCAAATACTCACAAGAAGAAACAATGTCAAGAAAAATGAACCATTGTTCATTTTATGATTGACTCATATTCATCACTAACCATCACTAACCATCGCCAAGCCAAAAGCCGGTTATCTGAATTGACACCTGAATACATTTGACTTACTATGCTTTGAACCGCAGATGATGGCGACAATGAATAGAATATAAGACAGGCTGAAGGATTCAGCGGAAATGTGATAAACTTCAGCCATCAACAACAGGAGATAAGTGAATTCCTTTGGAATATGCAGCTAAAATTACCGGGACAGGCTCCGCCTTTCCCCGAAACCGAGTCTCGAACACGGATATTTCCCAGAAACTGTCGCAATTCGGAATTGAAACCAACGATTCCTGGATACGGGAACGAACCGGCATTGCCGAAAGACGCATGTCAACGCCGGGAAATTCAGAAGAACACAACTCATCCCTTGGCCTTGCAGCTTCGTTAAACGCCTTGAAGATGGCCGAAAAAAACCCTCTCGACATTGATCAGATCATATACGCCACCTGTTCGCCGGATACCATCATTCCATCGACTGCCTGCTGGCTTCAGCATAAGCTGGGCGCCGCCAAAGCCTGGGGAATGGATATCAATGCAGCCTGTTCGGGATTCATTTATGGGCTGAGCATCGCCGATCAGTTCATCCGTACAGGAAAAGTCAAGACCTGTTTGGTGATTGGTGCCGAAGTCCTTAGCTCCATCATCAACTGGGAAGATCGCTCAACCTGCATTCTGTTTGGTGACGGGGCCGGGGCCGCCATTGTTGAGCGAACGCAGGAGAAATCCGCCCATCGCATTCTTTCCACTCTTATGCTGTCCGACGGTGCCCTCTGGGAGATGCTTCATATTCCTGCCGGCGGCTCGGCGCTGCCGGTGACACCGGAGCTGATTTCTCAAAACATGAATAAAATTCACATGAATGGCCGGGAAATCTTCAAGGTTGCCGTCAGAACCCTGAGCAGCTTTGCGGTGAAGGCATTGAAAAAAAACCTGATGACGGTTGACATGCTGGACTGGTTTATTCCCCATCAGGCCAATTTCCGCATTATTGAGGCTGTGGCGAAGCGACTGAATCTGCCCATGGAAAAAGTCCTGGTGAATGTGGATCGGTACGGAAACACCTCGTCCGCCACTGTGCCATCCATGCTGGATGAGGCGGTGCGGGATGGTCGCATTCAAAAAGGCCAGACCGTGCTTCTGGATGCCTTTGGTGCTGGCCTCACTTATGGGGCAGTGCTGCTCAGATGGTAAGAGAAGCTTTGAAGCAGGGTCTTTATCCATGCTGAGCATTCGAAAAATCGGAGTTCTGGGCAGAACCTACCGACACCTGAATCGGTATCGCCAGATTCTGGGTATCCTGTTCAGTTATGGGTTCGGCGAAATCATTGAGCTTCTGAAGATAGATCAGTATCTGGATATCGGCCTGCAGATGATTTCGAAAAATCGGGGAGATCGCATGGAAAAACTCTCCCGCGCCGAAAGAATTCGAATGGCCATTGAAGAGTTGGGGCCAACGTATATCAAGCTGGGGCAGGTGCTTTCCACTCGGCCAGATCTGATTCCGGCGGAATTCATTGCGGAGCTTACCCGGCTTCAGAACGATGTGCCACCGTTTGATTTCTGTGAAACCGAAAAAATTATCCTGTCCGAATTCGGCGTTCCCGCCGAAGCGCTTTTCGAATTTATAGAGAAAACACCGGTGGCTTCTGCATCCATTGCTCAGGTTTATCGGGCTGTATCCAGGGATGGTGAAATTCTGGCGGTCAAGGTTCAGCGTCCTGGCGCCAAACGGATCATTGAGGTCGATCTGGAAATCATGCTTCACCTGGCCACCCTCATTGAGCGTCATATCGAAGAATTTGCGCTGCATCGGCCCGTTCGCATCGTGGAAGAGTTCACAAAAGTGCTGGAAAACGAAATCGATTTTACGATCGAAGCGGCCAGTATGGAGCGAATCGCCGCCATGTTTCTGAATGATCCGACCGTGTATATCCCCAAGGTGTTTCACGATAAATCCAGCTCTGCGGTGCTTACCATGGAGATGGTTGAAGGCATCAAGATCACCAATGTCGAGGCCATCGAAAAGGCTGGCCTGGATCGCAGCCTTTTGACCGTAAGGGGTGCGGGTGTCTGCCTGAAACAGATTTTTCAATACGGTTTTTTTCATGCAGATCCTCATCCTGGCAACATCTATGCGCTTCCGGGGAATGTGATCTGTCTTCTGGATTTCGGAATGGTCGGAACTGTTGACCAAAGAACCCGTGAAGATTTTGTGGAACTGGTGGACAGTATCGTTCACCATCATCCGCCCCGGGCTATCCAGGTACTGCTCAGGATTACCGAATGGGACACGGAGCCAGACCAGAGGAAGTTTGAAAAAGATGTTTCAGAATTCATGGGGCGACATCTTTACAAGCCCCTCCGGGACATCAAAATCGGCAGGCTGCTTCAGCACCTTCTGGAGATTTCTTCAATTCATGGCATCAGGATTCCAGCAGACATATTTCTAATGCTAAAAGCCCTGGGAACGGTGGAAGGGATTGCGCTGGTGCTGGATCCTGATTTTGACATGGTTTCTTACTCAGCACCCTATATTCGAAAAGTAAAACTCGCCCGTTTGCATCCGGACCGTGTTGCCGGGGATGTGCTGCAGCTAGCATCCCAGCTTATGGAATTTCTGGGCCAGTTCCCACAGGATATTCTGGAGATCAGCCGGTTGATCCGTCAGCAGAAGCTGACGTTCAAAATTGAACAGACGGGCCTGAATACCCTGCTTGCCACCCAGGATCAGATCAGCAACCGGATTGCCTTTTCCATCATAATTGCAGCACTGATCATCGGCTCCGCCCTCATCGTCATTTCCGAAACCCCACCGCTGGTTTACGGCATATCCTTTATCGGCTTCATCGGTTTTATTGCGGCAGCCCTGATGGGAATATGGCTTCTGGTCGCCATTATCCGCAAAGGCAAGCTGTGACGTTTAATCTATCTCAACAATGAACGGCCGGCTCAGCAGTCGGTTGATTCGAACGATGAGCCGTTTGGGGTTGACCGGCTTGGTCAGATAATCATCCGCCCCGGCGTTGATGACTTCAACCTCGGCATCCACTTCATCCTTTGCGGTAAGCATGATCACAGGAATAAAACGGGTGGTCAGTTGGGACTTGAGTTTGGTGATCAGCGCCATGCCATCCATTTCCGGCATTATATAATCGGTTATAATGAGATCAGGTTTTTCCTGAACGGCGATCTTCAGGGCCTCAATGCCGTTGGTGGCGGACACGATCATAAAATTCTCGGATTCAAGGATGTTTTTGAGAATTTTTAATACAACCAGGTTATCATCCACGATCAAAATTTTTTCCGGACGAATGCTGACAATAGATGACGGCGGCTCTGCCTCGTGAGCTTCATGTTGATATGAGACGGAAACAGGTCCACGATTTTTCATGGCATTGTCCAAAGATTCCTGAGCCGCATCATCATACTCTGGCGGTGCCACGCGAAAAACTTCCTCAATTGTGGTCAGGCCCATAAAGGCTTTGGCGATTCCATCCATATTCAGCGTTGAAAAGCCTTCCTTATCCGCTGCTTTCCTGATGGTTATCGCAGCGACATTCCTTGAAAGGATTTCCTTGATGGCTGGGGTAATCATCAAGAGTTCAAATATTCCCAGTCGTCCCATGTATCCGGAATACTGACAGGCTTCGCAACCAGCGCCCTTCCAGAATTTCTTGGTTCGGTCCAGATTGATAACGAACTCGAGTTGGTCAAAAATCTGAGGGGTTAAAGGGTCTATAATTTTGCATTTTGTACAAATCCCCCTGACCAAGCGTTGCCCAATCACTGCGAGCAGGGAATCCGCTATCACAAAAGAATCAACGCCCATATCCAGAAGTCGGGTGACAGCAGAGGGCGCGTCATTGGTGTGAAGGGTGGAAAGTACGAGATGTCCGGTCTGAGCTGCCTGAAAAGCTATTTTTGCGGTTTCGCCGTCCCGAATTTCACCCACCATGACAATATCAGGATCCTGTCTTAAAATAGATCTGAGTCCATCTGCAAATGTAACCCCTGTCTTGGGATTGATCTGAACCTGATTGATTCCCGCAATATCAAACTCCACTGGATCTTCAACTGTTACGATGTTGACCTTGGGAGAATTTAACTGTTTCAGTACCGTGTATAACGTTGATGATTTGCCGCTGCCCGTTGGACCCGTTACCAGAATGATTCCCTGGGGTCTTACAATGGCCTCCATAAAATGCCGCAGATCTTTTTCAGAAAACCCCAGCTCCGTAATTCCCATGCCTCCGGCATTGGGATTCAAAATACGGATGGTCACTTTTTCCCCATAAGACGCTGGAAGAGTGGAAATCCTGAGATCATAACGTGAATCGCCCACCTTAACCTGTGCTCTTCCATCCTGGGGTTTACGGCGAATTGAAATATCCATGTTGGATATGATCTTGATTCTGGATACCAGCGACAGATGAATTTGTTTGTCGATCTGCATGATTTCCCGCATGATGCCGTCAATTCGGTAGCGGATGACGACGTTATCTTTCTGGGGTTCGATGTGAACGTCGCTGGCTTTCATTTTGATGGCTTCTGCAAGGACGGTATTGGTA
>CAIMCT010000113.1 GCA_903839535.1 uncultured Desulfobacteraceae bacterium
CCGGATAAAGTGTATTTAAATAGTGAGTCACCCCTATACACCATTGCTGGGTGTTTGTCCAGATTTATTACTCAAATTGCTGAAAATAAATATCATTGAAGTTGGAACAAAATCACCCTGACCGCCTTGCGGAAGCACTTGACTTCCTTGATAAAGAATTTGATGATGTCATGAATTATCCTGTTCATCCTGTTCATCCTGTCCATCCATGTTAAATTTTTTTATTGTTGTACATAAGCCTGAATAGTTATACTGCGAACTGGCATAATCTGCGCTTTTCATAAACTCCCTCTCCCAGCGGGGGAGGGTTGGGGTGGGGGATCAAAAACGTAAAATTATGCCAGTTCGCAGTATACATTTTGAGTTGCCTAAGAAACAAACAGGAGCCTGGAAAATGATAACATATCAAAACAAAGTTCGCAAAAGCACCTGGATGGCTTGGGTTCTGCTATCCGCCGGGCTGATTGCCACAATCTATGCCTCAGTTAATGTGGTAATGGACATTGAAGCCGAAGCAAAAAGGGAGTTTGAATTTGCTTGCGGCCAAATCGAG
Organism: uncultured Desulfobacteraceae bacterium; assembly: GCA_903839535.1. Lineage (GTDB taxonomy): Bacteria > Desulfobacterota > Desulfobacteria > Desulfobacterales > Desulfatirhabdiaceae > RAAP-1. Next base: position 554 of record CAIMCT010000113.1, read on the forward strand.
CTGAGGATAAATGCGCGGATGGATGCTCACGAACAGATATTGGTTGGCGCTGCTGCACTTTTTGGCGCTTCGGATGAGGTTATGCGGGAACGGTGGCATACCTTCGTCTTGCAACAAAAGGTTGAGCAACATCTTCCCGGTGTACAGGGCATTGGCTTCTCGCTGGCGATTCCCCGTGAGCGGCTTGCACAGCATATACAGGAAATCCGCAGCCAAGGCTTTCCTGATTACAACTTGAGGCCGGAAGGCGATCGGGAGAGCTATACATCCATTATCTATCTCGAACCATTTTCAGGACGAAACCTCCGGGCTTTCGGCTACGATATGTTCTCCGAACCCGTTCGCCGGATGGCGATGGAACGGGCAAGGGATTTGGATGCACCAGTTCTCTCCGGAAAGGTGATTCTGGTACAGGAGACCGGTCAGGACGTTCAGGCTGGAACTTTGATGTACGTTCCAGTTTACCGCAAGGGGATGTCAACCGATACCGTCGAGCAGCGCCGTGCTGCACTATATGGATGGGTTTACTGTCCCTATCGGATAAATGACCTCATGCAAGGTATTTTGAAAGGATGGGATTCGGAAGTAGGAAAGCGGATTCGCTTGCAGATTTTTGATAGCGTGCAATCGTCTGTCGATTCATTGCTTTACGACAGTCAGTCGAAGGAGATGGAAACGGTAAACAAATCACGATTGACCCTGAATATTTTTACTGCTTTCAACGATCGTATCTGGGGCCTGAGATTTACCCAGGCAGATGGGCAGTTGAACTACGGCCGTGCATATAGCGTTTTTTCTGGTGGCGCAGTCGTCAGCCTTCTGTTGTTTGCGCTGATTATTTCCCTTTTGAACACCCGATTCAAGGCGCAGCAGTTGGCGGAACGGTTGACCGTGGATATTAGAGAAAGCGAGGAATTGTTACGACATATCACAGATCGTTTGACGCTATCCGTGCGGGCAGGTGGTGTGGGCATCTGGGACTATGACGTTGTCAACAACAGGTTGGTCTGGGACGAGCAGATGCATAGACTTTATGGAATCACACCGGATCAGTTCTGTGGTGCTTACGAGGCATGGCAGTCGGGAGTTCATCCGGAAGACCGACTGAGAGGAGACGAAGAGATACAGCTTGCGTTGCGGGGCGAAAAGGATTTCGATACCGAGTTTCGCGTATTATGGCCGGACGGGACCACACACAACATTCGCGGCATCGGACTCGTGCAACGTGATGCATCCGGCCAACCCTTGCACATGACCGGCACCAATTGGGATATCACCAAGCGCAAGCTGTCCGAACAGCAGATACGTTTGAATGAACAGCGCCTGGAAAGTCTTGTCAGAATTTTCCAGTATCAAACTGAAGATGTTCAGCAACTGCTTGATTTCGCCCTTGAGGAGGCGATACGCCTTACGGAGAGCAGAATCGGCTACATCTATCATTACAACGAGGAGAATGAGCAATTTACCCTGGATGCCTACTCCAAGGATGTCATGAAGGAGTGTACCATTTCAGATGTGAAAAACTGCTACGAACTCTCCCAAACCGGTATATGGGGTGATGCCGTCAGGCAGCGTAAGTCTATCATGCTGAACGACTTCCAGGCAGCCAATCCACTAAAAAAGGGGTTCCCCGAAGGTCATGCCGTTTTGTACCGCTATCTCACCACACCGGTTTTCAGCAATGGTAGGATCGTTGGGGTGGCCGCCGTTGCCAATAAAGCAAGCGACTATGATCAGATTGACATCCTCCAACTGACCTTGCTTATGGCTGCAGTCTGGAAAATTGTTGAACGGATCAAGGCTAATCAGGAACTTTTGCAGGCCAAGAAAATGGCCGAGACGGCCAGCGCGGCCAAGGGCGAGTTTCTGGCCAACATGAGTCATGAGATCAGAACCCCGATGAATGGGGTTATCGGCATGACAGGGCTGCTGCTGGATACCGAACTTGACGACGAGCAGCGGCGCTACGCCGAGATGGTGTGCTCCAGCGGGAATTCGCTGCTTTGCCTGATCAACGACATACTCGACTTCTCCAAGATTGAGGCGAAGAAGCTTGATCTGGAGATGCTGGATTTTGATCTGTCGAGCTTGATGGACGATTTTGCAGGTACGCTGGCAGTACAAGCTCATGAGAAGGGGTTGGAGCTGCTGTGCGCCGCCGATCTGAATGTGCCGACGCTGCTTGGCGGCGACCCTGGCCGTTTGCGCCAGATACTCACCAATCTGACGGGCAATGCCATCAAGTTCACCCATGCCGGTGAGGTGTCGGTCCGCGTATCCTTAGTGAAAGATGACATTAAAAGCGAAACAGTCATGTTGCGCTTCTCAGTAAGCGACACAGGCATAGGCATCTCGACAGAGAAGATCGACAGTCTCTTCAAAGAGTTCATCCAGGTAGATTGCTCGACCACACGACAATATGGCGGCACTGGTCTGGGCTTGTCTATCTCCCGACAACTGGCCGAGCTGATGGGAGGTGAGGCCGGCGTAAGCAGCGAAGAAGGCAAAGGTTCGGAATTCTGGTTCACCGCGCGCTTTAACAAACAAGCTGTGGGAGCGCATAAAGAAAGCATCCCGCCAGCCGATTTGCACGGCGTTCGCATACTGATAGTGGATGACAGTGCAACTAATCGCGAAATCCTGACTACCCGCATGGCCTCGTGGGGCATGCGTCCGACAGATGTGAAAGACGGTACAGAGGCCCTCCATGCCATCTACCTGGCGCTGGACGAAAATGATCCTTTTTGCATAGCCGTGATTGATATGCGGATGCCGGGCATGGACGGCGAGACCCTGGGCAGTGTCATCCGTGCGGACAAACGCCTGGCCGGTACCCGGATGATGCTGCTAACTTCCGTGGGGACTCGGGGCGACACCAAGCGCTTTCAGAAGATCGGTTTCTCAGCCTACGCAACCAAGCCGATACGG
>CAIMCT010000114.1 GCA_903839535.1 uncultured Desulfobacteraceae bacterium
GGCTGAAGATGCATGGAATACATGTGACCCTGAACGGGTTTCTCTTGCTCATACCGTCGATAGTACCTGGCGCAACCGAGCCGAGTTCATTTCGGGTCGCGAGGCGATTATGCAGTTTCTCCAGCGTAAATGGGCCAAGGAACTTGGCTACCGTCTGATCAAAGAACTATGGGCCTTTCATGAAGCCCGCATAGCAGTACGTTTTGCCTATGAATGGCATGATGATTCAGGCAGTTGGTTCCGTGCCTATGGAAATGAAAACTGGGAGTTCGATAAGAATGGTCTTATGTTTCGACGTATTGCAAGCATTAACGACATGCCCATTAGAGAATCCGACCGCAAGTACCACTGGCAGTTAGGACGCCGCCCAGATGATCACCCGGGATTGTCTGAACTGGGTTTTTGATGCAATAAAAGCGGGTAGTGCTTAAGATGTAGTGATGAAAATTTATATATCATATTAGCCATACATCAATATTTGATTTTGCAATCTTCTTCTCAAATACCGAACTTGGTGATATTGCTATAAGTCTTTGTTACCTGTTAAGCACTACCCATTATTTTACGATACCGTATATTTCCCTGAAGCTCTCAATACCCGCTTCAAGATTTTCGATAATGTCGTTTGCCAACACATCTGGATCAGGAAGGTTATCAAGGTCTGCAAGGCTTTTGTCTTTGATCCAGCTTATATCCAGACTTGTTTTATCACGAGAAATAATCTCCTCGTAAGTAAATTTCCGCCAACAACCATCGGGATTGGTTTCCGGATGGTAGGTCTCTTTTCGCTTGTATCTGTTGGATGGATTGTAACATTCAATAAAATCTCTGAGGTCATCGAACTTCAAAGGATTTTTCTTCAACGTATGTCGAATGTTGGTCCGGTAATCATATATCCAAACTTCCTTTGTCCATGGGACTCTGTTTGCCGTTTTATTATCAAAAAACAGCACATTTGCTTTAACACCCTGGGCATAAAAAATGCCAGTCGGAAGTCGTAAGATGGTATGCAGGTCGGTTGTTTCCAGCAGCTTTTTTCTGATGATCTCGCCTGCTCCACCTTCAAATAAAACATTATCGGGCAATACGACCGCAGCTTTCCCGTCTGTTTTGAGAATTGTTCGTATGTGCTGCACAAAATTCAATTGCTTATTACTGGTGGTTGCCCAAAAATCCTGGCGGTTGTATGTGAGATCTTCTTTTTTCTGTTCACCCTGGTCATTGGTAAAGGTTTGTGAACTCTTTTTTCCAAAGGGCGGATTTGTCAGTACATAATCCGCTCGAAAGCCAGTATCGGAAATCAGCGAATCAGTAGATGAAATGAAATTATCGTCCTCGATGTCGCCGATGTTATGCAGAAATAGATTCATCAAAGCCATTCTGCGTGCGCTTGCCACGATTTCATTTCCATAGAAAGTTTTGTGTTTCAAAAACTCTTTCTGATCCTTATCAAGGATGAAGTTTTCCCGATTGGAAATGTAATCGTAAGCTGCAAGAAAGAATCCACCAGTACCGCAAGCAGGGTCATCAATGATTTTCATCGGCTGCGGTTGTATGCAGGCAACCATTGTTTTAATCAATGCTCTTGGCGTGAAGTATTGACCTGCACCGCTTTTGGTATCTTCGGCGTTTTTCTCCAGCAAACCTTCGTATATTTTCCCCTTTACATCAGCACCCATCATGCTCCACTGTTCTTTATCAATCATATCAATGAGCTTGAAGAGCTTTGCAGGGTCTTGAATCTTGTTTTGACTTTTGGTGAATATCTGTCCTAAAATGCCTTGAGATTTGGACAGTGACCGAAGTAATATGACGTAATGCAATTCCAATTCGGCGCCACGTTTACTGGTAAGACTTTCCCAATTGTATCCAATTGGAATAGGCAGTTTGCGGTTGTGAGGTGGTTTGCAGAACTCATCCGCCATTTTCAGGAATAGCAGGTAAGTAAGCTGCTCCAAATAATCGCCATAGCTGA
>CAIMCT010000115.1 GCA_903839535.1 uncultured Desulfobacteraceae bacterium
GTTTTGCCTGAAACAGTATGTCTGATTCGCTGCCATGAAATTCTTCGTCTATGAAACTATTTTCCTTGAGAGCAAGAGTATTCCAGTCAATCCGTGCTGTCAGGGCATCCGGCAGATACGCCTGAAAGAAACTCACGGCTTCCACCGGATCGGAAAACACCGCTTCAAAAAGTTTGGCATGCGGTTGATGAACAGAATGTTCCGGAGTTTTCAATTATTTTATTCCTGATACTCTTGCACGGTAACAGTTGCTCGGTAAATCGTTCAATTAGCAACAACTCCATATTTTACAACAACAAAGTAGGTATTTACATCTGTGGAAAGAGCCTTGCTGTATTCCATATCCACCCGTAGATGAGTGATTCCATCGGCAAGCATAACATCAGGAATATGGATTTTTAAATCGTCGGATATTGTTGATATTGTGCAACCGAATGTAGGAACGGTTATAACGTCAGCATTAGTCATTTTAAAAAGTATCAACGCCGGGTACGTCGGATTGTACTCATAAACAAAATACGCAATAAACGATGGTGCTCCCCAGTATGGAATGAGATATGAAAGAACGGGTATATGGAGCATTAAATTTCCATCTAAAGTTGCCGTACACACTGTTGGTGCCTGTGTAACCGTGACATCCTTGGAGCCGCCCGTTGCACCTGATGCCGTAACCCGAATCGTTCCAGTACGCACTGATTTGCTGGTATTGGCTGTTAAGCTACAATTGATCGTTCCGGAATTGGTACCGCTGGCACCCGATGCGATTGCAAGCCAACTGTCGCTTGCTGTAACTGCGGCCGTCCATTGCAGGTTGCCCGTTCCGGCATTGGAAACGCTGAATTTGGTTATACCTGCATCTTTTGAAACAACCTGATTGGATGGCGTTACCAACAGCGTAGGCGGAATCGGTGTTGGTGCCTGGGTCACCGTGACATCCTTGACACTGCTCGCTGCGCCAGAGGCAGTTACCTGAATCGTTCCAGTACGATATGACGAGCTGGCATTGGCAGTGAAGCTGCATGTGATGGTTCCAGCATCGGTACCGCTGGCGCCCGATGCGATTGCAAGCCAAGTGCCGCCAGATGTAACTGCGGCCGTCCACTGCAGGTTGCCCGTTCCGGCATTGGAAACGCTGAATGTGGTTGTGCCTGCATCCTTTGAAACGGGTTGATTGTATGGCGTTACCGACAGCGTAGGCGGAACCGGTGTTGGCGCCTGGGTCACCGTTACATCCATCGGACTGCCCTCTGCACCGGTTGCCGTCACCCAAATCGTTCCAGTACGCGTGGATGTGCTGGTATTGGCAGTGAAGCTGCATGAGATCGTTCCGGAATCGGTTCCGATAGCCCCAGATGAGATCAAGAGCCAATTATCGCCTGGTGTAACTGCCGCTGTCCAAGGCATGGTTCCTGTTCCGGTGTTGTAAACACTGAATGTGGTTGTGCCTGCTTCTTTTGAAACAGCTTGATTTGATGGCGTTACCGATAGCACGGAAACCGGTGTAGGTGTGGGTGTAGGTACCGGTGATAGCGCCTGGGTCACCGTTACATCCACCGGACTGCCCTCTGCACCGGTTGCCGTCACCCGAATCGTTCCAGTACGATCTGACGAGCTGGCATTGGCCGTGAAGCTGCATGTAATCGTTCTGTCACCGATTCCGCTGACTCCTGATGAGATCGAAAGCCAACTATTGCCTGAAGTCACTACGGCTGTCCACGGCATGGTTCCAGTTCCTGCGTTGGAAACGCTGAATGTGGTTGTACCCGCCTCTTTAGGCACAGCCCGGCTGGCTGGGGAAATACCCAAATGAGCAAGTGCCTGTCCACCTCGCACGGCGCGGACATAGTAACTGTTGGCCTTATCGTCGTCGTAGTCGTTGCCGTAGCTGAAGTACACGCCCATGCGCCGCCCGTACCGTGTGCGCTGGTAGTAGAGGACCAATAAAGGGCCGGAGCCGCATTCGGAAAGTATGTAATATTGATCGCCGGACTATACCGGCTGTAGTCCACCAGGCTGCGTAATTCCTTGAAGGTAGGCAGTCGCCAATCCGCATAGCCGCCAAGACTCAGGCCTTCACAATAGGCCAGCGCCTGCTCCCATTTCTGGGTGTTGGGAGAACAGACTTGCTGCCAGATCAGAGCCGTAGAAGTATCCGTAACCGTGCCATCGCCTTTATCCGTATAACCGCCAGTAGAAGTCGTAGCATCGTTTATTAATCCGCCGTCCACAGCATCAGGTGATCCAATAACCAAATCACCCAATAGCCCAGACTGCCCAGACTTTTCACCTCGCACGGCGCGAACGTAACCAGCGATGAGCTTATCGTTGTGGTTGCCGTCGTCGCCGTCGCCGCCATCGTAGAAGAGTACGCCCCACGCATGGGGCGTACTGCCCGCGTAGGTAGTAGAGGACCAATAAAAGGCCGAAGCCGTATTCGGAAAATATCCGGAATCTATCGTCGGCCCTGGATAAGGAATACTATAGTTGACGATATACGTCAGCTCCTTGATAGTAGGAAGCCGCCAGTCGTTATTGCCGCCATAGTTGGCATCATTTAAAGCTTTAATAAAGTATTCGGTGTTCTCACCAGTACCTGGTGTTCCCGCATAGCCGCCGTTGGTAGCCGGATTGCTGTCGTACCAGGTATATTGGTTATCGGCATCGTGGGGGTTGCTGTAGTCTGGCTTGCCATCCCCGTTTGTTTTCATCTCCCAAGTCAACCCCGTAACATTGTCCTTTACCATAACCCATGACGTGGCTGAATCCAAAAGCGCACTGCCACCGCCGTCCAGCTTGGTGAAGGACATCGGGTTGATGCTATAGTTGGCATCCTGACCGTAAAGGGGTTGCTCTGGCGAGGGGCAGGGTATGACGTTGCCGGCGACTTTATAGCATAAGGTTTGCCCGGTGTCCGGAACCGGTGCGGACCACACAACTACAGTAAACATCACAACAATAAAGCAGAGAGCACTTACCAATGTTTTGTTCATGATGCATTCCTTTTTTTGATGTTTGTAAGGTTTGATAAATTGAAATTTACTGTATTTATTTTCAGCGATTTAAGTATATGCCTGAAAGAAACTCACGGCTTCCACCGGATCGGAAAACACCGCTTCAAAAAGTTTGGCGTGTGGCTGATGAACAGAGTGTTCCGGAGTTTTCAATTATTTATTCCTGATACTCTATCGCGGTGACAGTTGCTCCGCAAATCGTTCAATTAGTCACTGATCATCGTCTCGACCAGGCATTTATCCGTGTCTCGCCACAATCAGGCAATAGGTAGGGGCGAATCTTGTATTCGCCCTATCGACAGGGCGAATACAAGATTCGCCCCTACGTCAATTGGGCAGGGTGCAGGCCAAAATATCTTCTGGCTGGCTGGCCGCCCATGCTACCCGCCACCTGTACCCCATTATTGTAAATACCACGGTTATCCAATAATTATCAATGGATAAGAAACTTATTGCATATATTTTACAATGGTATTCATCGGCAGTGGCGAATATGTGTCGATATGTGAGGGGAGGGCGACTCCCTGGCATCTAACCCAGTTGGCCCTTGTCAGCACACATGCACCAAACAAAAGGTTCATGGCGACTGTTACGGTATCCCGGTTTTCAGGCTTTTCCAGAAAAGATCCACGGACCCAGGCATTGAATGCTCCCATCGTCGGGCCGCACCATATCTGATAATCCATTTTCCGGTCAGGATGTCCGGTTGTCGCCCATCTGGAAGACTGCCCCAGATAGGAGCGAAAAACAAGCGCCATTTTATGTCGTGGATCCGTTTCAGCACGGTCAACCTGACGGGAATCAAGTTGTAAAAAATAAGCCTTTGTCTGTCGCCACTCATCATCCAGGCTGCATTTGAAAACATCACGCTCCAGTTGAACCCGAAGTTTTTCAGGAATGTCCTCCAACTGGTTATATGACGTATAAAGCTCATAGAGTTTTGTGGCGCGCTGAGCAAACATGGTGCCGCGCTTTAAAACCTGTACCTTTACCCCCATCTCGAACATGTCGGCTGCCGGCGCCATGGCGACATCCGCCTGTCTGGCTTCCGCCAGAAGGCGGCGAACAGCTTCGGACGTTCCGGCCTCCACACATGCCTGATTGACGGACCCGGTCAGGATATATGCAGCGCCCATTGAAAAAGCCGCTGCAGCGGCATGCGGGGTTCCAATGCCGCCGCCCAGTCCGACGGGAATGGACTGCGGATACCGGTGTGTTTTGACCATCTCGTTTCGAAGTGCGATCAGTGTCGGCAGAAGAGAAATTGCAGGGCGATTATCGGTATGGCCGCCGGAGTCGGCTTCGGCGGTAAGGCTGTCCGCCATCGGAACATGTCGGGCAAGCTCGGCCTGCTGCTGAGTTAAGGTGTTATCCTTTATCAGCTGCATCAGAAATTTTTCCGGAGGGGGAGAAAAAAATCTCTGGGCGACTTCTTCACGCGAAACCTTGGCAACCACCTGATTGGGGCAGATGATATTTCCCTGATTGTCCTGATAAATCCCGGAAACCCGATAGCGAACCAGAGCAGGAGTCAGGTTCAGATATGCGGAGGCGCAGACCTTTCGAATGCCATGTTTGATGTAAAGACTGACCAGAGCATCTTCCAGATCAGGGTCGCCGGGGCTGTGAATCAGGTTGAACCCATAAGGAGAATCCCCCAGCTTCTGCTGAACTTCGTAAATGGCTTTCCCAACTTCAGTCAGGGTAAGGCCGGCGGCGCCATAAAATCCCATCATACCAGCTTTTCCCAGAGCCTCGACCATGGCCGTTGATGTTATTCCATTGGCCATGGCTCCGCCAACGTAGGCATATCGAAGATTATGACGCTTTTTAAATTCGGTATCTCCGAGATTTTCCGGGGGCAGAGGAGGGGTAAAAGCCAAAACCGGATGACCGTTGACCGTTGACTGTTGACCGTTGTCCGTTAAAGATGAACGGTCAATGGTCAACGTTCTTGTAGCCGGCACAAGAGCGTCGGCTGGTGAATGATTTGTTCCGATCCCGGACAGTTCAATCGTCATGGAACCGCCCGTGGCCGCGGCAGTTTGCCCGTTTTGATCCACCAGAACCAAGGGTTGGTTCAGGGAGTAGAGGGCGTTTTGAAGACCTTCTACATCTGTTTGCGGCGATGAATTTCCATGGGTCCAGAAGCTGTTATGCCAGATATTCTGCAAGGAATCAGTCATGATGAACTCGTACCGGCGTAAACCGCCTGGCAAAATTGTAGATTTTTCATGGGGTAATTTTTAATCAAAATGTTGACTTGTGTCAAGAAAGATAACCTTGGGAGATAAAGGCTCATGAGTATAAGCTGAAGACTGAAGGCGGAATACTGATGGTTTTCATGAACATAAATGGGTCAAATATTGTTAGCGCTGAGGGTTGATCGAAAGATATCCGCCGCCAGTTCTGCTTTCTGATATTTTCAGCAGATTCAGCCTCTTGACATTCAATCCTTCCGGATTCCGGTAAAAATACCAGGGTCGTACCGCAACATCATCCACAAGAATGGATTTTGATTTTGAAAGCAGGATGTCCGTATAGACATACATTTCCGCAACAAGAGGATTGGAAACAGGCTTTCCCGGAACTGATCCGTATATCGATCTTTTGACTCTATCAACAATTTTCATTTCAAGCATCATCGGGATCAGCGCGTATATTGCATTTTCGGTCGCCCGATTGCCGCCATAAAGATCACCCATTTTCTCAATGGCAAAACGGGTATTGAGTCGATCCTGAACCCTGAAACCAGCACTCATGATGCGGAGCATTTCATAGCAGAATGGATAGGCTGTCGCGATCAGACAGAGCAGTAAAGCGGTCTTGTCCGGTTCGGACAACTCAAGATAGGTTGCAGGAGAAAGGAGATCGGCGCACTGCCGGGATGATCCTGTCTGCATAACCATACGGGAAATGATCTGATATCCTTTTTTTCTGCGATTTTCACCTGTAAAATGTTCGGACAGATCCATCAACACATCATCCCGGTTCAGTTTTCCGGTTTTTAAAAATGTGATGAATGCTCTGTCCAGAACAGTAATCGGAATTCGCTGGTTGATTCCGATATATTTGTCATGCGGCGTTATATTTCTGCGAACGGAACCAGAACTTCCCAAAAGTGGCTACCTCCATGGGTAATGACGATGTCATTCGGTGAAACAAAAGCAGAATTATCCCTGAGATACAGCGAAAGGCCGAGAACGCCTGCATTTATATCCGGATTATTCTGCTGAAATGATTTCAGAAACGATTCATTGGCAAAATGCCGGTGTCGTTTGCTTCGTGACAAGGAACCAATTTTCTCGCTCATTTTTAAATTGTTAATGCCTCTGGCTTCAATACTACCATGATCGGAGGTAATAAATACCGTGAATCCGGACTGTTTGAGATACATAATCATACCGATCAGATCACTTTTTTCCAGCCAATGCCGGGTATCAATATAAAACTGCGACAATCCCAGTACATTGCCGTGCATCATGTTATCGATATCGTTGCACACCATACCCGCAATCGACGGCAACGCAGCGCCTGTAAACGCAGCGCCTGTAAATGTAGAGCCTGTAAATGTAGAGCCTGTAAATGTAGAGCCTGTAAATGTAGAGCCTGTAAATGTAGAGCCTGCTTCCAGCAGGCTGCAACCATGCGCCACACGCCTATATGCCGTTTGATACCCGGCATATCCAGCATCTCGCCAGTATTCCATGAACAGCTTCTCTTCATTGCTATTATCGGTAGTCAAATCCGGCCGTGCGCCTTTGAACAACGCCTGCCTGGACCATGCGGTTATCGACGGTATCCAGGCGAACGTAGCAAAACTGGTACTGGGCAATCCTTTTTGGATAAGCATCGTCTCAACAATCCGCCATTGCCAGTAATTGAGGCCATCAATTACAACCAGCGCCTTTTTGCCGGCGCGATGATTTTTCAGATAATCCAGAACCCGAAAGACATAATAAGGTTGCTTGACAGCAGACCTGGTTTGAAGGGACTGATAGGAATTATCAAGGAATATCTGAAACCGGCTATTGATGCGTTTTTCAAGTTGCTCTGTTTCTGCTGTCAATTCATCATCATCCAGCTCCAGAACGATCAGCTTGTTTTTGGCGATAAACTGAATCAAGAAAAACCACTGATGCGGGTCATTTTCGATCCGCTCAAGATAGGCTGAAATACAGTCCATCAAATGATTGGCATCTTCTCGCCGGGACTGTCGTTCATCATGATAGATGCCGATCTTTGATTTGCGTTCCTGCCAGGTGTTCCGGTTCACTTTAACCGGCGCCAGCCTGCCGGTTACAAAAGCGTTGATCACCGTCTTGTTCAGGGAACTCTCTTCAAAATTGATTTCTTGAGAACCATTCAGGATGTACGCTTCCCATTGTTTCTGTAAAAACGGAAAAAATGACTTTTCTGAAATCATTTCGGTGGAAATGCCCGGAAAATGCTTTACAAAGCGTTTGGACAAAAATTCGAGGACCGGTTGGTTTAGGGTATATGGTTCAGAAAAAATAGTCGTCAGACTGCTAAGCAACCGCTCTTTACCGCCCAGGCCATCCACATCCACGAAATAGATATTTTCCAGCACAAACTTGATGGTTTGATCCGGCCCAAGTGGATCGAATATCTTTTTGGAAAGCGTAAACAGAACATCCAGAATTCTGCTATCAAGCCTGGTAATGGTCTTCCGATCCAGGCACGGAAATAGGTCGCAGATAGTGACTTTGGCATAGCCCATCAGCTCCCGTATATCCGGTAGTAGTTTAAAATCATTTGCGGAATGGATCAGATAGCGCGCATCAGAATGCCGGATATCCAGCTCGAAAGCAATTCTGAGATCAAGTGAAGTATCACATCCGACAATCACAAACCCGGCGTTGGCGGCAGCATCCAGAAGCGATTCATGCGTAAGCAGTTGATCTTTGTCATACACAAACTCATGCTGTTTGTGGCTTACGATAAGCGACAGGAATTGATCGTACCATTGGCTCATGGCATAACCTTTACAAGCATTAAGCATCGCAGATCCGGCAGAACCTGGCAGTTTGCACTGAATTCGTCACGCCATGTCGCCTTCTCCCGTTCCAGGCGGTTCAGCCGGGACTGACGGATATTTTCAATACCGATCCGGTTCAACTGTCTATTTCTGAAATCAAAGGCATTTCCCTTGTTTAGCCGTATTTTTTCAGTTCGTGAGACAATATCCGCTTCCATTTCCTGATACCGTCCGGATAGAACATCTTCGGCTGCGGCGCTCATTTGCTGCAACGCCGTTTCTGTTTCCGGAGGCAGCATGGCGGAGACCACCATAAAACTTTTTCGCTCTTGAGACAGCCTCTGCCAGATGTCGCTGGAGTATGTCGCAAATATATCCCCCTCTGCGGAACAAAATATTGGCACTGTTATCTCCTTGGTTTCAAAGCGATTTTTTACGGTCAGTCGCCACAGAGACCAGTATCCGTCCACCGATTTCATGGCTGAAAACCGGATAACCGGTATGGGCTGACATCGAATGCGGATGGCTCCATCTGGAGCAACTCGGACAGATTGCAAAGTAACCGTTCACTTCCCCTCGCAGCGCAGGTGGGCTTGGTGGAAGGAAAATTGATTTTTGATTGTTCTTCCGTCAGCTTGGCCGCCCGTTTTTCCATTGAATCCAGAATCGCCTGGGTGGAACTGCTGATCATCCTCTGGAACAACAGCATCACAAAACTATAGGACATGTTGCGGGTCTGCTGCGCCAGGTTAAATCCGTAAATGACATAGTCCGTCACCTGCCCATAGAGCAGTTGCTGCTTTCTGTGCCGGATATCATCCCATACCACACTGTGTTTTTCAGTCCGTCGTTTGTTAAACAGCGGGTTGCCGTTATAGTCAATCGCATGTCGTTTTTCGGTTCGGACCACAACCGGGTCCAGATCCGGAATGGATGGCATGCCTTCACCTGCAAAGGCATCGGCATCCAGAAGCTGTAGTATCCTTCGAAAATGATCGGATTTCCCGCGATGCGGTGTTGCAGACAACAGCAGAACATTGGGAATGGCATTGCACAGAATATCCGCCATTTTATATCGACTGACTGTCTCGTCGCCGCCGCCCACTTTGTGACACTCATCAATGATCAGGAGGTCGAACTCGGCGTCAATAACGCTCTCCAGGCGAAAGCGGTTATGGGTTTCCACTTTCTGCAGGCTCCACCCACGCCGTTTTTCAATCGGTTTCAGGGAATCCATAGAAACAATCACCTGATTGTGCTGGCTCCAGAAATTGATCTCGTTATCGGCTTCCATTACGGAAAAGGTTCGGGAAAGGGTGTTGATATAATCGGTGTCATACACACGAAATGTTTCATTGAAGTGCTGTTTCAGCTCCTGTTTCCATTGCAGCATGGCCGTTTTGGTGACAATGATCAGCACCCGCTTGACAATGTTTCTCAGCTTCAGCTCTTTCATTACCAGGCCGGCTTCGATGGTCTTTCCCATACCGACTTCATCCGCCAGCAGAAACCGGATGAACTGCCCGGACATCACCTTTTCAAGGGCCAGAATCTGGTGTGGCAGGGGAATAATGCAGCTTTCAAACGGAGCCAGAACCTTCTGGGTGGCGATTTCGTTGCGAATCCTGGCAGCCATTGCATGAAAAGCAATTTGTGATGCTGGAATTTCAGCATCGCTTTCCTGAATTCCGCTTTCGGGAACATCCAGTATTTCACCGCTCGACAGGATACGAATCTGAACGATCGTTTTGCCAAAGACTTTTTTTCTGGAGATGATCTCGATTTCTTTGTCGTTATAGCGCAATTAGTCTTCCTCTTTTACCATCCAGTCAATCAACTTGGCTGATGCACTCCGTGAACTGAGTATTGCCGACATGATATGGCATTATCATTTTATTTTTTGATGCCATTGAATTACATTATATTGACATTATTCGTGGTTGTTGTAAGTTAATAAAAACAATACAGTCATGGGAGATAGATATGAGTTCTGTAACAGGCATTTCAAAACAACATATTCAGCAGGCCATTCTGACATTACCCGATATCGAAAAAACATCTTTGCTGCACTGGTTCATTCAGGCAGACAAACAATTATGGGATGAACAGCTTGAAGCCGATTTTTCAACAAATGGTCCGGGTGCCGCTCTCCTGGAACAGATCAAGAAAGATTTTCACGATGGACGTTGCGCCCTGTGGAATTGATTTCAACCACACATCCCAATTTTTGGAAATATCTCGAAAAACTTCCAAAAGAAATTCAGGTATCGGCTGAAAAACGATTCGACCTGTTTCGCACTCAACCGTTTCATCCATCATTGGGTTTTTCAAAAAGAGGTTCTGGACAGGAAAAATTGTCATTGCTCGAACTTTCGACCCTTCCAGTAATCCGGATTCCGATTCAAATGCATGATGGCAATGATTTGCAGCATGTCAGATCGAATGCGAAACAATACACCAAATGGGAATATGTTGGTCAGGCAGCGCCGTATGTCGCTCTCAACAATCGGATAGAGTTCCGGGTTGAGTGTAATTCTGTGTATGGTGTCCTGTACAGTATTTAGAAACCGTTTTCCAAGTTTTGCCTGTTGCCTTTCATACCAGGAGGCTGCCGCTATCATTTCAAATTCAGCTTCAGGAAGAAAACGAACAGTTTTCATACAAGAGCCGAATATGCTCTGGCGAAAACATCCTCGGCATCTTTAAGCTCAACTAAGCCATTATCTACTTCTCTGCAACGCTTTCGAATCTCTTCACGCCAGGCAGGGGATATCTCCTCCACATTAGAATTATAAAGACTTTCATTGAGTTTTTCGGCCACCAATGCACGAATTTGAGGCGGCAAGGCTAATGCCTCTGATACAATCTCTTCTACTGTTATGCTCATTTTCAATGTCCTTTCACTTTTCCATCATTTTCATTAATCTCGTTTATGATCGATTGAAGCCGATTTGTCTGAAAATGAATTGAGTACCGCACTTTATCCTCTCTCTTTGGCAATATCGTAGAACATCAAAAGCTGTTCATCTTCCAGCAGGATATTCTGTGGAATTCTTTCGGCAACTGTCAGAATAGTGACGAAATCCTTGTTCGTCCAGCAGTGTTTGAACCCGGTAAGAAGGGCTTCCACCCGAACATCTTTCAGGCGTTTTCCTTTGGGATTGCGGGCCAGATCCAAATAGCCGTTGAATTCTTTCAACAGGATTCTATTCCGCATGGCTTCCCGGTCTTTGGCCTCGTGAATGTCCGGCGTACGCCATGAGCCGTCTGGCAGTTGGATAAAATTCTCTTCGAGAAGCACCTTCAGCTCCGGCAGGATATCGCCTTTGCGGACAGCGGTAATAGCCTTCATCCATTTTGGGTGCAGGTCGGAATAGGTTTGAGGGATTTTATTTAGTTCAATCTTCAACCATTCCAGCCCGTCGCGCTCGGTTTCAAAATTCATAGCCATCTGTTCAAACTGCGGATTGGCAGCCTTTTTTTCGTCATAAGCCGCAACCTGGTCCGGCAGGAAATACATGCCATCCTGCTCCCTGAATTTCGACATCAGCAGCTCCTGAAAATCCGCTGCATCCAGTGGCACGGGCAAGCCACGCATGATATAGAGTGATATCAGCCTGTCATACAGAATTTTTGGACTTCGCTCGATAATGGCGGTGGTCTTTTGATTTTTGATGAAATGAACCGGTAGGTGCTTGAGGTGTTCTTCCAGAAACATCCGCACGCTTTGGGTGTTACCGGTGTTGTCTGTAAATTGGTGTTCAAAATTATCTGAGGGCTTGTAGCAACTGATTACCAGATCCTGCTTGACTGCGGTTGTGGTGGTAACAGCCTTAAAACTGCCCTGTTGTTTGTCCAGCGACGCAACATTGGCAACTACAAAACCGGCCCGTTGCAGGGCTGTTTGAATGCCGTTCCAGACTGCGGCGCTGGTGTTGCTAAATTCCACGGTCATCCATTTGCCAGGTTTCAATATCCTGAAATACTCTTTGAAACAGCGGGTCATGATTTGCTGATAATCCAGGATGGTCTTTCCTTGAGATTTGTTTTCAATCGCTTCGGATTTGTTGTTGGTTCTTACCTTTAGCCAGCTTTCCCAAAGGAAATTGAGTTCGGAATACATGAGATTGTCACCAAAGGGGGGGTCAGTGAAGATGTAGTCGATGCTTGAATTGTTGGTTGTTAAATGAGAAGAAACATCTGCATTGTAATTTAGCGAATGATGCAATGCTTGATAAGCTTTTTTGAAATCAGATATTTTGCCTTCAAGCATCTTAACAACATTGCTTTCTGCAACCAAGGAAGAAACATAAAGAGTTCCATTTAATGGCCCATTACCACGATTACCAAGGTTGTATCTTACCAACTTCGAGGTAAGAGTTTGAACAATTGAATTTATAACAAGCTTAATGTGTGGTATATAAACAAGGCTATAAAGCTTTGCCAAAACCCACAAATTTCGCTTCGTATAAAAATGATGAACATGGGTAATGCCTTCATGAACACCAGCCCGCCATGTGTCGCCCCATTTAGAACCAACATTCATCATTTTATCCGTCGGAAACCAGTACTGGATATCCATTCCTTCGATCTTCTGGATCAATGCCAGATCAAAATTATCAGGGGATTTTTCATGCCGTTTTCCGTCCACAGTATAGTTGATCAGCACCGGTACTGTTTTGGTTTGGGTAACGGTAGAGCCAGCATCTTGCTGGCTGATCGTAGAGTCCGCGCCGGCATCTTGCCGAGAAATTGATAGCCTGCTGGAAGCAGGCTCTACATGTTTATCATAAAGGGTTCGTTTGGCTTTGGAGACACTTCTTTTGGTGTGTAGCGCATGACAATGGGTACAGTTGAAATTATCTTTAACTTTGCCAGCCTGCTTATCCACTGCCTCATCCCAGAAGATGATTTCTCCCCCGCAGTCCGGGCAAACAAAGACATCACTCCAGACCACATAATTAATTTTGCCCAGTGGCGCCGGCTTCCAGCCGGCGGATATCAGCTCATCAGCCACAAATCTCCAAGGATACTCACCCGCATTTCCGGCCAGTTCCGCATGTACTGGATTGTGGTTAATATAAGCCAATTCTGCCCAGAATTCTGTTTCATTTCGAATAATCCGGTCATAGCTCTCTGTCTGCCAGACAGAAATGCCTTTATTGTTTTCCACTCGATTGATTTCATTTGCACAGTAACTTTTGATGCTGTGCAGAATTGTTGAAATGTCCCACATCGTAGAGCCAGCATCCTGCTGGCTAACCGTGGAGACTGTTGCGTCAGTATCTTGCTGGGAAATTGGTAGCCTGCTGGAAGCAGGCTCTACTTTGGGCAGTGGTTTGGCAATCAGATGCACATGATCCGGCATAACTACCGCTGAAATCAATTTCCATCGCTGATTATCCCAGTACCGAATGGCATCCAATGCCAGTTGCCTGGCTTCTGGCGAAAGAATTCGGTATCGATCAGTATTGAAGGTGATAAAATATGTGGCATGCGGAACTTGAATATGTGGGAGGTTATCATGCCTGTAAATTGTTTTTGTGGCTGCAAAAGGGTTGCAGGGGGTAATTGGTAGCCTGCTGGAAGCAGGCTCTACATGCAACGTCTCATACATCCAGCCGCATTCCGCTTCGACCTCCTTCAGAATCCGGTTTGCTTCTTTTTCAAATTCATCAACATCCACAGGCGTATTATAATTGTAGGCGATAAAACTGGCAATGGGGGACAGATCGCCGCAGATGGCTTTTCGTGGACCCCATTGGGGTGTTTTGCCGAACATTTGCCGCCATTCAATTTCAATCCGATGCTTCAGTTCATTGTCCGGGTTTCCGCACATCTGGGCCGCCACACCGGTCATGCCGGTACCCGCAAAGCCGTCAAATACGATATCGCCCGGCTGAGTATAGTGCAGGATATAGCGCATGATGGCCGGATGCGGCACTTTGGTGTGATAGCTGTGAGCATTGTAAATGGGGTTGTTCTTTCCTTCACTGACATCGCTGGCATAAGGTTCAGTCACCTGAAAATCCGGTTTTCTGCCGGGAATGCCGTCTTTTTCCATTTCCCATTCGGCAATAAAATCATTGATCCATGGATTGGGGCAGGCGGTGTAATAGGGCGGGTCGCTCAGGGCGATGATGTCTTCATCTTTGCCAATGGGGAAACCCTCCATCTGCTTGAGTTCCGGCAATTTCCCGCGTAATTCATTTCTGAAATATTCCCGTCTGTTTTCATCGGAATCAAATGACATTCCAAGGCAGGTCACCGGTTGGGCTGTTCGCTGACTTCCTGCATCTTCAGCGCCGGGAAGGCCTTTAGGCTGTGGTACTCGCGTTCTCTTCCGAAGCTGATTTCTGACATGTTTAGGTCCATCGTCCATAGTGTGATCTTTCAATCCCGTTACCCTTTCAATCCCATTCGTATTTTGCTTCGCTCAGTTGATAGGTTACATCAGACAGGTCAAAATAAGTGTCTTCATGTTCTTTTGTCAGATAGAGGCGATGGTTATCAATCATTCCGCTGCTGATTAAGATCAGTCCGTGATGCCTGGAAAAATCTTTCAGTACTCTGACGGATTGTTTCAGTTCGGGTTCCAGCAGAATCCCCATGTTATGGATAACGGTTGCGGGGATGTTTATCCATGGGAATTCTTTCAGCCCTTTCTGCAGTATGTCCGTAATACATGCATCCAGCCAAAAATATAGACTTTTCGAAAACGATTTTGACTGAGTTATTGATTGGCGGGGTTTTACAATACCGCCTTCTTCCGCTATTTTCTGATGATTTTGCAAACACTGCGCCAGTTCTTTTCCCATATCAACCGGCGACATCGGGTTTTGAAAAATGGGAAGAGAACGGATATCCGGGGCGTCTGTCAACACGATTCCAATGTGGTGTCGCTGGGATTTCTGGAAGATTATCATGTCTGTCATCCGAAGCTGATTTCTGACATGTTCCCGCCCATCATCCACAGTTTGATCTTTCACTCCGGTTACCCTTTCAATACCATCCGTATTTTGCTTCGCTCTTTTCCTTCACAGAGCTTATTGATCCAGTCCGTTATGGCAGAAATGGCCTCGTTTGGCATCAATGGTTTGCTGAATATGGATTTGATGTTTTCTGCGGTCAACTCGACCTTTTCAATGCCCTTGGAGAGTGTGGCAATCAGTTTCCGCAATTGGGTCGCATTGGCGACTGTCAGATCGCAGGTTCCATTTCTGAAATTCTCTACCAGTGTCTGTTCATTTGCATCCAGCATATCCAGATTACCCGTCACGCTTGGATCTTTGAAGATGGAACGCATGGCCTTTATCCATTTATCCAGGATAACCTGAAGCTGTTCCTCAAGATCTGCCATTCGGTAAACCTGCTTTCCGGCATGGTCTTTCGGGTTGAAATCATGATAAGGCTCTTCTTTCACCCTGTCTTTGGTTATATTTTCATCCCCTTTTTTCAGGAATGTGATGATATCCAGCCAGTTGGTATATTCCAGAGGCGATAAAAAATCGGCATCGCGGATGATATCGCAAATCCGCTTATTGTCCGATGTCATGATCTTTTCTTGTTGTAGCGCCGATTCTCTGGATAGTCGGTATCGTGTGTAGCCGGTCAAATAGTAATCGGCATACCGGTCAATAAGCGCCTTCAACGTGGTTTCATACCGGGTGATCTCGGTTTTGTCGCTGGATGAGAGCTTTTGCGGCAGTTGTTCTATGGCATTCTGGATATCGTCATAAAGCGGCTGCTCATCCGGTGCCAGAAATGAGCGCGCCTGAACCAGATAGTTGACTAATTTTGAAAATTTCTGTGACCGGTCATACAGTTGTTCAATTTGCGAGCAAAGCTGGTAGGCAGAGAAAATCTCTTTTAATTTATCAGATGAGAAAGGGAAATTTTTCAGTTTGCCGATAGTGTTATAAGGCTGAATCTGGTCCAGGGTTGCCGAAAGCCGTTCAAGCGCGGACTGGTGAGCCAAAACCTGCTCCTCGGGAATCAGCGCAATGTTTCGACATTTGATGCCGGTTGCCGCCAACGTTTTTGCCTTAACTGCCCGATCAACCATTTCCTTTGCTTTTGTAGCGATCTGAATATAGGTTTCACCTTTCTCCAGTTCAACCGTCAAATCCGGCAAGCCCAGGGATTCAAAAAGGGTTCTGATGGCCTCTCCCGGTATCTTTTTAGAGGATTTGACATTGGCAAAGCAGGACATGTCATCGCTGTCTAACTTCAGCGCCTCATCAATAGTCAGGGCATTGATCATCCGGGTGCTGTTGATGGTGATTTCGATTTTGCCGGTAAATACCAGCGCAACCAGAACGACAAACTCCAATTGATATTCCAGATGATAATCCGATGAATACCAGAGATTGTCTCGTACAAAATGACAATAGAGAATCTCGTCCCGGTTCAGGACAACACTGCCTCCTTTTTCCGCCAGCTTTTCCAGGATACTTTGGGCAAACCGTGAATTCTGGATATCAATCTTGGTCCCGGCCCAGAGTCCAAGTCCAGTCAAAATCGCCTCGCCTTCGCGGTTCGCCTGGCCTGGTTTTACGATTCTGGTCAGAGCGTTTTTTATCATTCCATCGAAATTGTCTTTGCTGATCGGACGATTCAAATCCTTGAAAGCCGGATAGTGCGGATGTTTTTCATTGAAGTGGTTATTGAGCAGACGGGCGGCGACACTGCCGAAAATCTGTTCTTTTGTACTGCCTTCCGCTGGTAGTGGAAACGACTTTAGGGGTTTGCTCTCGCCGTTATAAATGACATTGGTTTTTTCGAGATATTCGGTTTCAAAAAGGGCGGTGGCACGCTTTAACAGCGTATCCAGTTTGTCCCTGAATGCGCTTTTTTGATGGCTGGGGGCAGGTCCCTCCAGGGATTTGGCCGCACCAAATAATCGGATGGCGTTTTTGACGTCATCGCTCAAATCAGACATATCAAAATAGACTTCATCCGCCACTTCATTGATGTTTGTTTTGGAAAATATCGGACAGAAGAAAATATAATATTCCTGAATCGGCTCCGTGGTGCTGCGCTCGTTAGGATTGCCAAAAAATATGTAGCCCAGGCGGTACGATTTTTTATCCAGCCAGTTCAGACTGTGCGCGAAAATTTTAAATCCCGGCCGATAGGCGTTCTGATTCAGCATGATGATATGCTGCATTAAATCAAAGAAATAGGCATCGGATCGTTCCGGGTCCAGTGAAAGCACCTGCTCCGCATAATCCTTGATATCCTGATCAAAATTTCTTCCACCTTCCACCCGAACATAGAATTCATGAGTTTGATCGTTGACATCAACGTATGAACCGCTGGTCGCGGTCACCAACTGCTTGGCGATGGTTTCGACATTGGCCAGAAGCAGTTCGCTATCAGTTACCCCTGGCATGGTGATGCAAAGGTCGTCACACAGGGACTTGGGGTTGGCGCCGTTTTTCTTGTTCAGATCATCACAGAGAATCGACAGGCACAGGGCATTGGCAATGGCTGTTGCTACCGGTTTTTTATTGGACCGCGCGCCGGTGAAATAAGCGTGGATTTTATCATGAATGATTTCCGAAATATCCTTGATCTTGCGGATATCCAGAATGTTGTTCATGGAACTGGATAGTTCTTTCCAGTAACTGTCGTATGTTATCAGGCCCGGTATCAGGGATGGCACATCGGCATCAATGATCTCTTCAAAATTGAGGCTTAACACCTTCAGAATTTCCCGCTGGCTTTTGCCGTGTTTAACCCGCTCAAAATGGTGGATATACCGTGGATGAACCGGGAACAGTTCCACATATTCGTTGAAACGGTTCTGCATGTCTCCAAAGAGGTGAGAAAATCCGGACAGGTGCTGTCGAACAAGCGCCTTCTGATGTTCATTTTTTTTAAGCAGCCTTTCCTTGACCACAAAGGAGACATCTTCTTTGGTGATCAGAATATCCGCATATCGATCCTCAACCTTGTTCATAATCTCAGACTCGTGCTGAAATTCAGGGGAACGATAGAGATACTCCTGTACACCGAACATCAGCTTGAATCGCGAATTGTCGCACATCTCACCCATTTGACGCAGCAGCATCAAAGCATTGCTTAGAACATTGGGGCTGCGTCCCTTCAGATATTCCAGCAATTCGTCAATGACAATCAGCAGATGCTTGTCTGGAAATGTCTCCTCAAATTCAGCCATCATTCGCTGAATCTGTACTTTCCAGGAAAAATTGGATGTCTCATCAAAGGTGAATTGAATGCCAAGAGTTTCCAGGAATCGTTCAATATGGGCGAAGACAACATCTTTCAGTGGTTTGTCTGTTCCAATTTCGAACCGGAGCACCTTGTATTGACCTGCGAACTTTTTAAAATCCTCCCGGATTCCATCGTCCTGCAGGTGACTCAGAAGCGACTCATTTTCCGCAATGCTGGAGATAACCGCCATCAGATGGGATTTGCCTGTGCCGTAACTGCCCACAATCTGAATACCCAGGGTCTCTCCGGATGGAGCAACAGAGAGGTTTTTGACAATAATTTCCCGGATATCCTCTTTGATCTTCTGAGAAAAAACATATTCTTTGACGAGGTTTTCGGCAACGTGCGCTTCCGACGAGGTCACCAGTTTGACCACCGAGGTAATGGGTCCGAATTGGATCAGATCACGATATTTCATCAATGCTTTCTCCATCGATCAGTTGACATAGACTTCAAGATAATGATTTTGGAAAGGCAGCTTGGGAGACTTCATATCACCGGCGTAAACCGCCTGGCGAAATCGTAGATTTTTCATGGAGTAATTTTTAATCAAAATGTTGACTGGTGTCAAGAAAGATAACCTTTCGGGAAATAAAGGTTCAGGAGTTCAATCGGAATAATGATGGCGGAATACTGATGGTTTTCATGAACATATACTGTCAACCGCCATAATACACCGCCTACAAGAACAGAAAAGGGATAACAGAAACGACATCTTTAGTTGACAATTATTTAAAAATAGTCAAGCAAAAATTGAGACAAGTGGAGAGTTTTAGAGACAAGAAGTGGACAGCTCTTTTCTTTAGAGCCCAAGCTAATACTATGAATTTTGTTCCGTTTAATCCAGGAGCGAAAAATGTCGGCAAAAGTCCTTTTATGCTGGCTGCTGGCCAGACATCTAATTCAGGTCATGATCAGCGGATACCACACGCAA
This sequence comes from uncultured Desulfobacteraceae bacterium, assembly GCA_903839535.1. GTDB lineage: Bacteria > Desulfobacterota > Desulfobacteria > Desulfobacterales > Desulfatirhabdiaceae > RAAP-1. Next base: position 19,184 of record CAIMCT010000115.1, read on the forward strand.
TTACTTTTCCACGATTCAATTCAGGGGTCAGAAAGGTCGTGGCTGAGTCACGATCCTCAGCGGCGTACACATATGAAGATGAACCCTTTTTTCATTTGTTGTTATACGCCTCTTTCCGTATTTGGCCATATCAGCTTGTGAAGCTGAAGGTGAAGCCTGACACCAAGTCCATCCTGTAAAATCCACTTTGCCAGAAGGTCTGGCGATAAGGATCCAAAAGCAGGGGAAAACAGTACGCTGGATATGGGAAAATCAGGCGGAAGCCGTTTCAGAATATTCATGGCATAGGCATAATCAGCTTGAGTTTCGATGACGAATTTGATCTGATCATGGGGCTTGATCCGCTGAAGATTGTCTGGATCATTGTGCAAGTGCATCAGGCTGGACGGGCATTTAACGTCCATGATCCGGATGCAGCGGTTGTCGATCCTGGAAATATTGAGGCTTCCATTGGTTTCCATTAAAACTGTGCGGTCTTGATCCAGAAGATGCTTGACCAGATCAGGGGTTTCAACCTGAAACAAAGGCTCTCCACCGGTAATCTCAACCAGCGCTTCAGTTGGATAAGATTCAACCTGCCCGAGTATCTCGGACATCGTCATATCCATGCCTTCGTGATAAGCATACCTGGTATCGCAGTAGACACACCGCAGATTGCATCCCGTCAGGCGGATGAATATACAGGGGAGTCCGGCATACAGGGATTCCCCCTGGATGCTGTAAAATATTTCATTTATTCTAAGTGTCATAAAAAACCATTGACTAAATACAAAAAATCTCCAAAGATCAAAATACAAATGATTTGTCACGAAAAGCTGAAAGCACAAACGATTCGCCACGAAATGCTTTCAACTTCCCAGATTTTCAAGTCTGAATATAACAGTCTGATAATGATAAGTAAAGATGAAAGGTGGTAAATGAAAACTGTTGGAATCCTGAAGAACACGGTTCAGGACTATGCATGGGGGTCTTTGACTGCCATTCCTGAACTGCTGGGGCAGCCTGCCACAGACAAACCCCAGGCCGAGCTGTGGATGGGAGCACACCCCAAGGCTCCGTCGCAAGTTTACCATGATGGCAAATGGGAGTCGCTGCTTCAGGTGATTGAAGCGAATCCAGCAGATGTGCTGGGAAAGGAGGCTGCAGAGAAATTTGGCGGAAAGCTTCCCTATCTCTTCAAGGTGCTGGCTGCGGCAAAGCCGCTTTCCATTCAGGCCCATCCGAATGCGAAGCAGGCCAAAGAAGGTTTTGAGCGGGAGAATCGACTGGGGATTCCCCTGATGTCTTCAAATCGAAATTATAAGGATGATAACCACAAACCCGAATGCTTATGTGCGCTGACCCGTTTTTGGGGAATGAACGGCTTTCGCAGAATTCCGGAAATCGTAAAGTATCTCGGCGGTCTTTGCAAGGATGTGCTTGAAAAGGAGATTGCCCTTGTAGAAAGCCAGCCGAATTCGCAAGGATTAAAACGTCTGTTTCAAGCTCTGCTGACGATGCCGCAGGAGAAGAAAATGGCGGCTATAAGTTCGGCTGCTTCTCATGCCACATCTTGTAAAACGCCAAGAGATATTTTGGCAGATCCGGTGTTTCAGTGGATACAGCGGTTGCATGTAGAATATCCAGAGGATATTGGCGTGCTGTTTCCTGCGCTCTTTAATCTGTTTTGTCTGGAACCAGGGCAGGCTCTTTACCTGGCTTCAGGAGAACCCCATGCATATCTTGAGGGGGTTGGCATAGAACTGATGGCCAATTCGGATAATGTGCTGCGCGGCGGTCTTACACAAAAACACCTTGATGTTCCGGAACTGTTAAATATTTTAACCTTTCAGGAGCAGGCGTTGTCTGTGATTTCGCCCCGAAAGTGCAGCGATGTTGAATGGGTTTATGACACGCCGGCCGAGGAATTCAGTCTTTCCGTGATATCCGTTTTTCCGAAATCATACTGGATCAGCCATGGAAAACGATCCGCCGAAATTCTGTTATGCACAGATGGACAGCTTATCCTGGACAATGGTCCTGGCGATGATCCGATTCACCTTTTCAAAGGTGCATCTGTCGTGGTTCCGGCATCGGTTGAGCAATATCATCTGTATGGCGACGGGATGTGCTACAAAGCATCTGTTCCAGGCATCGCGGGCTTTATGCTTGACACGCGATCGGCAGAATCGTAAAAAGAAGGTTTACAGGAGTCAGGAAAAGAAACCCTGACCCCTGTCTGGCAGACAGACTGAAGGCAAAATGCGGAAAGCTCATCTTTGAACCCTTACTTATTTGGAGTTGATCAATGATAAAAGGCATTGTTCTTGCCGGTGGTTCCGGTACCAGGCTTTATCCCATAACCCGGGTGGTTAGCAAACAACTACTCCCGGTTTATGACAAACCCATGATTTACTATCCCCTGTCGGTGCTGATGCTGGCAGGTATCCGTGATATTTTACTGATCTCGACGACGGAGGACCTGCCTCAATTTAAACGGCTTCTGGGAGATGGCTCCCAAATTGGAATTTCCATATCATATTCGGAGCAACCTAAACCCGAAGGACTGGCTCAGGCGTTTATCATTGGCAAATCCTTTATTGGGAATGATTCGGTATGCCTGATTTTGGGAGACAATATATTTTACGGCCATAATCTTTCCGAAATCTTGAGACGGGCGGTAAAGCTGACAAGCGGTGGCCTTGTATTCGGATATCTTGTCAAAGATCCTGAGCGTTACGGTGTTGTTGAATTTGACAATAACGGCACAGTGATCGGCATTGAGGAAAAACCTAAAAAACCCAAGTCCAATTATGCTGTTCCCGGGCTTTATATCTACGACAATGATGTGGTGCAAATCGCTGAAAATTTGAAGCCTTCGGCCAGAGGCGAGCTGGAAATCACTGATGTCAATCTGGCGTATCTCCGCCGCGGCGATCTTAGGGTAGAGCTGTTGGGAAGGGGTTTTGCCTGGCTAGACACCGGAACCCATGAAGCGCTGCAGCAGGCGGCAAGCTACGTTGAAGCTATTCAGGACCGGCAGGGACTGAGAATCTCCTGTATTGAGGAAATCGCCTATCGTTTGGGATATATTTCCCGAGAACAGGTTAAAAACCTGGCATCGGATATGATGAAAAACGGTTACGGCGAATATCTGATGGAAATGATCAGTGAGAACAAATGATTGTTAAAAAGAATCTAAGCGCGGGGCACCGAAAGCAGGGTGCAGTATTTTTTATCATTTATCATTTATCATTCATAATTCATAATTCAATAATGGAGGTTATATGAAAATCGGCTGTTATACTGCCATGATCACCCCTTTTTGCGGGGAAATGGTGGATGTCGAGGGCATTGAAAAATTGATCAGTTTCCAGATACATAGTGGCGTTAGTGGCATTCTGGCTGCTGGTACTACAGGGGAAAGCCCTGCGTTGAGCTGGAAAGAGCATAATCAGGTAACGCAGATGATAGCATCCGCTTCAAAAGGAAAATGTCTTTGCATCGCAGGCACCGGCAGCAACAACACCCAGGAAGCCATCGAAGCCTCCCGCCATGCCGTGGGCCTTGGTGTGGATGCCCTGCTGCTTGTCGATCCCTATTACAACGGCCCAAGTTCTCTTGAAATTCGAAAGGAATATGTGGAACCTGTGGCTGCGGCATTTCCCGATACACAGGTTATCCCCTATGTGATTCCCGGTCGAACGGGAACACAGCTTCTGCCGGAAGATCTGGCCATTGTGTCCAAAACCCACCCAAATGTGACAACTGTCAAGGAAGCCACCGGCAATCTGGACAACATGCGACGGACCCGCAAATGCTGCGGACCAGACTATTCCATTTTATCCGGAGACGATGCCTTGACCTTCGACATGATGACGGATTCAGGGATTCTGGCAGGAGGCGTGATTTCAGTGATATCCAATGTTGTACCAGTTGCTATTACAACAATGGTTCGCCTGCTGGTTGACAAAAACAATGCTGGAGCAAGTAAACTGAAGGAGAGCCTTAAACCCCTGTTTGATCTGGTTACCGTCAAAACCCTTGAGACAACACCTTATGGCGATGTTGTTGTTCGGGCCAGAAATCCTTTGGCCATAAAAACATTGATGGCGATTCTTGGAATGCCTTCCGGTGGATGCCGCAGGCCCTTGGGGAAAATGACTCAAAAAGGGCTTGAAAAAATCCTTGACGCAGCAAGAGCGGTTCAGAAAGCGAATCCGGAGCTGTTGAAACCCGTGGCCGATTTTTTCGGAGTCAATATCGAAGAGCGCCTGAATATGCCAGTTTACTGGAAAGGCTTGGCATATAGCAGCTATTGACCGCTAAACGTAATTATGAATTACGAATTATGAATGGGAAAAAACAACCAGCCTTCACCATTCGCTTTTGCTTTTCATTCATAATTCATAATTTAAGAGATAATGGGTGCCCCTCTATGTTCAACATGGATTTCCGTAGTAACTTGTTATGGCTGCTAAGCTTTGTGGTTTTGATAGCGACTGGGTGTTCGTCCCAGGTTCCGGGAGCGTCGAACGGCAAGCCGGCTCAGCGCAATCAGACAAATGCTGTAAAACGTTCGGTTCCGGTGCTTGCCGCCTACGCGGTTCAAAAGGACTTCCCTCTTGAAATCAGGGCTATCGGAAATGTTGAATCTTATGCCACGGTTGCCATCAAAGCCAGGGTCACCGGAGAGCTTCAGAAAATTAATTTTAAGGAAGGGCAGGAGGTTGTAAAAGGCGATCTGTTGTTTATCATAGATCCCCGTCCGCTTGAAGCTGCCCTTCGTGAGGCCAGAGCACGTCTTGAAAAAGACAAGGCTCTGGCAGCAAAGGCCGAAGCGGATAACCGGCGTTACGAAGATCTGGTTCAGGGAGGATTTGTCAGCCGGGAACAATACGATCAGATACGGTCTAATCTCAGTTCCCTCCAGGCTACGGTGATAGGGGATGAGGCTGTGGTTGAAAATGCTAAACTTCAACTTGGCTATACCTCAATTTATTCCCCTATATCGGGCCGGACCGGAACGATCCTGATTGATCAGGGGAACATGATCAAGGCCAATGATGATAACAAAAGCTTAGTCGTCATTGAACAGGTTCATCCGATCTATGTCACTTTTTCCGTGCCCGAGTCGAATTTATCTCAAATCATGGAACGCATGAAAGGTCATGATCTTGTTGTTAACGCCATGCTTGATGGATCAAAATCCGGACCTGAAAAAGGCAAACTGACATTTGTGGATAATTCTGTTGATTCCAAAACCGGAACGATCAGGCTGAAAGGTACTTTCGATAATCCGGCAAGGCGACTATGGCCCGGCCAGTTTGTCAACCTTGCGCTTACTCTTGGAAGTCTTCAAAATGTTGTTACGGTGCCGTCTCAGGCCATTCAGACCGGCGAAAGTGGTCCTTTCGTATTTATCATTACACCTGAAAAGACAGTTCAATTTAAACCTGTCAAAACCGGAAAATCTTTTGGTGGAGAAACAATTATTGAAAGCGGTATCATGGCTGGAGAACAGGTTGTAACAGACGGTCATCTGCGTCTAAGTCCCGGTGCACCTGTCGAGATTGCAGCAGACTTGAAACCTGAAACCAATCCAGCACAAGATGTCAGCAAAGAGGCGATATCGTGAATATTGCCAAACTCTTTATCGGAAGGCCCGTAATGACCACTCTGGTCATGGCCGGCCTGCTTGTTTTCGGGGTGATGGCTTACCGGATACTGCCGGTCAGCGATTTGCCGAATGTGGATTTTCCCACGATTCAGGTCACCGCCAGACTGCCCGGAGCCAATCCAGACAACATTGCGGCAAGTGTCGCCACGCCATTGGAGCGGGAGTTCTCGACAATCGCCGGTGTTGACTCCATGTCATCTTCCAGTACCCTGGGCATCACACGGATAACGATTCAGTTTAGTCTCGACAGAAGTATTGATGCAGCAGCCCAGGATGTTCAATCCGCTATCGCCAAGGCAGCACGGAAACTGCCGCCAGATATGCCAACGCCTCCGACCTACCAGAAAGTAAACCCTGCTGATTCACCTGTTTTTTATCTGGCGCTGGCTTCTCCCACATTGCCGCTGTCCAAGGTGAATGAATATGCGGACACCATGATTGCTCAAAGGATATCCATGCTGAGCGGCGTGGCGCAGGTCTCGGTTTTCGGCGCAAAAAAATATGCGGTGCGGGTGCAACTGGATCCCAAAGCCATGGCTTCCCGGGAAATCGGCATTGATGAAGTAGCGAAAGCTATTACCCAAGGTAATGTTAATCTGCCTACTGGTACGCTCTACGGTGAACATAAGTCCTTTAATATTCAGGCAAGTGGTCAGTTGATGGATGCAAAAAGTTTCAGGCCGCTGATTGTTTCCTGGCAAAACGGCTCTCCTGTAAGGCTTGAAGAAATCGGCGCTGTTCTTGACAGCGTTGAAAGCGATAAAAGCATTACCTGGCGAAACGACACCCGCTCCATTGTACTGGCTGTTCAGCGCCAGCCTGGAACCAACACCGTTGCTGTGGTCAACGAAATACGAAAGCTTCTTCCAGTATTTGAAAAACAGCTTCCAGCGGCGGTTCAGCTTTCAGTCATGATTGACCGTTCCGAATCCATCCGCGATTCTGTAGATGATGTCAAATTTACACTCACGCTCACTATTGTGCTGGTCATCCTGGTTATTTTTATCTTTCTTCGAAGCTTATCCGCCACCATCATTCCCAGCATGGCGCTTCCCATGTCGATTATTGTTACATTTGCGGCCATGTATCTGATGGGATTCAGTGTGGATAATCTGTCGCTTATGGCCTTAACCCTTGCGGTCGGATTTGTTGTGGATGATGCCATTGTGATGCTTGAAAATATTGTCCGGCACCTGGAGATGGGAAAGAGTGTTCTTCAGGCTACTCTGGACGGGTCCAAAGAAATCAGCTTCACCATTGTTTCCATGACCATTTCCCTTGCAGCGGTATTTATTCCTGTGCTTTTTATGGGCGGGATTGTTGGCAGACTTTTCCGGGAATTTTCTCTGGTAATAACAGTGGCCATTCTTTTATCCGGATTTGTATCGCTTAGTCTCACCCCCATGCTGTGCAGCCTTTTTTTAAGACCCAAACAAGAAGTTCATCATGGCCGGGTTTATATGGCTACGGAGTCCTTTTTCAATGGCATGCTCTGGTTCTACGAAAAAACATTGAAGGGTGCGCTTCGATTTCACTGGGTTACGTTTCTGATTTCGGTAGCTGTTCTGGTTGCGACTGTACATTTATTCAGCATTAGTCCCAAGGGGTTTTTGCCAAGTGAGGATATCGGCCAGATTACGGGTTTTACCGAGGCTTCCCAGGACATTTCCTTTGATTCGATGGTACGTCATCAATCCGCCTTGCATGAGATTCTGGCTGCAGAACCAGCCATTGAAACCTATATGTCTTCTGTGGGTGCGGGAGGGCAAAGTGGGGCCGGGAATTCCGGAAGATTTTTCATGCGTCTTAAACCCAGGAAAGAGCGAAAGGAAAGCGCTGATGAGCTGATTCAAAAGCTAAGGCCCAAGCTGTCGAAAGTGCCTGGAATTCAGGTATTTTTGATGAATCCACCCGCCATCAATATCGGCGGAAGGGCTACCAAAGGTCTTTATCAATATACATTACAAGGGCCGGATACTGTCGAGTTGTATCGCTATGCGTCCATCCTTAAGAACAAGATGAAAGAAATATCCAGCATCCAGGATATTAACAGCGATCTTCAGATGGACAACCCGGAAATACGTATTGATATCAATCGGGATAAGGCATCCGCCCTGGGAATTACGGCGAATCAAATTGAAACCGCCCTTCAAAATGCTTACGGATCAAACCAGGTGTCAACCATTTATGCACCGACCGACAGCTATCAGGTTATTATGGAACTGCTTCCACAGTACCAGAGAGAGCCGTCTGCGCTTTCGCTGCTGTACATTAGGTCTTCCAGCGGGAATCTGGTTCCACTCGATACGGTAGCAACGTTAACTTCGGGTGTGGGACCGCTTTCGGTCAATCATTCCGGACAGTTTCCATCTGTGACCATTTCATTCAATCTCAAACCCGATGTTTCATTGGGAGATGCGGTTGCCGAAGTTGAAAATATTACGCTAACCTTGCTTCCGGCAACTATCAGCGGCAATTTTCAGGGTACGGCCCAAGCGTTTCAGGCATCTTTCAAGGGAATGCTGGGTCTGTTGGTTATGGCCATTCTGGTGATCTATATCGTTTTGGGAATTTTGTATGAAAGCTTTATACATCCCCTGACTATTCTGTCAGGACTGCCTTCCGCAGGGTTCGGCGCGCTTTTAACCCTTTATATCTTTAAGGTTGATCTCAGTCTATATGCATTTGTCGGGATCATAATGCTGATCGGGATCGTGAAGAAAAACGCCATCATGATGATCGACTTTGCGCTGGAGGCGGAGCGCAAGGAAAATAAAAGCCCGCGGGATGCTATTGTTGAAGGATGCCTGGTCCGTTTCAGGCCCATCATGATGACCACCATGGCAGCCATCATGGGAACACTGCCTATCGCTATCGGGTTTGGGGCTGGTGCAGAATCCAGGCGGCCGCTCGGGCTTGCCGTGGTCGGCGGATTGGCCTTTTCTCAATTGTTGACCCTTTACATCACCCCTGTTTACTATATTTACCTTGATACTCTGAAAAAAAAGGTTCAATCATTTTTTGCAGGCCGGGTCCGCGAAAATTGACATTTCAATTGGCTGTTGAAACTGGATAAAACAGTTCAGCCACGGGGGTAAATAGGATATCGCAGTTCCCGAGGCGGCATTATGATGGATTAACGTCAAATCGCTTCTGCCTCTGGGATCGCCGCACCCCAGTGCGGCAATTATGA
>CAIMCT010000116.1 GCA_903839535.1 uncultured Desulfobacteraceae bacterium
GCAATAGTAGGGGCGAATCTTGTATTCGCCCTATCGGAAAGGGCGAATACAAGATTCGCCCCTACGAAATAAACCCAATTGGCCGAAACGACGATCAATGTGGTATATTCTTTATTGGAAATCACCTAAAAAATAAATGGATCAGGAGTCATTGCTTTTCCTGACCTCTAATTTCTAATTTCGGCATCTGTCAGGTAACAGGCCGGATCAGGCGCCCAGACATCGCCAGTAACGGCTTCGGCCCGGACTCTGAAATTACCGCCGCAGACATCCAGCCAGCGACAGGTCGCACACCTTCCCTTGACGTGGGGCTTTTTGTCTTTAAGCTGCATCATCAGGGGATTGGAAAGATCGGACCAGATTTCGGAAAACGGTCGTTTGCGGATATTGCCGAAACTATAATGTCGCCAGAACTGATCGGCATGAACTTGTCCATCCCAACTGACGCAGCCAATGCCTCTGCCGGAGCTGTTGCCTTCATTCATTTTTAAAAGCTCAAGGACTTCAGCGGCTCTTTCGGGATTTTCCCTGAGCAGTCGCATATACACATAGGGGCCATCGGCATGGTTGTCCACGGTCAGAATTTCCTTAGACAGTCCCATATCATGAAGTCTTTTGGTTTCATCCATGATCATATCCACGATTGTCCTGGTCTCTTCGCGGGTGGAATCTTCCTCAACAAGTTTGGAGCCCCGACCGGCATAAACCAGGTGATAAAAACAGGCTCTGGGAATGTTCATGGTTTCAAGGAGTTTGAATATGTCGGGAATTTCAGATGAATTGAATTTGTTTATCGTAAACCGCAGGCCAACCTTGATGCCAGCTTCCTGACAGTTGCGAATACCGTTCAGGGCGGACTGAAAAGCACCCTTTACGCCCCGGAACCTGTCGTTGATTTCTTCCATGCCATCCAGGCTTATGCCGATATATGACAGACCGATGGCTTTCAGGTCTCTGGCGATTTGCGATGTGATCAGGGTGCCGTTGGTGGAGATTACGGCGCGCATACCTTTTTGAACCGCGTAGTCCGCCAGTTCCGGAAGGTCTTTGCGGGCCAGAGGTTCCCCTCCGGAAAACAGTATCACCGGAGATCCGAAAGCAGCCAGATCATCAATCAGGGCCTTGCCTTCGGCGGTAGTAAGCTCATCGGGTGTAGCATTATCTTTTGCATGAGCGTAACAGTGAACACAGCGCAGATTGCACTGACGGGTCATGTTCCAGACCACCACCGGTTTCTTGTCGCTTGAAAACTGAAGCAGGTGAGATGGCAGACTGGATGACATTCGGTTGTAGCGAAGAGCATCCGAAGGTTCAACCGTGCCGCAATAGAGCTTTGATATACCGATCATGAATTATCTTTCAGGTTAGTCGGGAGCCGCTTCAGCGTGTTTCTTTATCAGGAAGGTTCAATGCAACACTCCGAAGCTCATTCTTGATGAGATTGCTGATAAATGTTTCGGGTTCCAGCAGGGCTTTACGGGTAATGAAAAATCGGTTTTTACCGGTCTTTTCCCGGACCAGTTTGAGGCCCAGCTCAAAATCAATGGAAAGCTGCCGTTCAAAATCCACAACATGAATAGCGGGATTAGCCAGTTGTTCGATGATAAAGTCAATGGCATCATCTTCCATCACGATATTAATATCATATTTTTTATAGAAGGAGAGTTCGATTTTTTTGATTTCATCGTACAGCGATTTGACTTTATGAATAATATGCCCCACATCCATCACATTTTTGGAATAGAAAGATGTTACGATATCCATTCTGGATGGGGTCAGGGTAAGGCCGTATTTTTCTGCAAGATTCTTTCGGTTGGCGTTAAGGTAAGCCTTAATGGAGGCGCGCTCACTTTTTGCCAGTCTGTCAAATTCTTCCATGACATCATGGTTTTTTTCAATATCAATCAACGTTGAAAGGGCCTGCTCCGGCGTTTTCAGGACAGATACTGTCACCGGAAATTTTTTGACATCAGTGGATGGAAGGTGGCGCTCAAACAGCAGCAAAGCTTTTTCCACAGCGCTTACCAGTCCTCTTGCCCCGGTATTCTCCGCGAACGCATTTTGCGCCAGAACCCTCAGAACCGGATCATCAAATTTGATGTCGATATTATATGCTGCGAAATCAAGCTTTTTACCCAGAATGACCGGGTTGTTGGGATTTTTGAGAATTTCGAACAGATCATCTTCGGTAAGCCGTTCAAATATGGCCCGGACAGGAAGGCGACCAACAAATTCGGATTCAAACCCGAATTCGATCAGATCCTCGGATTTGACTTCACTCAAAATATCCTGGCGGTCCTGATGTGTTTTGACGGCGGCTCCAAAGCCAATGTTCTGGCTGGTCATTCTGCGATGGATGATTTCAGTCAGATCGCCAAAAGCCCCGCTCATGATAAACAGGATGTTTTTGGTGTTGAGCGATCGCTTGTCGCGGCTGCCGGTTTTTCGGAATCGTTCGATTTCCTGTAGCATGGAAATAGGATCATGGGGTACCCTGAGATCCACTTCGGTTTCTTCCATGGGTTTTAATAGCGCTCGCTGAACACCGGTTCGGGATACATCAGCGCCAATCATGTTTCGGCTACCGGCGATTTTATCGATTTCATCAATGTAGATAATGCCATTTTGCGCCAGTTCAATGTTATCATCAGCTTCCCGGATCAGGTCCCGAACCAGATCTTCCACATCTCCACCAACATAGCCGGTTTCGCTGAATTTGGTGGCATCTCCCTTGACAAAGGGAACTCCGATTTTTTTGGCTATCAACTTGATCAGATATGTTTTTCCCACGCCGGTCGGGCCAATCATCAAAACATTGTTTTTGATGCTGCCCACCATGTCGTGCGCGGAATCTGACACGGAATTTGCGTGCTTTATGCGGTTGAAATGAGTGCAGATTTTGGTTGCCAAAACTGCCTTGGCATGATCCTGCTTGACGATATATTGATCCAGATGGGTAATGAGTTCTTCCGGTTTCATATCGAAATGAAACAGATTCTCAGATTTCGGAGTTTTATCGGAAGCATCCAGGATATTTTCCTGAGGAAACACTTCCTGGGATACCATCTTCACAGAACCCCCAAATCTTTTCGCCAGGAATTCACCGATTTCTCTTTCAATTTCTTTGGGATTGGGCATGGTTTCGTCTTGAATATTCATTGCAATCATCTATGCTGTAATAGGGTGTTTAAAAAACTGCTCATGGTCAACATTGCCGGAATATAGTCACATCTGATTCAAAAAGCAAGGACTCAAAAAACGTAACCGTTCAGACCCTCCTGGGAGCGCCGCACCCCAGTGCGGCACCCGTCCCCCAGCGGGGGAGGTTGGGAGGTGGGAAATGCTGTCATACCAAAGAATAGCCATTTCGCCTTTGATAAATTGACAAATCCCCGATGCCTCGGTTATAAGCTTTAAAAACATCTAATAAAGGAGGCTATCCGTGCAAGTCCTTGAAAAAGCCCTGTCTCTGGGCAAACATGCTCTTAATGAATATGAATCAAAAATCCTGATATCAGCTTTTGGAGTACCGGTGGTTCCGGAAAAAATCGCACAAAATGTTAATGATGCAGTCTTGGTCGCCGAAGCAATGGGGTTTCCTGTTGTGTTAAAGGCCCTGGGATCAACTCTGCTGCATAAAACCGAACGGGGGCTGGTTGCAATTAACCTGACTTCTTCGCAGGCCGTGATCGCTGCCGCAACGGCCATGGCAGTCGAAGCCGGATTGGAACTTGAAGGCTTTCTCATTCAGCCGTTTATCCAGGGAAAACGCGAGCTGGTTGCCGGCCTGTTTCGGGATAAGCAGTTCGGGCCTGTCGTCATGCTGGGGCTGGGAGGCGTTTTTACCGAAGCGCTTGCTGATGTCACGTTTCGGGTAGCGCCTCTTACCCAGTCCGATGCCCTGGAGATGATCGATGAAATCAAGTCCAGGCGGATTCTGGAGGCTTTCAGGGGAGAAGCCGCCGCCGACAGGGATGCCCTGGTTCAAACCTTGATGGGCATTTCCAGACTTGCCCTGGCCCACCCCCAGATTTCCGAAATCGATATCAATCCTTTGTTGATATCCGCAGACGGCGGTGTACTCGCCGTGGATGCCCTAATTGTTCTGAAGCCTGAGATCGAATTTCAGAAATTTCTTCCGGCTATTGATCCTTATGCCATTGGCTCACTTTTTTACCCCCATTCCATTGCCTTTGTCGGGGTTTCCGCCGCACTCGGTAAATGGGGGCATACGCTCTTCACCATTACCGCCAGCAGGGGTTATAAAGGAGAGATTTATCTGGTCAATCCCAAAGGTGGAACAATTGCAGATCGCCCTGTTTTTCGTTCGGTCGCCGATGTTCCGGGAAAAATTGATCTGGCCGTGGTTACTGTACCTGCCGCCGGCATCATGGATCTGCTGCCCCAGTTTAAGGCCAAGGGCATTGTTAACATGCTGCTGATCTCATCGGGTTTTGCTGAAGTCGGTCCTTCCGGAAAGGCCCTGGAAGAAGAACTCATTCAAAAAGCTGCGCAAAATGGTATCTTGGTTATTGGTCCCAATACCATGGGAATCTGCAACCCGCATATTCACCTGTATTGTACCGGAAGCCATGTACTGCCGGAACCCGGATCAACAGCCGTGGTCGCCCAGTCCGGAAATATGGGCACCCAACTGCTGGCCTTTGCCGAGCAGCAGGGCATAGGGATTCGCGCCTTTTGCGGCTCCGGCAATGAAGCCATTGTAACCATTGAGGATTATGTGGATGCCTTTGAAAAGGATTCCTTAACACAGACCGTTATGCTGTATGTGGAAAGCGTTAAAAATGGCAGACGTTTTCTGGAAAGCTGCCGTCGCGTCAGCAAACAAAAGCCCATTGTCCTCTTGAAAGGCGGGCAAAGTCTGGCCGGAAACAAGGCTGCGGCCAGTCATACCGGAGCCTTGAGTTCGGATTCCCGTATTTTTGACGCTGTTTGCAGGCAGGCTGGAATTGTCAAGGTGGAACGCTCGATGGATCTTCTGGATCTGTCGGCTGCATTTTCGTCCCTGCCCCTTCCCAAAGGAAACCGGGCCGCCATCATGACTCTCGGAGGCGGGTGGGGGGTTATAACGGCCGATCTGTGTTCGGAATACCATATTGAGGTTCCTGAACTTTCACAGGAGCTGACCGACCATCTCAATACCATTTTGCCGCCCTACTGGAGCCATTCAAATCCTGTTGATATCGTTGGAGAAAATGACATGACCATTCCCATCCGAATCATGGAGGCCCTGATGAAATGGGACGGCTGCGATGCAGTAATCAACCTTGGCATCATGGGCCGAAGGATTCTGGCCAATAAACTGGCCGAATCCATATCCAAAGCCGACCCAACCTATTCATCGGAGTTTCTGGCAATGATGGGCGAGAAACTGCTGGAGTTTGAAGACGAATATGTCCGGCATATAGTTGGTTTGATGGAAACCTGTGAAAAACCTGTGTTCGGGGTCAGCCTTCTGAAGGAATGCCAGGACAAAACCGTTTGCAGCGTCAACGACAGCCGGTATAAGGGTGTGTTTTACGAAAGCCCGGAGCGGGCGGTAAAGGCTTTTTCCAGAATGGTGGAGTATCGCAGATTTCTTGAAAGATGACAGAGACGGTTTTATGAGTTAACAATGAAACGCCCCCCGCTTTCACGAATTATGACGTTTATTCTATAGCCATTTTCCATTTTAAGCGCTGTATTGGCAAGTCTCATTTTCGTGCAGGGGGGGAATATCTCATCAGCGTACTGTGATCCTTTCAAGGGAAACATCCAACTCATTCCACACTGTTTGCAACCTCATCCAGCACTTTTCTCACCATCGCGGCAAGATCACCTGTAGCCACCGGCTTTACGATAAAACCTTTGATACCCATAGCCTTGGTGCGCTGCTCGTCATTTTCATCGCTAAAACCTGTACAGAGAATGATAGGAATCCCTGGTTTGATCGATATTAATTCCCGAGCAAGTTGTTCCCCAGTCAGAATAGGCATGCCCATGTCGCTGATAACCAAATCAAAATTATGAGGATTGGCTTTGAAATCAGCCAAAGCATCCGGGCTGTTCATTCGGACAGTTATCTGATAACCCAGCCTTTCGAGAATCATCTGTACCGTGCGAGCAATTGGTTCTTCATCATCGACCAGCAGAATGCTTTCACAGCCCTTTGGATACTTTCTGATAGCAGTAGCGGCCCTGTTGTCCCAGGTGTCTTTGAGAAGAGGCAAATACACATGAAAGGCGGTTCCCTTGCCGACCTCGCTATTAATACGAATATCTCCTCCATGTTCCTTCACGATGCCATGCACCACAGAGAGCCCCAGTCCCGTACCCTTTCCCTGTTCTTTGGTGGTAAAGTAGGGATCGAATATTTTATCGATCAGCGCTTGATCTATTCCTGTTCCGGTATCGGATACGGTGATGCACGCATATCCGCCTGCCAAAAGATCGTCAGGCATCGCATGGAATGGCAATTCATCTTTTTCACCAAAAGCTGGATGGAACTTTCTGATGTTCGATACGGTGGCCGTCTCTTTCAGCTCAACATTAATTGTTCCGCCAGATTGCTCAACGGCATGATAGGCGTTGGTGATCAGGTTCATGGCGATCTGATGCACCTGCGTGGGATCTGCGGAAACCAGACCGCAATCAGTGTTGATATGGCTTGAGATTTCAATGTTCATGGGTATCGCCGCTCGGGCCAGTTTCAATACTTCTTTCAAAATGGGCTGAATCCGGATGGGCAGTTTCCTGGGTTTGGATTGACGACTGAAAGTCAGTATCTGTTTGACCAGCTCGCTGCCCCTTTGCGCGGATTTATGGATTTGTTCAATGCTTTCGCGCTCGGGGCTGTCTGGTAGAATGTCATCAAGCAGCATCTCTGAAAGGCCGCTGATCGGAAACAAAATATTGTTCAGATCATGGGCAATGCCGCCAGCAAGAGATCCAATGGACTCCATTTTTTGTGCCTGTTGAAGCCTGGCTTCGAGTTTGATCCTCTCCTCCTCCACCCGCTTTCGCTTGGTGATGTCACGCGAAATACCCTGGACCCCAAGAATATTTCCCTGCTCATCCAGGTAAAACTGGGCATTGGTGGATACCCAGACCACAGACCCGTTTTTTGCTCGCAGGGGTGCTTCATACCCTTTGACTGCTCCCTTTTCCTGTAAAACTGATAGGAATTGATTACGATCTTCGTGATTTACATAAAACCCGGCAAGTTTCTTCCCGATGACTTGATCAGGAGCATACCCAAATATTTGTTCAACCGATGGAGAGACGATGCGTATTACCCCTTCATTGTCCGTTCTGTAAAAGACATCAATGATATTTTCAAATATTTCCCTGTATTTTCTCTCGCTTTCTCGTAAGGCGGCTGTCCTTTCCTGAACCATTCTATCTAATGAATCCTTCTGCTCCCGCAGGGCATCCTCCGCTTTTTTGATCCGGAGGGCGACCTTGACCTGTGAAACCAGTTCATGCTGGTCAATCGGCTTGGCCAGAAAGGCATTTGCGCCAATCTCCAGTCCTTTGACCCGGCTGTTGGGGTCGGTCTTGATAGCCGTAATCATGATCACCGGAATGCGCCTTGTGCTTTCATCCGACATCAGCCTGCTGCATGTTTCAAAGCCATCCATACCCGGCATTTTTACATCCAGCAAAATGGCATCGGGTAATTCGGCCTTAGCCACCTCTATCCCTTCCATCCCGGATTGGGCGGTAATCACACTGCAACCGGGCAACAGATTCTTCAGCAGGGCCGAAAGTGTAATCAGATTATCCATTTTGTCATCAATCGCCAGTATTTTCTGCATAAAACCTCCCATCATCCTTTTAAATATTCCGCGATCTTTTTCAGGCAGTCCTGCGGGTCAATCGGTTTGGAGATGTAATCATCGCATCCTGCAGAAAGAATCTTTTCCCGGTCGCCTTTCATAACCCGGGCGGTCATGGCGATCACCGGAATCCGACTCAGTTCCTTGTTATCTTTTAGATGCTGCACCACCGTGAAACCATCCATCTTCGGCAAGGCCATGTCAAGCAGAATCAGATCGGGTCCGATTTCCGCGGCCATCCTAAGCCCATCTTCACCGTCCACCGCTTCCGTGATCCGGTATCGGTTCTGCAAAATAGCCTTGATGGTTGTCATGTTGTCTGGATTGTCCTCCACGACCAGGATGCTGGGGGGGCCTGCCGCTTTCGTCGTTGTCAGCGGCGCGCCTACTGAAGCATAAGACTGACGACAGACAATAGATGACGGTTTTTTTCTGTAATCCGTCATCCGCCATCTGTCATCATTTTCAATAGATGCGGCGGCTTCCTTTTTGCTGTGGCTCTCATGAAGCCGTAAGGGTGTTTCTGAATGGGTCCCAATCACGGAGCTGATTTTCAATAACAAGCTTTCCTTGTCCACATCCCCCTTCTGAACAAGCTGCTGGATATTGTTAGCGCTGAGCCGCTTGAAATCCTCCGGAGTCAGGTCTTTGGCAGTGAGAATCAAAACCGGTATTTTTTCTGTCGCCTGTCGGCTGCGAATCTTTTCCAGCACTTCAAAACCGTCGATCCCTGGCATCATCAAATCCAGAATAATGCCTTGGGGGATTGTATGGGCGACATAGTCAAAGGCTTCCTGCCCGCCTCTGGCCACATCGGCAATATATCCAGCAGATTCAAGAACCGCTTTGACCTGGATGATCGCCACTTCGTTGTCCTCAACCAGTAGAATCCTGGGTAGAATCTGGGGTAGAGCCGCCTGTTTTTCATATCCAGGGTGTTGAGCAAGAGTCTCGAGATCCAGCAGTATTCTCTTGATTTCTGCAAGCAGTGTCACCGAAGTAGCTGCGCTTTTCTCCAAGACGGAAAAGACGTTTCCGCTCAATTTGCGCCGGTCTTCTTCGGTCAAGTCCTTGGCCGTGACCACGATGACCGGCAGGTCTTTGGTCTCAGGGTTGCTGCGAATTCTCTCCAGCACGGCGAATCCGTCCATCTCGGGCATCATCAAGTCCAAAACCAGCACATCGGGAACATGTTTTTCGATCAAACTTAGACAAACAGCGCCATCCTCCACTTCGATCAGATTCAGCCCCTCATCTTCAATAATCCGTCCAATTCGCCTACGGTCCAGCTCACTGTCATCGACGATCATGACCGAGCTGGTTCCAGGCTTTCCGATCTTCTTGATCTCTGAGATGAGCTGTTCTTTTGACACTGGCTTGGTGACATAACCGATGGCGCCAAGGGCGAATCCGGTTTCCTTGCCCTCCGAGATGGATACGATAATGACCGGAATGTCTTTGGTCTCGGGGTTCTTCTTCAGGCCCTGCAGCACCTCCCAGCCGTCCATGTCCGGCATGATTATATCAAGGGTTACGGCGAATGGGCGTTCGCGCTCGGCGAGAATTAGCGCCTCGGCTCCGGATGTGGCAGTGAGCGTATTGTACCCCTCTTGGAGCAGGTAACGGGAAATCATCGCCGCCATATCCGGTTCATCGTCCACGACGAGAATGGTCTTGCGTTCTGACTTTACTCCTAAAATTTGACGGATAACGATTGGTTCACAGACGGGCGCTTTCCCCTGCCATGCAACAGGTAGGGTCAACGTAAATATGGAGCCAACTCCTTTTGAGCTTTGCACGGCGATGTCCCCGCCCAGCATCCTGGCGGCCTTGCTGGCGATGGTAAGGCCCAGCCCTGTCCCTTCATGCTTTCTCGCAGATGTTCCATCCACCTGCCGAAATTCGTCAAAGATACAGGGGAGATCGTTTTCCGCAACGCCAATACCGGTATCTGCAATCCGGACAGAGAACTTTCCCTGATCCAACCGGACCGAAACAGTAACACTGCCCGCATCGGTAAATTTGACGGCATTGGCGATCAGGTTTTGCAGTATCTGAGATACCCGTATCTCATCGCTTTCAAGCGACGGGATGTCTTCGGGGATATCCTGATGGAGTGCAATCTGCTTTTCCTCGGCCAGAGGTGCAATGCTTTCAACAATATCATCTATGGCCATGCGGAGGGAAAACGGCTTGGGGTTGACATCCATTCGGCCGGCCTCAATCTTGGACAGATCCAGAATGTCGTTGATCAGCGTGAGAAGATTCCTCCCGTTACGCTCGATAATCTCCAGATAGTTGACCTCTTCAGCGCTTAGCTTCGAACTGGCCTGCATCATCAGCACGCGAGAAAGTGCCATGACGGAATTGAGCGGGGTCCGGAGTTCGTGACTCATGTTCGAAAGAAACTGGCTCTTCAGACGGTTGGCCTCTTCCACTGCCAACTGCTGTTGCTCCAGCTCCACATTCTGTTGTTGCAACTCCTCGGTCTGTCTCCGGAGTTCGATAGACTGAGCCGCCATTTCCTCCGATTGAGCCTGAATCTCCTCATTTTTAGCTTGCAGTTTCCGGTTAGCCTCTTCCGTCGCCAACCGACGACGATCTATCTCCACGTTCTGCAGCCGCAATTCTTCCGCCTGGACTTGCAGCTCTTTTGACTGTTCTGCAAGTTGCTCGTTTTGTTTGTCCAGTTTATAGGAATATTCACGGATACCTTCGAAAGCCAACATGCCGATGATGCCAACATTCAGACTCTTCCAGGAATTGTTGATAATTTTCAGCGCTTCCGCTGAAAAGGCATTGAGCGATGCCAGGGAAATTACGGCAATTACTTTTTGGTTTTGCGTGATCGGGATGGTGATAATTTCTTTTGGTTTGAAGTTCCCGGCTACGGTTGCAAAATCGAATATCGTGTCCTCGGGGATGGCGCTGATCCGGGTGATGGTCTTTCGTGTCAGTGCTGCACCGAATTCCCCTTCATGTATTGTTGCGGAAAATGGTCTCATTTTGTTCTGCGTCAATCCGATAGCGTAGTATGGCTCAAACAGCATTTTTTCTTCCTGCAGAAAATAGACAGCTCCGATATTGGACTCCGTTCTGGCTATCAGCTCCGGTAATAAGGCGCGGCAAAAAGCCATTAATTCTTCGTTCCCCAGCATGGTGTCGGCAATCTGGGCGGTGTTCTCCTTGCTCTGCCACTCCGTCTGAATGGTTTCAGCAAGGGCGTTGAATGCGGCGGAAAGCGTTCCAAATTCATTGACGGAAATATACCGGCTGCGAGCATTGAGATCGCCCTGCCGGTATTTCTCCGCGGCCGAAGTCAGCTCCAGTAGCGGGTCAATGATTCCTTTCGTCAGGAGGTAAATGATACCCATTGTCAGGAGAATAATGGTGCCTAAAAGGATCGCCAGTGAGACAAATATCGTTTCTTTTTTGGCTCGGGCATCCGCGTAAAATGCTTCGGATCTTTTTAAGGCGAAATCGCTGATATCCCGTATCTCATTCATGAGTTTTTCAGCCTGAGCGCCGCCCACTCCGGAGGAATACGTGCGCTCTGTCGCTTCTGCAATATTTCCGTCCCGCAGGATACGGATGGTCTCGGAGCGGATGGTTTTCCACTGCACCAAGGCATTCTGTACCTCATCAATATCCTGGCGAGGTCCCAGATAGCTTTTATACAGCAATTCGAACTGTCGGGCAGCGTTTACTTCGTATATGTCAATTTCCCGAAGAATGAATTCCATTTTCTGCTCACTATTCACCAGAATCAGGTCTTTCATCCCTCTATGTATATACAGGACACCAGCCTGAAGTTCGCCGATGGCTATGCGGACAGTAAACGGATGCTCGTACAAATCCTTGGTATTCTGCCATAAACTGTCCGATTGATACCAGGAAACCGCCCCGAGGAGCAACACCAACACAAGAATGGCGCTCAGGGCGATACGCAACTGTATGCCGATTTTCAGATTCCTGATTCCCGTAAACCCCTGATCGAACTTACTCATCGTACTCATACATTTCTCCTTCGGCATCCTTCATATTATCCCGGAAGTGTACTGTCAACGGTCATAGTCTGCAATTTTGCCCCCCCCACCCCAACTCTCCCCGCTGAGGGATGGAGCTAATGGAAAGCGAAGGTAGAGCCGGCATCCTGCCGGCTGCAGCAGCTGGCAGGATGCCGGCTCTACTGCGAAAGATTATGTCCGTTCGCAGTATAGTTGAATTCAGCCCTTGAAATTGGCCGGTTGCGCTGTGTTTTTGGCATCATCCAGCACCTCTCTGACCTTAACTGCCAGGTGCTCCATTGAGAAAGGTTTCTGGATGAAGTGAATGCCTGGGTCAAGTATCCCATGATGGGCGATGACGTTGGCCGTGTAACCGGAGATAAACAGACATTTCAGCCCCGGTTTGATGTCTCCGATCAAATTCGCCAAGTCCCGACCATTCATCTCCGGCATAACAACATCGGTAATCAGCATATGTATCTCGGCAGCATGGTTTCTGGCTATGCGAAGCGCCTCGCCCGGCGTACTGGAGATCATCACAACATAGCCCAGTTGCTCCAGCATCTCCCGGCTCACGTCCAGAATCACCGGTTCGTCCTCCACCAGCAACATCGTCTCTCCATGACCTTTGGGTGTTTCCGCTGTTCTTTTGGCTGCTGGCTCCATGAATTCCCCCACGAACCGGGGCAGATATATCTTGAAGGTCGTCCCTTTGTCAGGTTCGCTGTAAACGTTTATGAAACCATTGTTTTGCTTGACAATACCATACAATGTGGCCAGTCCAAGTCCCGTGCCCTTTCCCATATCCTTGGTGGTGAAGAACGGTTCGAAGATGTGATCAAGAACTTCTTTGCTCATGCCGCAGCCATCATCGCTCACGGCGAGCATCACATATTCACCGCAAACAAAACCAAGGTGAAAAGCACAATAGGCCTCATCTATAGCGATGTTTTCCGTTTCAATGTCAACCTTACCCACCCCGGTGATGGCATCCCGAGCATTAACGCAAAGATTGGCCAGAATCTGGTCAATCTGGGTGGGGTCAATCTTTACTTGCCACAGACCCGTTTTCGGCTTCCAGACGACTTCAATATCTTCGCCGATCAAACGAAGCAACATCTTAAGCATGCCAGCCACGGCTTCGTTAACGTTTATGATCTTGGGCGCTACGGTCTGCTTGCGGGCGAAGGCCAGCAGTTGCTTGGTGAGATCGGCGGAGCGGTAAGCGGAATCAACGATCGCCTTGAGGTTTGAACGGATCGGCTCCAATGGGGACGACTTCATCATCGCCAGCTCTGCATGACCTATGATCGCTGAAAGCATATTGTTGAAATCGTGAGCTACTCCACCTGCCAGCCGCCCCACCGACTCCATTTTCTGGGCCTGCAGCAGTTGCACCTGGAGCGCATCCTTTTCCTCTTCCGCCCGCTTGCGCTCTGTGATATCACGGATTCTCTCAATTGCACCTACAATCTTGCCGGATTGATCGTGCAGGGGTGAGGCTTTGACAAACACCCATGCGCCTTTATTGTCGTAAAGGGCGTTGCAGAACACTTCAGCTTTGAGCGAGTCACCTTCACGAACGATGTTGGGATACCGGGCCATAATATCCTCATTGTTCATAAAGATTAAGTCCATCAACTGCGGTCTGGCCTCGCCATAAAACGGAATAGTGTATGCATAGTCGCCTTTGCCAATCATCTCTGCGGCCGGAACCCCTGTCATTTTCTCAATCTCTTTGTTCCATATAATGACACGCTTTTCCTTATCAATGGCCAGGGTGGCGTCCGGCAGAAAGTCAATGACATCCGCCAGTTGCCTCCGGTTCTCAAGCAGCGCCTCCTCAGCCCGTTTGCGCTCGGAGATATCCGTAAAGCTCAGTACCGCACCCAAGACTTTGCCGTCCTTGGTGATCGACATGCAGGAATACTCCACTGGAAAACTGCCGCCATCCTTGCGCCAGAGCACTTCACTCCCCGCTACATGGCTGCCCGTAGTATATGTGTAGGAAGCGGCCATAGGGCAGTCTTCAATCGGGTAGTTGGAGCCATCCTCATGGGAGTGGTGGATCAGACCGTGCAAGTTTTGGTATAACATCTCCTCTTCGGCAAATCCAACCATGCGCAGGGCGGCGGGGTTGACGAAGGTTATCTGTCCGGTGGTATCGACCCCGAAGATACCATCTCCGACTGCATTTAGTAATAATCGTTTGCTCTCTTCACTTTGTCGCAAGACATCTCTGGATCGGTCCGTAACATAGATAATGCCTGAAAAGACCATGATGAAAAAGCTTACAGAAAGCGTTGCCAGAATACCGATCAATCTGTATAGCCTGATACGATCTGTCGGAGTCAGAAGCACAATCGACCATCCGTCGCTGTCAATCACCTTCCTGGATACGAAAAAAACTTTTTCTTCCAAAGCGACTTCCGCGCCATCGTCAATTTCCTTTTTGATGACGGCTTCGGAGATTTTGTCGCCGAATTGACGAGAAACAATCAATGCTTCCCGTACAGCTTTGTCTAAGGGCCAAAGACTATTTGCAACCATTGCTGGTGTGCTGGAAAGAAAAACAATGCCGTCACGGCTGATGAGAAAGCAAAAAGGGTATTTGCCGAAAAAGTTCTCAATCTCGTCAATATCCTTTTTCATCGTGACCACCCCAATCACCTCACCTGAATGATTCTGCACCGGGTAGCTTGCGTAAAAGCCCCTCTTTCCGGAAGTAATGCCCATCGCAAAATAACGACCGGATCGCCCCTTGGCCGCTTGCTGAAAATATGGACGAAAACTATATGATTTCCCGACAAAGCTGTCCGGATATTTACGGTTGGAGGATGCCACAGTCATGCCATCGGCATTCATCAGGTAGGAGGTGGATGTGAAGTTAAAACTGTATCTGTCTAACACACTATTGGCATTTTCGATATCTTGTTCCCCTTTAGACAGCAGCGCAGGTGCGATCCATGGAGAATCGGCTAATGCCTTAACGGCATTCTCAATCACATTTATTGTAGTAGAAACATAAACGGACATGGTGAATACGGAAGCCTGGCCTTCTCTGATGATTTCCTGCCTGGCTTTATCGCCAAGATAATCCGTTGCAAACCAGCCGGCAACAACAACGATCAGGATAAGAATCATTGATAATAAATAAAATTTACTCCTCGCACCCATGAATCTCTCCTTTAATCACCTGTCTTTTCCGGTAAATCGGGCTGAAATCAACCACCCTGCTGAAATGTCGCCGATACGCCATGGCCGGCTCCTCCGCCTCTCCAAGGATGAGAATACCATTTTGGGATAGCGAATGATACAGCTTTGTAAAAATGGTCTCCTGATATTTGATGTTGAAGTAGATCAAAAGGTTGCGGCATAACACCAGATCGAAATTGCCGAAAACGCTCTCCGGCGGAACGCTGTGTTTTTTATCCAGCATGTCGTAAAGTGAAAAAGTGACCCGCTTTTTGATATCCGGAATCAACCGGAAGTATGCCCCCTCCGCCGTGAAATATTTCATCAGAAGCCGGTGTTTGATGTTCTCAATGCTGCTCGGTGGATAGAGCGCCTTTCCGGCATCCGTAAGCGCGCCGCAATCGATGTCGGTTGCAAATAGGTGTAGATTCATCTCAATTTTGTCCTTCTCCAACAACTCATGGATCAGGATCACCAGAGAGTAGGGCTCCTCTCCTCTGGCGCAGCCGGCGGACCAAATGCGCAGAGAATGATCCCCCAGCCTGGCCTTTTCCAGAACAATGGTTGGCAGAATCCGGTCAGCGATCAGTTCAAATGTCAGTGTGTCCCGGAAGAACCGGCTGACATTTATGGTGATGACATCAAGGAGGTTGTCCAGTTCAGCGGGGTTTTTTTGCAGGCAAGAAAGATATTCGTTGAAGTCTTCGCAGGCGATAGCGGTCAACTGCTGACTGATGCGACGTTCCAACATGGCCGGGTGATAACCGGAGAAATCAAAGCCCCGCTTTTTCATCAAATAATCGAGGATGGGTTTCAGCCCCCCACCCGTTCCCTGTTTCGTCTCATTGATCAAAGGCAAACCCCCGATGCTTTGAAATATATGGGACTTTCATTTCCTTATGCGGTAACGGACATCGAGGCCTTGTAAGAAGCTCATTTTTCAGCCCCCTTGATCAGAGTAAACGCCCAGCAGATGGAGTAGCGCCATGAAGGAGCAGTACCATTGCGCATACGAAGAGAGGCTTATTTGAATGCCGCCCCCTCTTTGACTCCGAAGAATTTCAGTATGATTGCCAGTGGGCAGAATCCGGTAAAGGCGGATTGCAGCAGGTTGGCCCCCACAAAGGCCGTAAACCACAGCCAGTAATGGCTGTGAAGCGCGGACAGCAGCAGACTGATTAAAATAAAGCTTCCGGCAAACGCCAGCACCATTCGGTCAATTGTCATGTTCACTCTCCTTTAATTGAAATGTCGAAATCCAAAACCATTCTTTCATGATGATCCGGTGTCTGAAAGAAAGTTACGATATAAGTCATTAACATGAGACAGCAGGTTATTTTTTTATTGATTGATTATCCAAAAAGTGAAAAAGGAATGAAATACATGTTCAATACACCATCCAAAGGAGGTTCAACCTTGACGATCACATCTGTCCAAACCAGTAACGCCCCGGCTGCCATTGGGCCGTATTCCCAGGCCATAGTTTCAGATCCCTTTGTCTTTGTAAGCGGCCAGCTCGGATTAATCCCTGCTACAGGAGACCTGGCAGGCCCGGACATTACCACTCAGGCTACCCAAGCCATAGAAAACCTACGCCAGATTCTTTTGGCATCCAACTCGGACCTGAACCACGTCGTATCCGTTGATGTCTATCTGACAGATATGGGAAATTTTTCCATTTTTAACGGTATTTATCAACAGTTT
Source organism: uncultured Desulfobacteraceae bacterium (assembly GCA_903839535.1). GTDB lineage: Bacteria > Desulfobacterota > Desulfobacteria > Desulfobacterales > Desulfatirhabdiaceae > RAAP-1. The sequence continues at coordinate 16,745 of CAIMCT010000116.1, forward strand.
TTTTCAGACCACCGGCCGGCCCGCGCCGTTGTCGAGGTCAGCGCCCTTCCCAAAGGCGGCTGCGTCGAGATAAAGTGCATGGCCGTACACAGCCAGTCAATTTGAGTCTCATTTTTTCAAATCATACCATCTCCAGCAGGCACATTATAGTGATACATGCGTAAGTCCGCAGGATATGAACAGTATTATTCATCCACGAAATATATGAAGAGTTAAACAGGAAAATTCTGATTATAACGGATTTGGGGGATTTTAACACGCTGTTTGGAAATATATTATTCAAGTACTATTATTTTTATTATAAATACAACAGGTTACTTTTATCATGCAAGCATTGCACAATAAATCGGCGATACTTATAAACTATTGAAAATACAATCAACCCGCAAATCCGTTATAATCAGAAATTCTTAACTGCCTAATAGCCTGCGAAGTACTTGGATTATTCCTTCTTGACGCAGTTGGAACTGTTTGACTTTCATAACATACCGATTTAAAATCAAGCAAAGAAGTTGTGGCTTTATCGCGAAGGTATCGGGAACATAACGTCAAGATAGTGGGCATGAATACTTCAATTGCAAAAAATATTTTGATTCACTTGGGAACAATATAAATAAATTTTTCATCTTCAGTAATCAAAGGCAAAAAGAGAGATTCCATCAAGGTAGGATACACCATATATCCACCGTTATTTGTAGGAAGGAGAGCAACATGAAAAAAAGCATCGTTTTATCGGCACTGTTTTGTATGATCAGCGTATCTGTAGCCCTTGCAGATTCAACAGTGGGCGGGTCCGTGACAAACGAAATCCAAGGTGATAACATCACCAATTCGGCAACAGGAACAGAAAGTAAAGCAAATCTTGGGGCCGTGATCATGGAGGAATCAAAAGTCGGCGGGTCTGTCACGAACAGGGTCGTTGGAAAAACGATCACCAATACGGCTACTGGCACCCAAAGTGAGGCCAATCTGGGAGTTGTTAAAATACAGAACTCCGGGGTCGGCGGCTCAGTTGTAAACAATATTGAAGGAAAAGACATTACCAATTTGGCAATCGGAACAGGAAGTAAAGCAAACATTGGTAGCATTATAACGAAGTGAAATGAATTCTGAAAATCGGACAATGGCCCGACTCAGTGGAATAGATGATCTATCTGCCCCAAAGACAAGCAATCTTTTCTGGCCGAAACGATGATCAATGCACAATGTTTCAATTGTAAAACAGATTTTCTGTGTCTCATGGGAACAAATCAAATATATTTTTCATCTGTAACAATCAACGGTGAAAAGGAGGGATTCCAATAAGAACAGTTCATTATTGACAAACCACCATTTGCGCACCATTGACCACACTCACCATTAACTACAAGAAGGAGAACATCATGAAAAAAAGCATCATTTTATCAGCACTGTTTTGTTTGATCAGCGTATCGGTAGCCCTTGCAGAATCAACAGTGGGAGGATCCGTAACAAACGAAGTCAAAGGTGATAACATCACCAATACGGCAACCGGAACAGAAAGTAAGGCAAATCTTGGGTCTGTGGACATGGATGGATCAAAAGTCGGCGGATCTGTCACTAACAAGGTAACTGGTAAAACAATCACCAATGAGGCTACGGGCACCCAAAGTGAGGCCAATCTGGGAGCCGTTAAAATGGAGAACTCCAAGGTCGGTGGCTCAGTTACAAACACAATCGAAGGAAAAAATCTTAGCAATACGGCTACGGGCACCAAAAGTGAAGCAAACATGGGTTCCGTTAAAATGAAGTGAAATAAACTCTGAAAACGTGACAATAGCCCGGATCAGTGGATTCGGGCTATTGAACCCTGACTGGGCACTCAAAGTTTTCCCGGCAAGCAAATGGATACGTTGGAAGTGGCAGAAGGCGAAAAACAGTAGGGAAGACAGCAAACCCTTTATAGGAGGCATAAAATGATGCATACCCAAAAAACATACATTTCAATACTGACGATCACCATGATATTGTTAGCTTGTGTGTGCTATGGAAAGGGCCCGGATGATGGCATGTCGATAGCTGGTGAATCCCTTTACGAACGTGATAATGTCGATCTGGATGAAAATATCCCTTACATCATAATGAAAGCAAAAGCCCAATCCAAGCAGAAAAACAATTCCAACACAGGTTCAGGGGATCAAGACGGCAGCATCGGCAGTGTGATTCTCGCTCCGGGCGCTACGATTAAAGGGGATGTCTATAACATTGATCTATCAAAGGGAAATAAAACGGCCATAGCGGTTGATAAGTGACATACATGCCTTTTTGAAAGGGCGCATTAATAATTTCAATTATTATCGATAACTGTTGAAGGTTTATGTCGCAGTCTGCTATTAACCATAGGAGGAATTACAATGTTCATCAGCCATTCTCTTTTAACTACCTTAAAAAAGCTGAGTGTGTCGTGCGGTCTGATATCCATGCTTTTGTGGGTTTCGTGTGCATCCCTGGATCCCCGTAATGTTCAGCTTGATCTTCAGGAAGATTATCCGACAGCCAAGATCACAACACTTGATGATGCGCTGACGACGTTGGGCCGAATGACTGAAATTTATAATTCCGGACCGCTTCGAATTCAGTGTCAGCAGATTTCCGATCTTACAGGAACATCTACGTCTTCAGTAGGGAGCGAGCTGCCACAGAGCGTCACTGAAATGCTAAAAAGCTCGCTGAATTCGATCGGGGGCAGGGTGACTTATATCCCTTATGATCCGTCATTCCTGGAAAATTCAAGAATAACGGGATATTCAAAATTTGAAAAAAAACTCATTCCGGATATCATGGTCAGTGGCGGTATAACCGAATATGACAGAGCACTTGAAACTCGAGGCAAGAGTCTGAAAGCATCTATTGAAGGCACGCCATTATCCGATGCTGCAGGGACTGTTGGAATTAATTTAGACAATGATGAGAAAACCAGCGCAGCTAGCATCACGGTGGATTTTAACCTGATTGATTTTCAGACCCTGTCCGGTTTGTCTAGAATGCAAACAGTCAACACCATCAAGGTTTACAAGGGACAGAATGAAAAATCGCTTGGAATCACGATTTTTGGACCGACGTTTGGTGTCAAAGGCACCATCGCGAAACATCAGGGAAGACATGCTGCTGTCCGTCTATTGACTCATCTGAGTACGCTTCAGATTGTTGGCAAATATCTGAGATTGCCCTATTGGCGATTGCTGCCAGAGGGAAAACCCGATCAAACGGTTCTGGATTCGGTTCAAACCGATTTCGCTCTCATGAATGCACAACAGCGAATTGCGGCGATACAACGCATGCTTTATCTTCATGGCCATGAAGTGATGATAACGGGTCAAATTGATGAACAAACTCAGGCGGCATTACGAAAAGTGGGCGCCCAGGCATCTGCTGATTTTGATACCTACCTTAGCCTGTATATCTCTGTTCCATTAGATTCAAATCGCTACTTGGCAATCAGGGAGGAACCACAGAAATCTTCAAATCAGGCCGCATTATCGGAAGCCTCCATGCCTGAAAAACCTGTAGCAGCTATAGCCCAGGGCACCCAATATATTCCATCCGCCACCACTCAAAAAAAGACGATCCCTTTGGCGGCAGTAGGGCCTCCAGCAATAAAAAAGGTGGAAACAGCAGGAAACTATGACAAAGTAGTATCCATGCTGACCGCATTAGGCCTGAATTCAACACCAGCCGATCTGTCGCTGTGGACAGACCAAAACCAGTTTCTAATTGGCGACCGAATCCACTATTACTTCAAAGCCGACAAGGACTGTCATGTTGTTATCATTGGTGTGACTACAGATAGAAAAGTGGTTCAATTATTCCCCAATCGCTATCAGACCACACCATTGGTTTCTGCAGGCCAAACTTATGTTATTGTTGATGATAGCGCTGATATGGCATTGGAAGTCGCCGGACCTGCTGGCCAGGAAGAGGTGATCGCCTTTATTTCAGATAAGCCATTCGAGCTGTTTCCAACAGATTTCAGCCATCAGCCTTTTATTGAACTTTCAAACAGTAGTGATGGATTAAACAAAATAAGTAGTCGCGTTCAGATGGCGCAACAATTGAATATTTCCCAAAAACGGATTCGATATCAAATAAAAGGCAGGTAGATTCGTTTTTCACATTTACTGTGAAAATACTTTTTGAACCGCGAATGAACATGAATTAATGCGAATTAAAAAATTCTTGATCCCACGCTCCGGCGAGTGGAAAACTGCCAGTTCATTTTCATTTGCGGGTGACGAAGCATTGTGTGCAATGACCTTTTTATTAGACAGGAGGACATTATGAAATATGTGATGAATTTCGGAGTGTTGTTAATGCTGATTTTGCCATTATCAGCCTTTGGTCAGAGCTGCGACGATGCTGATACAGAACTCGGAGCCGCTATGTCTGCTCCAACACCATCGGTGCAAATCGATAAAATTGTGCAGTTGCTTCAACGTTGCCCAGATTACTCAAAAGGTATGAATAACCTAGCCGTTATTTTAGAGGAGCAGGGCAAGCTAAAAGATGCAACCGAGCTTTATCGCAGAGCCATTTATACAGATCAGCAGTTTCCCTATCCATATATCGGACTGGGAGACATTTATTTTCAGCAGAAGCAGTACAATCTATCAGCAGCCATGTACAATGAAGCCTTGTTGTTGTATAAATCCCCCGCTGTCCAGGATAAATATTCAGATTTGAAATTGGATATTCCCCGAATCAAGGAACGGTTTGCGAAATGTCAGGCCAATTTTACGGTAGCAAGCCGAAGCCTGAAAGTGGTCAGCTCGGATGTGATTGAGTCTCAACTGAAAGATGCACCTACGGAACTGACTCGTGGTATTCAGTATAAGCCCAAAACACGTCCCAAAATTGCGTTGTCGATTAATTTCGAATTTAACAAAGCAGAAATTTCCAAAGCCTCTTTTGCACAAATGGAAGAGATCGGAAAAGCATTACGTTCAGATACACTCAAAACCTGCGCCATATCTATCGAGGGCCATGCTGATGCCACGGGCGGTGATGCACACAATCAAAGCCTGTCTGAAAAACGGTCAGCAAGCATCAAACATTTTCTTTCTACCCGCTATGGAATTGATCCCAAACGACTACAAACCGTCGGCTATGGCAAAAGCCGGCCGGTTGATTCCAATGACACAGAAGCCGGTCGGGCGGCGAATCGACGGGTAGAACTGGTGAACACGGGTACATTGTAAACCTGATTTGGGAACGCTTCAGTTCCCAAATTACCGTCCTGAAAGTAGCTGAAACTTTTTGTCGAGATATTGCTGGTTCTAACGGATTGTTTGTTATACTGTACGCGAGCATAAACTGCACTTTTCAATTCACCGCAAAGGCGCAAAGAACACAAAGAAGGCAATAATTTCATTGAATATTTTCTTTGCGATCTTTGCGCCTTTGCGGTGAATAAAAACTAAGTCATTTACCGCTCAAAGTATACGAGATAATCTACGAATTTTTAAGCACCGGAATGACTGAAATGTCTTTGGAAGCTTTTCCGAAACCGCTTCCGAGATCATTTTTCAATTTTAACATTCGCAATTATCAATTAAACACAATTATATTATAAACTTACATCTATTTTTGTCACTTATGTTTTGCTTGTTTATATTTTTTAATGTTAAGTTTTAATATGTAAATATTAATACATAACATTAAAAGGGGGTAGCATGTCAAATCAAAATCATCCCGTAAGAGACAGTCAGATCAAAGTTGATCCCATAAAATCTATCACGGACATCAAGTCCATCAAAAAGCTCCTGAAGGATAACATATGGATTATGCTTTATTTATCATCTGAGTAAATACAAATTTGCGAGCATCTGACCCAGTGAATATTATGGCCCAACAGGTTCAAGATTTAAAGCCTGGGGATGACCTGGTCTTGAGTGAACAAAAAACAGGAAAAGAAAGAAGGATGACCATGAATGCTGTTTGTGTCGCCGCCATAGAAAATCTTCTGGCATCCCAAGTATTTTTAGGAGATGATCCAGTTTTTAAGTCCAGAAAAGGCGGAAAGCTCCGCGCCCAATCAGTTCATCGTTTAGTGACGGGATGGTGCAGGCAGATTATACTGCCAACTGTCACAATCTGCACTTTTGGACCCCCACCCCAACCCTCCCCCGCTGGGAGAGGGAGCATAAGGAAAGTGCAGATTATGCCCGTTTGCAGTATAATTTGACAGGGAATTACGGATCACATAGTCTCCGGAAAACCTGGGGGTATATTGGTTACATTCATAGACTGGTACACACAAAGAAGAATGCAGAGATGAGCATAATAAGTCAGGCATTACGCCCACCACATCATACCCGCTTGAACCATGCCATTACCATTCATTTTTATCAGAGCTTCCGGAAATAAAACCCGCTGCTGGTTATGATGGCTTCCGCTGGAAAGATGCGCCTTAGCCATTCCAGGTATCTTCGGAAACTCCGCCAGTCTTTCGATCCCGGTCAGACGTAGCGCATCTTATTTTTCTGATTGATTGACAGCCTGTTAAAACTTTGGGATGATTCACAAGTAACCAATCATCAGAAACATGTCAATGTATTTCAGAAGTGATACACAGAATATATTTGCAACTATCTGAAAATTAATTAATAGTAGATATATTGAGGGGGGTTTGTCTTGGCTGCCTGTATGGTTTCGTCACGGTTACTGGTCCGGGATTGATCGTAATAAAATACCCTGCCCACATCATCAGTTTCATTTTACTTGAGCTTGCGAGGCGTGACTTGACCAGTGCCGATACTTCCTGGCCCTATTAATCGTTCGACATCGTAGATGCCCCATTAACGAGGAGATACCCATGATTACAGTAATTGTTAAATTCAAACTCTCAGAAGCGATCACAATTCAGCAGGCTCGGGAGATTTTCTTGAGTACAGCGCCAAAATATCGAGGTATGCCAGGATTAATTCGAAAATACTATTTTCTTGATACGGACGGCATTACAGCCGGAGGAATCTATCTATGGGAATCGCGCGAAGATGCTGGTGTGCTGTATACCAAAGAATGGAAAGCGTTTGTATACGGTAAATATGGCTCCGACCCTGAATTGACTTATCTTGATACTCCAGTTGTTGTGGACAATGTCTCGAATGAAATCATATCGAACCAATGAAGTTTGAACCAACCTGGCTCCATGAATTATCAACAAAAACAGAATCAATGACGTTTACCGCCATACAAACTCTGCTGACGCGGACGTTAACTTGGACGCGAAAGAAATAATAGGATTCCTGGTGAAAATGAATATCGTAATCCATTTTCAAAGCGGAATTCAGAAAAACTCATGATGATAAATATGAACTTTCATCCATGCCAGAATCAAGCAGTTATTAAAAAAACCAGGTAAAATCAGATGATTTCATGAAAATATCAATCCTGTTATATATCTCTGTCATAATCGCAATCACTTCGATACCGCCGTTATCCGCAGAGAGCATTCCAAAGATCGGGAAAACCTGTCCTCAAGGCTATCACATTGACGGGGTCAGCGGATATTGTATCCCATTCGATGCCAAGCATGCTCCACTGATGCTCCCCCAAATTGGCAATACTAATGCCCTACCGGATATCACATTGATGGTGCGAGTGGATATTGTACCCCATTCAGTAACAGCAAACAAAAAGGTCTGATTCCAATAGCATCCCTTTGAACAATGTGGCGTTGTGGTTGAAGGAAAGATTGAGATGTTCATTGGTGATGTGCGCCGGATTTTAGAGGCTATGGACACATATTTAATTCCAGCCGGCGTGATACACGGATGGAAAACCTTTGATGTTCCGACAAGAATTTTGGATGTTTCAGCGAAATAAAGAACATTAACAATGGGAAATTATGTTAATTCGCATTTGATCATGGGTGAAACCGTGTTTCACCGGCTTGTAGTATGAAAACCACAAAATCCGGTAGAACCAGCATTATTGAAACCGGCAATCACATTGCACAAGCCGCTCACAGTCGGAAAGAGCGCGGTGATGCGCTGGCCGATCTGATGCGCAAAAGCGCCGATCAGCAAACTCAGTGGGCGGCCTTTGCCGACCAAACTATACTGCAAACGGGCATAATCTGCACTTTCCTTATGCTCCCTCTCCCAGCGGGGGAGGGTTGGGGTGGGGGTCCAAAAGTGCAGATTGTGACAGTTGGCAGTATATTCTATGGTCTCCTGAAAAGCTGAAGTCGCTCGCAAATATCTGGCCTGAACTGGCCACACATAAACTCTCGCTTGGTGATACCACCATCAAGGATGTGGCTGAATACTACGCCCAGATGGAATGCGAGGTTGAGATACTTACCGGTGATATGGGGCTGAAAGCGTATGAACCGTTAGTCCCCGCAGAAAAACCTCGACGGAGGCAGTAGAAGGGAATGGTGATGGTGATGGTGTGGTATGTCATTGACATGGGAACCGCTGCATATATGGAAGTTTTAAACCTTCAGCGCACGTTGGTGGAGACCATCCGTCGCGGGAGCTGTTCCGGAGTGGTGCTAATGGTTGAGCATCCCCCTGTGTTTACCCTGGGACAAAGAGGGGGGCTGGAGAACCTGCGGGTGTCTCCAGCGTTTCTTGATAGCTCCGGCATACCCGTCATTCAGGTGGAGCGAGGGGGCAATATTACCTACCACGGACCAGGGCAACTGGTGGTCTATCCAGTGATTGATCTAAAGATGGCAGGAATATCGGTTGCCGGTTATGTCGAAGCACTGGAAGAAGTCATGATCCGGACAGTAGCGGACTGGAATATTGCAGCCAATCGAAATTCATTGGGGCGCGGGGTGTGGGCGGGAAATGCAAAGCTTGGCAGTATCGGCATCCGTGTTCGACGAACCGTCGCCTTTCATGGAATGGCTCTGAATGTTTCGATTTCCATGACCCCATTTGAATGGATCAACCCCTGTGGAATAGAAGGCATTCGCATGACATCAATGGTTCAAGAGACTGCAAGCAAGGAGATATCCATGGCCGCTGTCCGCCAGGCAGTGGTCAAGCATATTGAAGCAGTGTTTGGAACAACGATGACAATTGTTAGGGACGCTGCTAACATTTTAGGTTAACATTGTCTTTTCATTTCTCTCTCATCAGTAATACGGTCATAGGGACAAACCGCAGCCGAAACGTAGTTCCACAGGTGCAATCCAGTTCGCCCTGGAGCTGGTGCTGGTGCTGGCTGATCATTTTGACCAGCATCAGGCCCAAGGTCTTTGTGTTCGTCCAGTCCAGGCCGGCGGGCAGGCCCACGCCGGTTGTCCGCTACGACCAACGTATAAGCTGCACCGTCCCATTGAGGAGGTTTAATTTTATGAAGCAAAAACTGAAATATTTCCTTTGTGTCTTTTTGTTGGGTATTGCCGCTAACATTGCAGCAGATGAGCCGGCAATGGAACAAAAATCTCTGAACGGGCCACCTGCCAGAAGCAGTGACACGTTGGTGATTGCGTTAAGAAAAGATTTGCCCCCGATGTCTTTTCTCAACGTTGAAGGTCAACCAGTGGGGTTATTCGTGGATATGTGGAAACTTTGGTCTGAAAAAACCGGACACAAAATCAACTTTCGTATTACGGACTGGCAAGATACGGTTGATTCCCTAAAAAGGGGTGATGCGGATATACACGGCGCAATCTATTACTCTGAAGATCGAAGTGAATGGATGGCCTTTTCACAGCCCGTTTATGAATTCAGTCTTTGTTTTTTCTTCTCAAAAAAACATGGAGAAGTTCTGAAAATCAGCCAACTTGATGAACAAAAAATCGGGGTTATAGGTGGCAGCTATCAGGAAGAGAAATTGCAAAAACACTACCCTGGCATTGAAATTGTTCCGTTTACAGCCATTAAAGATATGATCCATTCGGCGCGCGAAGGAGAAATTCGGGCATTTATAAGCACACCGGCGACAATAACAGTGGTGCTCGCCCAGTTGGGGTTCACTGGCGAATTTGAGTCTAATGATGAAAAACTTTTCGCAAGAAAGCTTCATGCCAGCGTACTTAAAGATAACCATGAACTGCTATTCCTTGTGGACAAGGGCTTAGACCTCATATCCAATAGAGAACTTGCTGAAATTGAACGACACTGGGTGCTGGACCCGGATAAACGATACTACAGGGCCCCCTCCTATTCCTCTCTTGAGGGAGGAATAGTGGATGTGACCCGGTTGACTGCTGCGGAAGAAGCCTGGCTAAAAGCACATAAGACCGTAAAAATCACTATTCCTGCTGTGTTTCCGCCGCTAATGTTTCCTGATGAAACCAAGGGTATTCAAGGAATGGTACCGGATTATCTAAATCTTTTCAGCAAGCGAACCGGCATTGATTTTGAGGCGGTTCATGCTCAGTTGTCCGAATTGCCGGAATTGATACAAACCCGCCGGACCGATATGTTCCCCGCGTACATGAGCCTTGAGCCCAATCGGTTCATGGGGCTGACCGATTCCTGCTTTACACTGTCCTGGGTGATCGTCAACCGGATGGACGCACCGTTTTTAAGAGATGTAAAAGACCTCGCGGGGATGAAGGTCTCCATGGTCGAGAACATACCCATTTATGAACAACTGAAGAAAGATTATCCGAACATTAATATTTATCCTGTCGAGAATCCTAACGATGCAATGAAGTCAGTCTCAATTGGAAACACGGATGCTGTTGTCGGATCATTCATTGTTGCCGGATACGCGATGCAGAAATATCAATTCCCCAATCTTAAAATCGCCGGGCATGCAGAATACAAGGATTTTTTGTTCAAATTCGCAGTTCGTAACGATTGGCCAGAACTGGTCAGTATTTTAAACAAGGTCATTGCTTCCATAACCCCTCCGGAACACGATCAAATCTTTCACAAATGGATGCCCGTCCGTTATGAACAGGCTGCTGACTGGCGAACTGTTATAAAATGGACTCTTTGGGTCGGAGGGGTACTTGGAATGATCTCTGGCCTGGTGCTATTCTGGAACAGAAAACTGGCAAAAGAGATACTTCAACGTAGCAAAGTGGAAATCGCCCTGCGGGAGAGTGAGTCACGTTTTCGAGTGTTGTTCGAACAGGCGACGGTAGGGGTAGCCCAGATTGATTTCAACACCGGTCGCTTTGTCCATATCAATCAAAAATACTGTGATATTATTGGCTATACACGCGAAGAGATGGAACATATCGCTTTCCAGACCATTACACACCCGGAAGACTTGCCTATTGATCTCGCCAACAGAGAGCGACTCATAGCCGGTGAAATTGCAGAGGTAACCACGAAAAAACGCTATTTCAGCAAGGATGGTGTCATAGTGTGGGTGAATCTCACTATTTCTCCAATGTGGGCGCCCGGTGCGCAACCTGACTATTATATCGCTATTGCACAAAACATCAGCGAACTCAAACATATCGAGGATGCACAATCATTCCTGCTGCAAGCTATTTACACTGGCGGAGAGTTCTTCGAATCGCTGGCGCGATACCTCGCTGAAAGCCTGGGGATGGACTATGTGTGTATAGATCGGCTGAAAGGGGACCACCTGGCCGCTCGAACGGTTGCAGTCTTTTTTGACGGGAAGTTTGAGGATAACGTGGAATATACCCTGAAAGAAACCCCTTGTGGTGATGTGGTGGGGAAGGCGATTTGTTCCTTTCCCAGCGATGTACGCCATAAGTTTCCACGGGATGTAGTACTCCAGGAGATGATAGCCGAGAGCTATGTTGGCACCACCCTCTGGAGTTCCCTGGGGCAGCCGATTGGCCTGATCGCTGTCATCGGTCGCCAACCCATGATGGACTCCCGCCTGCGCATGGTGGAATTGGTAATGAAACTGGTGGCTGTGCGTGCAGCCGGTGAACTGGAACGCCTGGATGTGGAGGAATCGCTGCGGACATCGCTGGCGGAGAAAGAGGTGCTGCTGAAGGAAGTCCATCACCGGGTCAAAAACAACCTGGCCGCCATCATGGGGCTGCTGGATCTGCAAGGACAGTCGATAGTTGACGAGCCAGCCAGAGCCGCCATGGCGGAACTGAGCAACAGGATCAGGTCCATGTCGCTGATACATGAGCAGCTCTATCAGTCCGAGAACTTTTCCAGGATTGATTTTCAGGATTACCTTGATGCGTTGGTAAATCATCTGCATTTGTCCTACCATCGCGCTGGAAACATCCACGTTAGCGTAGCCGCGAAGGGTGTCAAGATGGGTCTTGACAATGCAGTCCCATGCGGGCTGCTTATAACCGAGCTGGTGACCAATGCTTTCAAGTACGCATTCCCGGCAGGCCGGCTCTGTCCTGGGGCTGGAGGGTGTGAAATCGTCGTCTCTGCGGAAAAGGACGGCGCCACATACACGCTGACAGTAGCGGACAACGGCGTGGGACTGCCCGCAGGTCTGGACTGGACGAAAACTAAGACTCTGGGCCTGCTGCTGGTCAAGATGCTGGGGGAACACCAGCTCCAGGGCAGGATCGAACTGGATTGCACCAGCGGAACTAAGTTCCGGCTTCGGTTTAAAAATAAATGATGAATGATAAAATAGATAATTATGAGCGATGAGAGACAAACAAAAAAGTGAGGAATTCATCCTTCATAATTCCAATAGGTGCGTTCATGGAACAAAAAACCGTTTTAATTGTTGAAGACGATGGCATTCTTGCCGTACAACTGCGCGATATGCTGGTCGGCCTGGGCTACAACGTACCGAAGCCGGTAGCCACGGGGGCGGCGGCGATTGCCGCCGTGGCCGCTGAACGTCCCAATCTAATATTACCAGATCTAATATTAATGGACATCCAACTGGCCGGGAAAATGGATGGCATCACAGCAGCCGAGCATATCCGTTCTGCTGCTGATGTGCCCATCATTTTCCTGACCGGCTACTCCCAGTATCCCCTACTCCAACGGGCCAAGCTTGTCGCACCTTACGGCTACCTGATCAAGCCTGTGTCATCGCGGGAATTGGCGGCTACTATCGAGATGGCGTTTTACCGGCACAGCCTTGATCTGCAACTCATGGAACACAAGGTGGCTCTGCAAAAGGCCAACAATGAATTGGAGTGACGGATGCAGGATCGCACTGTCGATTTGATCTCGGCAAACGAGAACTTGCGCATAGAAATGGAAGATCGCATACGGGCTGAAGCTGCTTTGCAGAAAAGCAACAAGATGCTGCAAACCTTGAGTGTTGTGCAGTCCCATCATATTTCAGGCATTGATGTGACAGAATTGTTTAACATGGTACTGGACGATTTCATAGTGCTGACTGACAGCAAATTCGGGTTTATTGGTGAAATCATGCATACCCCAGCAGGGGACAATTATCTAACAACTTTTGCCATTACAAACATCGCCTGGAACAACGAAACGCGAAAGTTCTACGAAAAAGAATTGTTGAAAGGACTTGAGTTTCACAATCTAAAGACTCTCTTCGGCGCTGTCCTGAAGACCGGAAAGGCCGTTATCACCAATGATCCAGCCGCTGATCCACGGCGAGGCGGCCTTCCCGAAGGACACCCTCCTCTCAGTGCATTTCTCGGCCTGCCGATTCACCACGGCAAGGAACTGGTGGGGATGGTGGGTCTGGCAAATCGTCCAGGTGGGTTTGACGACAAGCTTACATTTTCTTTCATCCAATGAATAAAACCAAAAAATGTCATGTTTTCTGTCAATTCAATAGTCGTCTTGTCATTAAGATGGAGATGCGGTATATATCTTCCCGCATACTCGCTGCCTATTTTACCATATTTGAGTCGAATTGCACGCGGATCAGAAGCATTGTCAAAGCCAGCTTCAACTCGATTTTTTTTCAAAATATAATATCTATATTTTCTTATTTCTTCGCTGAGAAGCTCGGTTATAAAAACCTTATACACACCGTAGTTCCCATGTATCTGTAGAATCGTTCTTTCAGGCGTAGCATCCGTAGTATATTCGACATCATCAAAAGTAGAATGAGCTAAAATTATGACATTAGCAAAATATTCCGAAGTTTTTTCGACCAATCATCAATTCCTTTATAACAAAATTCCCATTCAGCCAATTCATTTTCCCACATTTTATTAACATTTTCTTCTATATTAATCACAAATTCATCACTTTCTGAAATATTTTGAGAAAATGATTGGTAATCACATTCATATTTTGCCTCAAATAAAAGTTCTTTTTTTCTCAATTCGGCTATTTTTGATGTAATCAAATCAATCAGATATTTTTGTAAAGCTGTATCAACTGCGGACTGTAAATCTTTCCCGAATGAATATAGTACTTCAATATAGTTGTTTTTTATTACTGCGCTTGATGTGTCCATAATACCCAGTGTTTTCCTAATACTATTTTTAGAATGCGCCAAATGTCAGAAGCCAGCGGAATTATTTTTTTATCGAAAGTTTGTCCAGCCGATACCGCAGGGACCGCAGGTTGATCTTGAGAAGCTCCGCCGCCCTGGCTTTATCACCTCTGGTGAGTTCCATGGCTTTTTCGACATAGCCTTTTTCGATTTCTTCAAGGATATTATCCAGAGAGACTCCGTTTTCAACATCTTCAAGATCGAATCGCTTGTTTTTGACACCCTCAATCCAGCGGCGCTTGTGTATCTGTTTGTGAAGGGAAATGGCCAGGCTTTCGGGCAGGATAATATTGGTATTGGAGAGCGCAACACTGCGTTCAATGAGATTTTCAAGTTCACGAATATTTCCTGGAAAATCATATTTATTCAACAAATCAATGGCATAAGAAGACAGTTTTGTGATCCCCTTGCCCATTTCACGCGAATATTTCTCCAGAAAATGATGGGCCAGCAGCCGGATGTCTTCTTTTCGCTCTCTGAGAGACGGCATGCGGATGCCAATAACATTCAGGCGGTAAAATAAATCCTCCCTGAATCGTCCTGCAATCACTTCTTCTTCAAGAATTTTGTTGGTGGCGGTGATGATGCGAACATCTACATTGATGTCTTCGCCGGCGCCAACCGGCTTGAATGCTTTTTCCTGAACAACCCGCAGCAATTTAACCTGAAGGGATATGCTGAGTTCGCCGATTTCATCCAGAAAAATCGTTCCCTTGTTGGCTACTTCAAACAGGCCTTTTTTATCCTGGTTGGCACCGGTAAATGCGCCTTTTTTATAGCCCAGAAGTTCGCTTTCCACCAGGGTTTCCGGAATACCGCCGCAGTTGACCGCAACAAAGGGCTTATCGCTGCGGTTGCTTTCGGCGTGAATTGCCCTGGCAGCCAGTTCCTTTCCTGTACCACTTTCTCCGGTCAGCAAAATATTGGTGGTGGTTTTAGCTACCTGACGGATCATTTCATAGACAATCAGCATTTTAGGAGAATTGCCAATGATTTTTCCAAAATGAAGCGTCTTTTTCAGGGCGGAATCAAGGCTGAGCTTTTCATCTTCAACCGTCTTTAAGGTCAGAGCATTGGCAATGGTCTGCTTGAGTTCCTGGTTGTTAAAGGGCTTGGGAACAAAATCAAATGCCCCGGCGTTCATGGATTCAACCGCTGTTTCTGTTGTGGTGTAGGCGGAAATCATGATCACCACGGTTTGGGGGTTGATTTTTTTTGCGGCTTTCAGGACTTCAAGGCCGGAAATGTCTCCGAGACGGATATCGCATATCAGAAGATCAAACGGGGTGCTTTCGATCATTGTGATGGCTTTGCGGCCGTTTTCAGCACAGGAAACCCGGTACCCCTCTTTGGTGAGCATGTACTCCAGCAGCTCTCGCATGCTGAGTTCATCATCTGCAATCAGGATGTGGGGAATGGCGTAAGGCATAATGTTGCGACTCAGGTATTTAGCCTTTCATCAAATACAACGGTTCCGTTCACGATGGTTAGAACGGCTTTTCCTTTCAGCGCCCACCCGTCAAAGGGAGTATTGCGGCTGATGGATTTAAACCGACCGGCATCTACTGTCCATATTCTGTCCGGATCAATGACGGTAATATCAGCGGCTGCACCGATTTTCAGCCCGGACGACAAGCCCAGGATTCTGGCGGGTTGGGTGGACATTTTTTCAATGAGACCGGCCAGAGACAACACCCCGGATTCTACCAACTGCAGCCCCAACGCCAAAGATGTTTCAAGCCCAACAATGCCGTTGGCTGCCTGATCGAACTCAACATCCTTTTCAACCGGGGAATGCGGAGCGTGATCTGTGGCTATTACATCCAGAGTGCCATCACGAAGCCCTTCGCAAACAGCATCAACATCTTTTTGTGTGCGTAGCGGCGGGTTCATTTTGGCATGGGTGCTGTAATCCCGAACTGCATCGTCGGTAAGGGTAAAATAGTGAGGGGCTGTTTCTGCTGTGACCGGAATGCCGTTTCGTTTGGCTTCCCGAATGGCTCGAACCGATTCCAGGGTACTGACATGCGCTATATGCAGCCTGGCACCGGTGAGTTCACAAAGTGCTATGTCCCTAAGAACCATAACGGTTTCAGCGGCATTGGGAATTCCAGGAAGGCCCATTCGGGTAGCAATGGTCCCCTCGTTCATGGCCCCGCCATGCGCCAGTTGCATATCTTCACAATGGGATATGACCGTAAGGCCCAGACCGTAGGCATATTCCATTGCCCGCCGCATCATAAGACTGTTCATCACGGGTTTGCCGTCGTCTGTTACGGCTACCGCCCCTGCGTCTTTCAGCTCGCCGAATTCACTCAAGGACTTGCCTTCAAGGGATTTGCTGATGGCGCCGGCAGGATAGACCCGAACGCCGCAGGCTTCTGCAGCTTGAGATAAAATGAATCGGGTGATCTGGCCGTTGTCGTTCACCGGGCAGGTATTGGGCATAGTGCAGACAGCCGTAAAACCGCCAGCCGCTGCAGCCCGGCACCCGGTGGCGATGGTTTCCTTGTATTCCTGACCAGGTTCCCGGAAATGAACATGCATGTCAATGAGACCGGGGGTCAGGATGTGGCCATCTGCTTCATAAATCCAGACATCATTTCCGGATGGGATATTCAGAACCCCTTCAGGCTGAATATCGGCAATTCGGCCATCCTGAATCAGGACATCCAGCAGACCACCCATCGGGCCACCCTTAGTGACATTTGGACATCCTGGATCAATCACCCGTGCGCCCCTAATCAGAGTCCGCATTTCGCGTTCCTCCCGTAACCAGATATAAAAGCGCCATACGCACGGCGACACCGTTGGTGACCTGATCAAGAATAATCGAATGCGGGCCGTCCGCCACATCCGGAGAGATTTCAAGTCCCCGGTTAATGGGTCCGGGATGCATGATCAAAACATCCGATTTGGCGGATTTTAGCTTTTCCCGATTCAGACCATAGCGTCTTGAATATTCCCGTTCGGATGGAAAAAAGAAGCCGGACTGGCGTTCTTTTTGAATTCGCAGCATCATGATCACATCAGCGCCGTCAATAGCCTCTTTCATATCAAAGGTAACTGATACCCCGTAGGATTCAATTCCTTTGGGAATCAGAGTTGGCGGCGCACATAAGATGACGCTGGCACCCATCTTGACAAACCCCTCGCAATCGGATCGAGCGACCCGGCTGTGCGCAATATCGCCAATGATGGCAATGCGAAGTCCGGCAAGACACCCCTTATGCTGACGAACCGTCAGCATGTCCAGAAGGGCCTGTGTGGGATGTGCATGCATGCCATCGCCGGCATTGATAATGGACGCGCTGACAGCCTTTGCCAGAATATGCGGAGCGCCGGCGGAAGGATGCCTCAACACGATGACATCCGGCTTCATGGCTTCAAGATTGCGGGCAGTATCCAGAAGGGTTTCCCCTTTGACCATGCTGCTGGTGCTTCCGGAAAGGGAAATGCTGTCCGCGCTCAGCCGCTTGGCGGCAATATCAAATGAGGTGCGGGTTCGGGTGCTGGGTTCATAAAAAAACAGCACCACCGTTTTTCCCCGGAGTGTGGGAACTTTTTTTACCGGCCTTTCAGAAATTTCCTTCATCCTTTCGGCGGTGTCCAGGATCAGGGAAATTTCATCAACGGACATAGATGTGATTTCCAGAATGTTTTTTTTTGAAAATTTAACCATAACTAACCGTTATTTTAAAATATTGCCCAGTCTTTCCCATCGAATACATTTTAAAATTTTTCCCAGTTTTTCCCATTCAAAGACAAAATTATCCTTGTCCCAGGACCAGTAGATGATAAATGCCTTGCCTTTTACGGCTTTCAGGTTGACAAATCCCCAATAACGGCTGTCGTAGCTGTGATCGCGGTTGTCTCCCATCACAAACAGCGAATGCTCCGGAACGGTTTTGGGCCCAAAATTGTCTCTTGGCTGCATGTTTCCGGGAAAAACGTGCGGATCACTGTTGACAATAAAGGATCCCTGCTGAAGCGCACCATTGACCCATACCTGTTTGTTGCGAACTTCGACCACGTCGCCGGCGACACCAACCACCCGCTTGATGAAATCCTTATCCTTGTCTTCAGGGAATTCAAACACCACAATATCGCCGGTCGAAGGATTCCTTACGGGAATCAGGGTGGATTGAAGATACGGCAGTTTTACGCCATAGATGAATTTGTTAACCAGAATGTGGTCGCCGATTTGAAGGGTTTCCTTCATCGAGCCGGAAGGAATTTTGAACGCCTGAACAATAAACGTTCGAATAAACAGGGCAAGAATGATGGCGACCCCGATCGCCTCGACATTTTCGCGCAGGCGGCTTTTGGTCCGGATATCTTTGGAAGCAATGCTCGTAGATTTCAATTTGTAATGACTACCTTTTATATAAAGTGTGAAGAGTGAGGAGGTTGTTGTGAAAAAGACTCCGTATCCTGAGAAAGAAGGCTTTTATGACGATGGCATCCAGGGTGTCAGGAAAAGAAGCCTTAACAAAATATGGGCCGCAACACCTGCAGCCACATCATCCAACACGATACCGGCCCCGCCGGGAATCGTTCGTTCAAGATAACGGATGGGAAATGGCTTTAAAATGTCCATCACCCTGAAAATAGCAAATCCAGCAAGAGCCGATTGCCAGGTAAAATGAATGCCCAGCAGGGTAATCATCATTCCTGCAAATTCGTCAATCACGATGCAGCCTGGGTCTTTTCGCCCCACGATATTTTCTGCCAGTTCAGCAGCCCAGATCGATAGAACGATAAATGCAATCAGAAACATGGACGAAACCGGAAGCGGTAGCAAAGAAAGCAACCAGCAGGGAACAAGTGCAGCCAGAGAACCGGCGGTTCCAGGTATAATCGGAGAACAACCGGACTTGCAGCCGGTTGCCAGATACATGACAATGGTATTTTTATCTATCATGGCATGTTTTTATAATCTGGTGTCATTTTTGTCAAGATATAGTCTCAGTGCATTGCCCTACCAGGTACTACGGACCTTGACACCGCCTGCATGAAGAAAAGATTTTATTTCGGGGATTGAATAGGCTCCATAGTGAACCATCGAAGCAATCAGGGCTGCATCAGCGCATCCTCTGGTAAGAACATCCAGAAGGTGTTCCGGCTTTCCGGCCCCGCCCGATGCAATGACGGGGATGGAAACCTGGGAAGAAATAAGTTCTGTCAGCACAATTTCGTACCCATTCTGAGTGCCGTCAGCGTCAATGGAGTTCAAACAGATTTCGCCTGCACCCAAAGATTCGGCTCTTTGCGCCCACTCCAGGGCATCAATTCCCATCTGTTTTCTGCCGCCATTAATGACCATTTCATATCCGGAAGGAATGCTATGGCTTTTTCCCGTAAATTTGACATCCATGCCCAGAACCACGCACTGATTCCCAAATGCCTTTGCTCCCTGAGAGATCAGGTCGGGGTTCAGAATGGCTGCAGAATTGATGCTGATTTTCTCGGCGCCAGCCAAAAGCACCCTTCGCATATCATCGACAGTTCGAATGCCACCGCCAACCGAAAATGGGATAAAAATGGTCTCTGCAACCCGTCTTACCACATCAATCATGATATCGCGCTTGTCACTTGATGCGGTGATATCATAAAACACGATCTCCTCAGCCCCATTTTCGTAATAAAAGCGCGCCATTTCAACGGGGTCACCGATGTCAACATTATCTTTGAATTTGATACCCTTGGTTGTTCTGCCTTCACGAACATCCAGACAGGGGATGATGCGTTTGCTAAGCATGCGAATTGTCCTTATTCCCTGATCCCTGATCCATTTTTCATGACCGTACTACGGCATCCACCAGCAAAAATTATTCAGCAGCGCCAGACCGGGCTTGCCGCTTTTCTCCAGATGAAACTGGGTTGCAAGGATATTGCGATATCCTACGACAGAAGCAAACTTAATTCCGTAATGGGTTGTTCCCACTATATGATCCATATAGGTGGGTTCCGGATAAAATCCGTGTACAAAATAAAACTCATCCGTTTCCTTCAACCCTGCCAGAACAGGGTGGTACTTGACAGGCCGAACTCTGTTCCATCCCATCTGGGGAATTTTAAGACGTTTCCCGTCTGAATCGCGAATATCCGGGGAAAACGCTTTGACAACTCCCGGAATAATGTCCAGGCACCGGGTTTGATTTTCTTCACTGTATCCCATGATGATCTGGGTTCCCAGACAGATTCCGAGTATCGGCTTGCCCTGGTTGAATGCCTCATGAAGCACCGCATCAATGCCAAGGCGTTTCAGGCTGATCATTGCAGAGCCGGCTGCACCGACTCCCGGAAAAATAATGCGGTCGGCAGACCTGATTTCATCGACATTCCGGGTGATCACGTTTGCATGGCCCAAGTGGGACACAGCGCGAGCCACGCTTGCAAGATTTCCGGCATCGTAGTCAATAATTGCAATCATACTCACCTTTGGTGAAACATGCTAAATGTTGAAGCATACTTTTACCCTTTTTACCCTTTGGCCTGTTTGGCTTTTTCCCACAAATTGTTAAGATCAGCATATGAAACCGCATCAATTTGCTGACCGTTTTGGGTTAAGGTTTGTTCCATGTGTTTAAAACGCTTTTCAAACTTTCGGGTGGAATCCGCAAGAGAGGTTTCCGGATGAAGTTTTGCGAATCGAGCGACATTAACCAGTGTAAACAGCACATCGCCAAATTCCATGGACAGTTTTTCCCGGTCTGCGGAATCCGGCTGAAGGCCGATCTGCGGAATTTTGTCCACTTCAGATTTGAATTCCGCCCATTCTTCCTCAACCTTTTCCATGACCCCCGAAATTGTCTTCCAGTCAAATCCGGCCCTGGCAGCATGTTCAGAAATCCGGTATGCACGAATCAGGGCTGGAAGACCACTGGGAACAGAATCCAGAAGACCGGCATTTTCGATATGGCTTTTTTCTGTCATCTTAATTGTGTGCCAGCGCTGACGCACCTCTTCGCTGGTTGAGGCTGTTTCATGACCGAATACATGGGGGTGTCGGCGGATCATTTTTGCGGTATTCCGGCGGGCAACATCCTGAATATCAAAATGGCCGGCTTTCTGATACAGATGTGCAATAAACAGTATCTGAAACAGAACATCTCCGAGTTCTTCGCACACATCTTCGGGGCTTTTGGACTCTATGGCATCCACCAGTTCGTACACCTCTTCGATCAGGTAAACCGCCAAGGTTCGGGGAGTTTGCTTCCTGTCCCAGGGACATCCGTTTTCTCCCCTCAATTGTTCAATCAGGCGGATCAGTGTAGAGATTTCTTTTATATCCGGTTCTACAGGGAGGGATTCCAAGTTTTCTTCAGCTCCATAATTTTGGTTAAAAATTCCAGCTTCATTTCCTTGGAAACCAGTTGAGCCATGATTTCAGAGACTCTGGATACATGAGGCGCCAGAAGCGAATCTTTGATCATTGAAGCGCCTTTTGGAAGAAAGGTCGTGAGGATCATCAGAAGAACAGAGGCGATCATGACCCCTTTTGCAATGCCGAAAAACACGCCGCAGATACGGTCAACCCATCCCAGAAAGGCGATGTTCATCAGGTATTTGATGATGACCCCAAGGATGCTTACAAAGGCAAATACGCAGCAGAACAGAATCATGAATCCAATAATCTTGGTGTATGCTGGATTACTGATCCACACGCTCAGGGGCCTTGCGATATCCAGATAGTAGGTGTATCCGGCATAGAAACCACCCAGAACTCCGATGATGGAGGATATTTCCTTGATAAGCCCTCTGAAAAAGCCTCTGATCAGGCAATAACCCAGTATGATGATAATGATCGTGTCAAATGGATTCATCATATCCTTCCACAGCGCAAAAACCAATGGTCAATATGTTGGATTTGAAAATCATAAAAAAAATCGTTGTCCTTTACCGTGAAAATACTTTTAAACCACGAAACACACGAAACAAGTAGGGGCGACCGGCCAGTCGCCCCTACCGCCTTCGCATGAAAAACGCTCTTGTGTCCGCTACCAGTTTTATATATTTCGGTCATTCATGGGGGCGGAACATGAGCATTCATCTCTGATATTGAGTCTCATCCTTGACTTGCACAAGTATATAATACAGCACCGATGAGTCAAGGTGTTTTTGTGCGAAAATGTCTTTGCAATAAAAATCATGTCGCCAAAATAATGGATGCATCAACCGCAATGGGATTGCCATTGCAAACTATCAGAGGATTGATGTCAATTTCCTGAATTTGCGGACACGCAAGTCCAAGTTCACCCATGCGAATTAATATGTCGGACAGTACCTCTCGATTCACGGGAATGGAATTGCGAAATCCGTTCAAGACATTTTGCGCCCGAATCTGATCCATCAGGTGGAAAGCATCTTTGCGGCTTATCGGCGCAACGGCGAAAGCCGTATCCTTAAGAGCTTCGGCAAGAATGCCGCCAAGGCCCAGCATGACACATGGGCCAAACTGCGGATCCCTAAGGAAACCGACAATCAACTCGATCCCGCTGTCGATCTGCTGTTGAACCAGGATACTGCCGCCATTTGGCATGGCGGCGCGAATATCAGAAAAAGCATTTTCGACCATTTCGTTCGAATGAATGCCGATTCTTACCAGCCCTTGTTCGGTCTTGTGAACGACTCCAGGTGATATGCCTTTCATGACAATGGGGAAACCAAAGTCTGATGCTGCTGCTTTGGCTTCGGATATGGAAGCAACGATTTTTTCCGGAACTGTCGGAATGCCAAAGTCAGCCAGTATCTGTTTGGAAACATGTTCATCCAAGCTGCTTGATGGCGTTGCCAGAACCTGCTTCCACCTGCCTGAAGCCGCAGCCGCAGCGTATTGAAAGGATTCGACGGAAGCATTCCACGGTGTCTCTCTTTTGTTTCTTTTGAACAGGGCGTGGAGACATTCAACCGACCGCTGGATTTCCCGAAAGACCGGAATTCCCAGTTTTTGAATGGCGCTCTGCATTTCACGCGTCTTTTCGCGTTCGCCGATCAGCCATGCGATCATGGGCTTTCCGGATGCTTTTACCCCGGCTGCCAATGGCGATAAGTCAAAATCAAGGGAAAAACCACCTGCAAACAAATGCAGAAAAATCGCATCGACACCAGGGTCGGCGCAAACAGCCTCAACGGCAGTTCGATATGTTTTTTCGCCCCCGTTTTTTTCAACGGCAGGCCACAGGTCAACAGGATTGGAAATTGGCATCCATTCCGGAAACACGGATTTCAATGTTTCCAGGGTCTGGGAAGAAAGGTCCGCCACTTCCAGTCCCATATTTTCAATAAAATCAGCAGAAACAATGCCGGCGCCGCCGCTGTATGTAAGAACCGCAACCCTGCCTGCCGATTTGAGGGGAAGGGAGGGAAAGGCTGCCAGGGTTCTGCAAATATCCATCATCTGTTTAAAATCGGTCGCCTCGACAATTCCGGCCTGAGACATCGCACCGCTGACGATCGCACCGTTTCCGGAAAGGCTTGCGGTATGGCTTAAGGCAGCTTGGGCCCCTTTCCGGCTTTTTCCGCCTTTTAATACGACAATAGGTTTTGGAGACCGGCTGCATATTTCAATAAATCGGCGACCGTTCGGAATGGACTCTATATAAAGTCCAACGGCTTTCGTATGGGGATCCCTTATCAAATATTCGAGTAATTCGCATTCTTCCACATCCACCTTGTTGCCGATGGAGCAGACCTTGCTGATTCCCATTGTTCCGTGGGTCATGGTATCAATGAGAAAACCGGCGGATAGCATACCGCTTTGAACAATCAGGGATACATCTCCGGGAATGAGTCCTAAATCCAATATTGTCGGGGAAACAAAGGAAAATACATGGCGTTTGACAGCATCCACGAGTCCCATGCAGTTTGGTCCCCAAAGCCGAATACCGGTTTCATGAGAAATCTGGCGCAGCATGTTCTGAAGTTTTTTTCCATCGTCGCCGGTTTCGGAAAATCCACCAGATTCAATCATGACCCCAGGTATTTTGCGAACGGCGCATTCCTGAATGACTTTTGGAACCAGAGGTGCCGGAACAAAGACAATGGCCAGATCGACCGGGTCCGGAACATCCAGAACACTTTGATAACAGGTCAGACCTTCAATTGAGGAATATCGAGGATTTACGGGATATATTTTTCCAGCAAAGCCATTCATAAGATTTGTCAGGATGGAAAAGCCCCCTCTGGCGGATTTTGTCGTTGCGCCAATCAGAGCGATTCCCTTTGGGTTAAAAAAAAATTCCATTGATGTATTGCCTCCGGAATGTTAGCAATGTAAAAGGTTTTATGTTCATCGTAAAGTTTAAAACTTTTTCTTGATAAAAAGATATCTTGTTTTTAATGTCATTCGAGTGTCATCTTGTCAAGTATAAACGAAATGTGTTCGGTTATTGTCAACGCTCAACAGGGGGGAGGATATGCGTCTTTATGCTGTAGCAGATATTCATGGCGGATTCGATCGAATGGCCACAATCAGAAGCAACCTGGAAACTTATCGTCCGAATGTGCTGATTGCAGCGGGGGATATCACAAATTTCACCCGGACGCTTCCCTTTATTTCTGAATTGGGCGATCTTCCACTTCCGGTTCTGGCGATTCGCGGGAATACCGACTTAAAACGGGTTGAATCACAGTTTGGCCTGAAGAAGAACATTTTTTTCCTCAACAATCGTGATGTGACGTTACAAGGAATTCATTTTGCGGGAGTCAGCGGAACCATACCTGTACCGTTTCGGTCCAGAATTGCTTTCTGCGAAACTTTTATCTGGAAGAGGCTGATGCCCCTGATGACC
Organism: uncultured Desulfobacteraceae bacterium; assembly: GCA_903839535.1. Taxonomy (GTDB): domain Bacteria; phylum Desulfobacterota; class Desulfobacteria; order Desulfobacterales; family Desulfatirhabdiaceae; genus RAAP-1. The sequence goes on from CAIMCT010000116.1 coordinate 41,872, forward strand.
CCTCGAACGATTTTAGTTGCGCATCCGCCTCCCTGGGGATATCAGGATCGCGTTGCGGGAAAATATCATGCGGGGTGCAAGTCACTTGAAAGATTCATAACAGCCTGTCAGCCAGCCCTGATGATTTGTGGACATATTCATGAGGATGTGGGAATGGCCAGCCTGGGGAAAACCCTGATTGTCAACTGCGCCATGGGTTCATCCTGTGAAGGGGCCATCATCGACATTCAAGATGGCCGGATCACTGCAGAAATTTTAAAGATCAATGGAAGAAGCAAGGTAAAATCTTGTTGATTTCCATGAGTTTGAACGTTAATGAAATATAGCCTTCAAGATAAAGATTTTGGGTGCGTTATCGGTCGGGAATGTACGAAAGAGTACTATTCCCTCCCTGCTGCCTTCCCAAAATCATTATCTTAAAGATAA
>CAIMCT010000117.1 GCA_903839535.1 uncultured Desulfobacteraceae bacterium
GTCCTCACGGTAGGTCTCCCGAAGGAGAATCGTGGGTCTGGATTTCCGATTGGGCACCACGGCGATGAACATGCCCATGAATTTAGGCTACATTTCAGTAGATGCAATAGCCTATTTGCACATTACATGGCTACATTTTGGCATGCACTTTGCACCAAAATCAACGCTGGCGGGCGTCCTCAGCGTTCTACAGTAAAAACTTCGGTCGCGACTGCCATCATAATTCGCGCGCGATTAATTCCCTAAATGCGGAATGTCAACGATGAAGGAACAATTGATTGAAATTATGATTAAATAATGGAATTCGTCTCTGCTCTCATTAACTGAGAACAAAAGAAAAGGAGGGACATTTGGTTTCTGGTTTCAAGCACCTTGACCCTGAATGGCTATTAGCTCCCATCACCCAGAAAAATAGCTATCCAGACTTCCTGCGAGTTACTCTAAGAGAATACGCCATGAATGGTCAATTGGCTCATCTGGCCAGTCTGGTTTTCGACTCTACAAAGCAAAGGATTGCGGATTTTCGGTATGTTTTTTACGGATGTAAATTTTCAGACATTCTATTGGGATTGCCTCGGGAAGAAGTTGTAGTAATCGGTGGCCCCAAGGAATGGCTGTTTTGCCGGAAGCACGGTATTGCATTTTTCTCTTTCTGTGGATGCTATGGTTCTGTCACCAAGGCCATCCATGGAATACCAGACAGTCTGCAGGTATACGATCGCCTCTTAAAGGATGCATTTTCAGGTGCCACCGAACAATTCTTGGTAGTTGGGAACGACACACTGCCGCCAAGTCGATTTTTGGTGGGGGCGTTCAAGGCCGCAGTCCCTGTTGGCAAGGTTATTTGCATTCAGCATGGGATCTTTCAAATAGGGCGACGGGGCTCCAGTATTGAGGGCCAGTTGGCAGATTTAAACATGGTCTACTCTGGCAAGCAGGGACAAGTTCTAATCAATAATGGAGTTGCTGAGGAATCGATTCGGGTGCTCGGATTTTCTTCCGATTATGTACAGGATTCACAACGGCCCGAGGTTCCTAAGATCTGCCTTCTTGGGGAAGGCTGGCACAAATACGACAGGAAACTTGGGGACATCTATTTCGGAATTTTGAAGAAACTGATGCTAGATTTCCAAAAGACTGGTCTTAAGGTGGTCTTTCGGCCTCACCCAAGCGACAATCGCCGGCAATGTTATTCTGAATTCAAGTACATTGATTCTCAGCCACTACAAAAAAGCTTAAAGGATTTCGATATCTGGATCGGGTTGGCTTCGACAGTCCTCATTGAGGCCGTCATGGCGGGAAAGTTTTCCGTGCAGGTCAGGCATGGACTATTCAGCATGGATAACTACAAGGATGAAGGCTACTGCGAGAGTCTAGACGCGTGTGAGGCGACGGTCGCAAATATTCTGGACCTTTATACCAAAGGGTTCGAGGGGCAGATGGTATCACCAACAGAACCCTCCGCCAGACGTTTCCTGGCAGCTATTTCTGGATATTAAGGCCTTCCTGATTACCAAGCATTCTCAGCTAAATAGGGGAGCTTGATGGGCATGGGCGGAGTTTGGAACTTGAAACCGCCACACTTTTATAGACAACCCTGGCCCTCTTGAACGAAGCCGCTTCGCGGCAGGGTGACGGACGTCTGTCCAGCCCGATCGCCCGTTAGGGCTTGCGGAAGCAACAGTTTGCAGTCTCCTTGGTTGTGGCGGTGTTAGAGCACCGGCCCCACAACCAAGGAGGTACTACATGCAGGTAGATAGTGTAGCTCTGTCCCGGTTCGCCGGCGACCTGCGGATGGCAAATCGCGCCACCGGAACCATCCA
>CAIMCT010000118.1 GCA_903839535.1 uncultured Desulfobacteraceae bacterium
CATGGCCGGGCTGTAAACCGCGCCGCCGGCGCACGGCCCCATGATACAGGAAATCTGGGGAACCACACCGCTGGCCTCAACATTTCGATGGAAAATCTCTCCATAAGCAGCCAGCGCATCCACGCCTTCCTGAATCCGGGCGCCACCGGAGTCGTTCAGCCCAATGATGGGCGAGCCGACCCGGACCGCATGGTCCATAACCTTGCTGATTTTTTGGGAATGGGCTTCCCCCAGGGAACCTCCAATTACGGTAAAGTCCTGGCTGAAGACAAACACCTCCCGGCCATCAATGGTTCCATGACCGGTTACCACGCCATCTCCAGGGTAACGGCCGGAAGCTTTTTCGGCATCTTCTCCCAGAGAGCCGCCCCTTCCGGTTTTCAGAATATCGAACTCCTCGAAAGAGCCTGCATCCAGTAAAAGGTCGATGCGTTCACGGGCGGTGAGCTTTCCTCTTTGATGCTGGGCGGCGATACGATCCTCTCCCCCGCCTTGCATCGATTTCCGGCGCATCTCCTCAAGTTTTGAAAGATTGTCATGCAAAGGCAACACCATAAATTCCTCCAGGAAATAACAGAAACCCATTTCAGGGCAGTGAACGGAAGACACTTAAATGGTGTTATCTAAAACAATTTTGATAAAATATCAAATTGATTTACCGGAATCAGCCAGGAAAGATTTTTTGCCGTCATTTTGGTTTTGCAATACATCCTGAAAAAGGGTAATGAAGTAGCAAATTAAACTTTTATGCCTCTTTGTGCTGAAAAAGCTGTGTTGTGTACTGTATGCGGGCATAAACTGCACTTTTCATAAACTCCCTCTCCCAGCGGGGGAGGGTTGGGGGGATCAAAAACGTAAAATTATGCCAGTTCGCAGTATAGATCAAAAGATATCAGGGTAGATTCATGATACAGATATGGCTCAATAAATATCCGTCGTTTTATCGTCGGTTGAATTTTTTTCTTGCGTTATCCCGAACTCCCCATGGCCTCATTGATATGGCGACACCGGTTTTTGCAGCATTGATCTGGCTTGGTTATATTCCTTCCTTCCCTGTTGTGTTTCTGGGTCTTTTGACCACATTTGCGGCCTACACAGCGGTTTATGCCTTAAATGACATCGTGGATTATCGCCAGGACCGACAAGCGGTCCAGCAGGGCGGAACCTGTCCGGCGGATGGTGATCTGGATGCGATTCTGGTGCGTCACCCGATGGCATGCGGTTTTCTGTCATTTCGGGAAGGGCTGACATGGACAGTGTTTTGGGCTGCACTAACCCTTACCGGAGCCTATCTGTTAAATCCGGTATGTTTGTGGATATTTGCAGCCGGATGTGCGCTGGAAGCCATATATTGCGTGCTGTGGAGGGTCAGCCATTACCGCACCCTCGTCAGTGGAGCTGTAAAAACCCTGGGAGCGGTCGCCGCGATATTTGCAGTTGATCCCCATCCATCTGCATGGTTTTTGATCGCTCTTTTTTTATGCCTCTTTTTCTGGGAAATCGGCGGCCAGAATATCCCCAATGACTGGACCGATGTAGAGACAGACAGCCGGCTTGGGGCCAAAACCATTCCCGTCCTGCTGGGCACCCATCGGTCGAGCATTATCATTCTGGGAAGCATCCTGCTGACACTACCTTTGAATACCGCCGTGTTTCAGCTTTCCCCGGTCCAATATCCGTCAATATATATGATTGCCGCGCTTGCGGCCGGCGTTTATCTGCTGCTTCTGCCCGCTCTTCGGCTCCGGGTTTCCATGTCCCGGCAGGATGCCATGATTCTGTTTAACCGTGGCAGTTATTATCCGCTGCTTCTGATGGGAATTGTTCTGATTAAAGTAATGATGAACTCGTAAGGTGATTTCCAACAAAGAATATCCCGTTTTTTGGCCCTGCCCCTGGGCTGATGAAAATGAGCGGCAAATTGCCTCTGGGATCGCCGCACCCCAGTGCGGCAATTATGACGACGCTCTTGTGGCGGCTAAAAGCGAAGTGGGCCGCACTGGG
>CAIMCT010000119.1 GCA_903839535.1 uncultured Desulfobacteraceae bacterium
ATTATGCCCGTTTGCAGTATAATAAATGAAGTTATACTGCGAACTGGCATAATCTGCGCTTTTCATAAACTCCCTCTCCCAGCGGGGGAGGGTTGGGGTGGGGGATCAAAAACGTAAAATTATGCCGGTTCGCAGTATAGTACGCGGCGGATCGTGTCGGTAAGCCCCTTCAGTTTTTTTCGTTCACAGCGTATTACACATCCTAATTGAATGTTCTTTTTTCATTGCTTGATTCAACCGGTTGAACTGCGCTTCCAGTTCAGGGATATGCCTCCCTGCTGCGTGCAAGTCTCCGGCCCTGGCCGCTTTCTCCATCTCGAAAGCCACCTCCCGCAGGCGTTCTCCGCCCACATTAGCCGAAGCGCCTTTGATGGTGTGAGCCTGTCGTTCAACGCCTGTTACATCTTCGGTTTCCAGGTAACCCTTCATCGCTGCGATCTGTAGCGGGATGTCTTCCAGAAAGCTTTCGACCACAATTCGGACCAGATCTTCGTCATTCATCAGCCGAGCCATCAAGCCCGCTCGATCGAAAATCAATAATGAGTGATGAGTGATGGATGATGAATGGGAATTATCCGTCTTTATAATTACAGCGCGGCGGTCATCATTTTCCTTAGGCAGCCATTTATCCAGTACTTCCGCCAACGCCTGAGGCGATATCGGTTTAGCAACATAGTCATTCATGCCCGCCCCAATGCAAAGCTCACGGTCTCCCTGCATGGCGTTGGCCGTCATGGCGATAATAGGAATTACGAAAAACGAGGGAGAATCATCTGTTGCGGGTTCTTCCTTATTCATCATTTTCCTTTCACCCTTCCTTATTCTCCTTGTGGCCTCGAATCCGTCCATCACTGGCATCTGTACATCCATAAGCACCAGGTCGTAGGGCAGGGTTTCCAAGGCCTTGAGCGCTTCAGCGCCGTTAGCCACCGCATCCGCTCGCAGCCCCAGTTTATTCAGGATACCCAGCGCCACTTGCTGGTTGGTGATGTTGTCCTCGACCAGCAGAATGCGTGATCTGTTGCCGGCGAACAGGTTCAGTGTCTCACGCGCCGTGTGGCGGGTAGTAATTGGCCGCGGCTTAGGCTCCGTTCCGTCCAAATTCGTCAGCGCGAGGGACAGAACAGTCTTGAGTTCCTGGTGTCGTATCGGCTTGGTTGCATAAGCTGCAAAGCCAATCTCCTCCAAACGCCGGGCATCGCCTCGTCTCCCCAGAGAGGTCAGCATTACCATCCTGGTATCATTAATGCGTTTGTCCGTCTGGATGATTCTGCCCAGAGTCTCGCCATCCATACCCGGCATCTGCATGTCGATCACGGCGATGCGGAAGGGGTCGTTTTCATCCAGCGCCCTGTAAAGAATCTGGAGCGCCACGGGTCCGTCCTGAGCCATGGACGGGCGCATGCCCCATGAAGTAAGGCGTGTGGTCAGAATTTCGCGGGTAGCGGCATTATCGTCCACGATCAGCACACGCACGTTTTGTAAGTCGGCGGGCAATGTACTCTCAATACACACATCCCCAGCCTGTTTGCCAAGTCGCACCGTGAACCAGAACTCAGAGCCATTGCCTTCTTCGCTGTTCACGCCGGCCCCACCTCCCATCAGCTCTGCTAATTGTTTGGAGATGGCTAATCCCAGGCCGGTACCACCGTATTGCCGCGTGGTTGAGGCATCCACCTGGCTAAACTTGTCGAAGATCAGGCCAATTTTGTTATTAGGAATACCGATGCCGCTGTCGCGTACCGAAAATCGCAGCAAAACGGTTTCCTGCTCTCCTGCCTCTTGCTCCCTGCACCCTGCACCCTCTTCCAGTGAGACGCGGACAGCCACCTCGCCAGCATTGGTGAACTTGACGGCGTTGCCCGCCAGATTGTTGAGAATCTGGCGAAGGCGTCCCGGATCGCCGCGCAGCATAGTCGGTACGTCCAGATCGGCGGAGCATAGCAGCTCCAGCCCCTTCTCGTGAGTCCGCATAGCCAACGTGGAAGCAAAATCGTCCAGCAAACTCGATAAATCAAAGTCCAGCATCTCCAGGTCGAGCTTCTTTGCTTCAATCTTGGAGAAGTCGAGGATGTCATTTATCAAACCAAGAAGTGATTCGCCGCTGCTACGCACGATTTCAGCGTAGCGCCGCTGCTCATCGTTTAACTCCGTATCCAGCAGCAGGCCGGTCATGCCGATGACCCCATTCATCGGTGTTCTGATCTCATGGCTCATATTGGCCAGGAACTCGCTCTTGGCGGCGCTGGCCATCTCGGCCACCGCCGCCATGTGATTTGCGCGTGCTGTGGCTTCCTGGAGATAGAGGTTGACCTCCTGGAGTTCCGTCGCAGCCCGCTTCTGGGCGGTGATATCCCAATTGGTGCCGATCATGTGCAAGGGTTGGCCGGAGGCATCACGCTGCACAAGTGCAATGGCGCGGATGTTGTGTATGGCTCCGTCCGACCAGACCACACGAAATTCGGTGTTGAAATCTTCTTCGCCTCGCAACGCACGCTGAATTTCTTCGTCACCTATCAACCGGTCTTCTGGGTGGAGCCCCGCCTGCCATGCCTCGTAAGCTCCATCGAACTGATCCTGCGTGATTCCATAGAGGCGAAACATCTGCTCGTCCCAGACCAGCTTGTTGTTGACAACGTCGTAGTCCCAGATACCTACACCGCCAGCCCGCGCAGCCAGAGTCAAGCGGTCAGCGGCATTGCGGTATGATTCCTCGCTTTCTCTGATATCCACGGTCAACTGATCTGCGAGTTGCTGCGCCCTGAATCGGGTGTTCAGAATGGAGATAATCAGCCAGAACAACAACAGGCTGCAGATCGTCCCACCTGCAAGAACCCCATAGACGCGTCCGTACCCCAACTGGCTGGCTGTCCGGGTGAAGAGCAGGTACCAGAGATTGTCGTTGAAAGCTATAGGCGTTTGCAGGGTCAATCTTGATGTGCTTACTGTTTCCTTCTCCCCCATCTGGCTGTCGTATAGCAATGAATCGGCGGACAACTGCTTGTTATCAAAAATCTGCAAGCGAATCCGCTTTCCAGCCTCCAAATCCCATCCTTTCAAGATACCTTGCATGAGGTCATTCATCCGGTAAGGACTGTAAACCCATCCATGTAATGCAGCACGGCGATTTGGGGCGGTATCGGTCGCCATTCCCTTGCGGTACACTGGGACAAACATCAAAGTTCCTGCCTGAACCTCCAGATCGGTCTCCTGAACCAGAGTCACCTTCCCGGAGAGTGATGCCTCATACGAATCCATCGCCTTTTCCATTGCCTTCCGGCGAATGGGTTCGGAGAACATGTCGTAGCCGAAGGCCCTCAGATTCCGTCCTGAAAACGGTTCAATATAAATAATGGAAGTATAGGTCTCCCGGTCGCCTTCCGGCTTCACTTTGTAATTGGGAAAGCCCTGGCTGCGGATTTCCTGTATGTGCTGTTCAAGCCGCTCGCGGGGGATCATCAGCGAGAAGCCAATGCCCTGAATGCCGGGAAAATGCTGCTCGACCTTTTGTCGCCAGATGTAGGCGCGCCATTCCTCCTGTGTAACCTCATCAGAAGCATCAAAGAGTGCGGCGGCGCTTGTCAGTATCTGCTCATGGGCATTCATGCGCGCATCTATCCGGAGCTGTATCTGGCTGCATGAAAAATCAAACTCCCTTTTTACATCGGCTTCAACGTCCATTTTCACATAAATAGTGGCGACTATCGTGGCGATCAGTCCAACAGACAGAAGCATCCATGCCAACCAAATACTTTTGCGAACTGTGTTTTGATCCGATGGCATTTTTTAGGCTCCTATACGTTTCTTATGGTAAATTGAAACTTAAATTGCTGCTGATTAAGTAAATATCATGGGCTATCTATGAATTATGAATGAAAAGCAAAAGCGTATAGTGATGGTTGAATGTTTTTTTAATTCATAATTCATAAAGCAATTGAGAGTAAAAGTGTTCCGGCTTATGTGGGTAGCCATATGAGGCATGTTGCGGTTGTCATTTGCGGTTCCCTCATGTGTAGTTCTCATTCAGGTGGTAGTTCGTTCAGCATGGCCCAGAAAACCCCGACATGTTTCACTGCATCGATAAACTCCGAATATTTCACCGGTTTGACCACATAAGCGTTGCTCCCCAATTCATAGCTGCGGATCAAATCATGCTCCTCCTTTGAGGATGTCAGCATCACCACCGGGATTAGTTTCAATGCATTAACAGAGCGAATGGCCCGCA
>CAIMCT010000120.1 GCA_903839535.1 uncultured Desulfobacteraceae bacterium
CAAGCGTCTTTGGAAAGCATATGCACCTCGTCTATTATGTAAACTTTATATTTTGAATCAAATGGCAATACTCGCACACCTTCACGTAAAAGTTTTATATCTTCAATGCCTCTATTTGAAGCGGCATCTATTTCATAAAGATCATTTGCAGATGCGCCTATACTTGTCGCAAAAATTCTAGCAACTGAAGTCTTGCCTGTACCACGTGTGCCAACAAAAAGATATGCGTGTGAGATTTTGTCAGTTTTCACGGAACTTTCTAAAACTTTTACGATATGATCTTGTCCTAAAACTTCAGAAAAGTTTTTTGGCCGATATTTGCGATATAAAGCTAAATCATGCATAAACTAAATTATACCTCGTACTAAAATTTTATCAAAATTTTATATAAAAGAGAAACAGACTGGTTGATTTTTGGTCTTCCAGTCTGTGTATTCACTTTCGCGTGAAAATGCGGGGTTAAATTTATATCTAACCCAATGATTATTAGGTCTCAGTCTTCCGCTGGATAAACGGGGTGATCTCTGACCCAGAAAGATTGCACATCCGCATGGTAGCGGAGTGATCAGCTTCGCTTTCGCTTAAAAACTCCGGGTTGAAATCCTTGATTCGGTCTGCCAACGCCAGAGCAATACCCAGTCCGTTACTACAATTCCTGATGAACTTTTTCCTGCAACCGCGCGGGTCTAACGGATCCAGCTCGGACCGCAAGGCATGGCAATCAAATTCCACCACATCCTTCCAGCCAAGTTGTTCCAGCACCCTGAACATCTCCACTGTGTCTTTAAGGTGCTCCGGCCCCACCAACGGCGGAAAATCATTGTCGAACTGTCCGTTGATCTGATTGCCGAAATGCAAGAAGCCGAGCTTCTTGACCTTCACAAGAAACCGAACGCAGGTGACAGGGTCGAGCCCAGTCATGCCCTCGTGTTGAGGCAATTCCGGGTTGACTTTCCAGAAATCCGGCTTCTTGAGAATGCCAGTGAAGGCCGCCGCGTGTCCCGCAGTAGGCAGATACATGTGACCGCGAGGTTCGTTGGGCTTGGGCTCGATGGTGCCCATATCGTAGCCAAGGTCATTTGCCTCCGAATAATCAGACACATCGTTAAGCCCTTCCTCCAGCCAGTCGAGCGTTTGAGGCGACACGACGATCATGACCTCAAAGCCACAACGCGCGACCCAGTAGGTGAACCGTTTGGCGCCTAGCTTTTTGCCAATGCGCAAAGCGCGCCGGACTTTCAACTTGGCCATTTCCCGGACTTTCGAATCCGGGTTAGTCAGACCGCCCCGCCGAAACATCGGATGGGCGTGTAAATTTGCCGTGATCATATTAAATCCGACATTTGCGGCGTCGAGTCGCTGACGGATTTCCACGATTCTTTGATGGACAGGCCCACTTTCGTTCAAATCGTCCTCAGGCTTACTTGGATCCCAGGGAACGAGGTCGCAGTCGTGGGCCGAACTCACTTCGACGAGTCCATCTTGTGCGGCTTCGCATATTAAACCGGTGGCGACCAAAGAGTCAATCGGCGCAAGAACAGCCGGTCCGAAAGGATCAACTCCAAGATACATAACTGGCCAATATGGCATCGATCTTTGCGAGATCGGACCAACGTTAAACATTCTACTGTTCATATGGTTACGTGTTTGTTGTTACTCTTATCAAGTTCAAAGACAATACAACATCAATAGGATGTCGCACCTGAAAAATTCAGTTTGTGTCAAAGAACCCAATAAAGAACAGCTTTTCGAGCTGTATTTTCAAAAATACAGTATCATATTTAAACTTATAGGTCAAATTTAATTTCAGGGAGTTTATTTTTTTCTGCCTCCAAATCTGCAAACTTTTTATACAACTTTAAATACGATTCTACAACATTCGGCCATATCATTGACCTTGTATCTTTATACGCGTGAGTTGCCATAAGTTTATTAGTTTTTTCATCTGAAAGCAGACGCACCACCCCATTTGTTATATCCTGCGAATTTTTAAATCAGACTAAAATACCGTTCTTTTTATCTACAATATTTTTTGCATATTCTGTAGCCGTGCTAACTACTGCTCTCCCGCACCCTAAAGCAAGTGACCATATTGACCTCCAAATATTCCAAATTCATGTTGGATATTAACCAACTTAATATCATCCCTGGAATTTATTTTTTTGGCGAGAGAAACATAGTTCTCCAGTTTAGAAGCGTCAATTTGATAAATTACATTGCTTTATCAACACCTAAATACTTATTCAACAAGATGATCATTTTCGGTCCAACCTGATTTACCGGAATAAATCCATTGACTGCTTGGTACTTCTTAGCGGCAACTAAGGTCTTTTGACTAAAGACTGTTGTTTCGTGACCGGGCGAGCCTGCCCCTGTTGAGGAAATCTTAGTTGCCGCTGACTGGTTTAAGATTGATTGTAAGCATTTTACATCTTGACCCGTTGAACCAACCTTCAGAATCCTGTTGAATATGATGTTAGTGCAGTTAGAAGTCGCGCTGTTTGCTCCGGTGTTAGTTAGTGGAGACATTGTAGGAGTTAGAGGTGTGGTTGGAGTTGGTTGGTTTATTGACTGTTGTATTTCTGCTTGCGTGGCTGATTTCCTGTAAGTTATCAAGGCAGATACAGCAGATGACGGCTGTCCGTATGGCGTATAGAATTTAACATATATTCTTTTATCGCCTTCTGTATTACTCAAGGTGTATCGAAATGGACTTTGATATGTTCTTAAGACGCTGTTTGTAAAATTAGGATCCTCGGAGATTGCCATGTCTCTTACATCCGATCCTGCATTGAAAACTAAAGTGACTACATTGCTGTTGGTTAAACCAGCTCCGTCGTTTATTGCAATTCTAAATCCATCTTGTGGCGTTGTTGGTAGTGGGTGAAAATAACCGCCTCTGCCACCTCCAGTTGTGATTGTGGTTGTGGTTGTGGCTATCGCAGCATAATAGGACGCTTTTGTCGCAGTAAAAGTGCACAATCCGGCGCTTACCGTGCAAGTCGCAGGGGAAACAATTCCATCACTGGTCCAACCGTCTGTCCCGGAGGTTGAACGGACAACACCCAATGTCTGTGCGTTAAAAGATGCCCCCACATAAATGGAAATTGTTATTGGATTTGAAAATTGCAGTCCAAGGTTCACAATGCCCCATTGCAAAGCGCCGACTACCACAACTCCCGATCCCAGTCCGGACAAAGAACTTGAAGGCGCATCTGCCGAAGTCAAAGTAGTTGCATTAAAATTCGTTCCGCCAACACTTGTTATTGAAGTGCTTGCCGGAATAGTTATTGTACCGGCGCTTCCATTATTAGGAACACTTACTACAACATTTTCAACAGTATTAAGCTGGGAAGTAGATGAAGTCGATCCATTTTGCGGGACAAATACTCCATTATCTATAAGAGATGATAAATCCGAGGAAGGCAAACTCAAAGAATTAATCGTATAAGTGAACGAAGCTACTGCGGACAAGCTTCCCAGTTCGCAGGCAATCGCGTTGATTGTCTTCGTTGTAGCCACTGTAATCGGAGTGGAATATAATGTGCCGGTTCCTATACAATCTGGAGTGGTTGCATCGGTCGTGTAATTAATTGTTGCTGAATTTCCTGCTGAAAGCGCGACGTTTTGAATGGCAGTATAGGTTCCGGAGCCCAGAGAAGCAGTTGGAGAAGTCAGACCAGCAACAGTCACCGTGACGGTATAAGTTTTTTGCGTTATTCCATTCTGGGCTGTGACAACTATGGTGATTGTGTTTGAACCGACGTTCATTGTAATCGAGCCTGATGGCGAGCCTGAAGTGACCGGAGTTCCGTTAACAGTGACTGTGGCATTGGCCTGGTTAACTGTCGGAGTGACGGTCAAAGCGCTTATGCTGTTTGCAACGCTGTCTGTATATGAAATGGTGGATGAGGAGAATGCTGGGGTTAATGTTCCTGAACTTATGGCAAGACTGTTGAGTGTAGCGTCAGAGGAAGATCCTGGACCTAAATCAACACTTTTTACTTCAGAGAAAGTTGTGCCAGCGCCAGTAACGATTCTTATTCTATAGAAATATATTGTGTTATATGATACGTTTGGATCATTGTATGAAGTTACATAAGAATCAACCAAATCAGTTATCAAACTTTGTGTAAATAAACTATCAGTTGCACGATCAACATAAAGTGTATATCCATTGGTCTCATTATTAGTCCAGGCCAAATGACTTGATAGACCCGATTTTACTGCAGTAAATCCTGTTGCAGCTAAAGGCCCTTGGCTTGTTACAAACGCGTCATCAAGTGTCCAGCTTGGCGTATAGGAGATAGATAATGTGTTATTTGTTGGAAAAACCATTGGTAACCACACATGACGAGTTCCATATAAGAGAAGAGCTCCTGCGTTTGTGTTAGATAAACCAGAGTTCATACTTGGATCAAATCTATCTCCGTTATAAATATAACCATCTGTACGTCCCGGAATCGTTATAACACTTGTTCCTTGTGATCTATATGCAGTAAGTCTGTCCTCAAGACCACTTACCTGAAATTCATTAACTAAAGGAGACCATGTTCCAAGTGGAGATGAAGAAGTTGAATATTTGTTTTCATTAGCAGTCCAACTTGTAACACCTGAGGTCAACAAGAAATATACACCGTTTCTTTTTACCATAGCAGGCGCTTCTCTTTTGTTACTTCCTGTCATCGTTGGTGGATTTACATATTCACCTGTCGTTGTTAAATAATCAGCTGAAAGTTTTGATATAAAGAAGTGTCCGTTACTATCAGTTGCAGAAGAATAAATTACATATCCTGTACCATCATCGTCTTGGAATAAGGTCATATCATTTAACCCAAATCCATTTGGATTATACGCAGTTGTTGAAATTGTAAATGGACCATATGGATTGTTACTATACGCAATTAATGCCACTGAACCTGATCCTATTCCCCCTGGCCACTGATGCCCCCACAGTACGTACTTGCCCGTACTTGCATTATAAAGAACGTGGGGTCTCTCGACGACTAAGGCATTAGTTGAAATTGGCGGTGTAGTTGTTGAAAGATAGAGCACTGGCCCTTCATCTTTCCAATTAACTAAGTCAGTTGAAGAATAACAAGAGACTCCGACTCTTTCCCACTCTGGCATATATGTGTTTTCAATTGACCCATACCAATAGTATTTTCCGTTAAAGAATTTAACTTCTCCACTATGTGATTCAATCAAGTGCCCTGTTGTGTCATACCAATCACCTCCTGGAACAAATTGTGAGCCGATGAAAAATTGTGCATTATTTGACACATTAGAAACAAATTGGCCTTCACTTACCGCAATTGATTTTACGGTTGTTGTTCCACTAACTACGATTGGTGCGGAATAGAGTTGAGTTGTTCCTTGAGGTACACCACCGGAAATAGTTGGAATTGTTCCGTCTGTTGTATAATAGATTGTAGCGTTTGTCGTTAGACTACTTATTCTAACCCTTATAGGCGCTGGAAAATAGCCTCCTTGTGGTGCAACGACTGAAGCAACTGGTTGATATGGAGTTGCATTACCTGGTAATCCAATGACTCTGAATTCTGCAATATTTCCTCCCAAACCACTTGGGGTTAGAAGTCTATAGTACCTATAACTTGCCCCTCCTGTGTCCACCGGAACTTCCGTAAATTGCCTTTGTGGATAATATCCAACAGGAAGGGTGTAAATTGTTGTCCAAGGTCCACTTTGAGCATTTGAAGTAGCCCCTTGGAAAATTGACCCGGCGACCCTTGCTGTTGTGCCCAAAGCTGGAGCAATTTCAATACGAGTTGCTCTTGCAGGTGTTGTAAGATCTACCGCAATCCATGGATTAGTCTGATTTGAATCCCAAGAAGTTGTAAAATCTCCATCGTAAGCCTTAGCATATATATTACCTGAGTTTAAATATCCATTATCACCTGTGATTCCATAGCCATGAGAACCAACATCAAAATATATTTCGCCTGTTGCATTTGCAATGCCACAAGCTGAAGTTGTAAATGTTCTGTCGACACCGTATCCAATACCAGAAGAACTTGATGCATATGCTCTAAAATGATATGTTCCACTACAACCTAATCCCGTTAAAATAGCGGTGAACGCACCAGTTGAAAAAGATCCAGATTCAGATGTTGTTGCGCCATATAAAGTCGTTCCACCGTATTGAAAACCCCTCACAATTTGTGAAGCACTTCCTGTTACAGTTATATTTCCATTTAATATAACAGTCGATTGGGTTGCCTGTGTCGCAACATCAGTTGTTACAGTTGGAGGAACAACTGCTACTGTGACCGTAATTGATGTCGTTGCGCCGGACGAAGGATCAGTAATTACCAATGTTCCGGTTGCGCTTCCTGAATTGACAGTGAGAATTGCTG